>NZ_JAQDPG010000005.1:0-314672 GCF_027659535.1 Enterococcus malodoratus | reverse complement strand
ATTCGTTCAGTTTTCAAAGGTCTACATTGTTTGTCGCTTTGTTTCAGCAACTTTTATATTTTAACAGCTTGCCTAGTAAATGTCAACAACTTTTTTGGAGTTCTTTCGAAGAAGTTGTCATCATTGCTTTATGCGACTTTGATAGAATAACGTAAAATTACTTATCTGTCAACACAAAATTAGGTGTCCCAAAAATATTGTTTTATCGTTTCAGAACATAAAATAATATAACAGTTTTATATAGTCCGGTCAATGAAAATATGGCGATTTTATCTGCTTTTTTTCAAAAGCGATGGATAAATGTATATATTGGTTTTTTGTTCGTTTTTTTGTTCTTAAAGGCACGTTTTACATCCTGTTCAGGGATTATTTTTCGTCATTTTATTTTTGATTTTTCCTTAACTCATGATGTTGCCTTTCGCCTTCCTATGATTTCTTTGGTAAAATAGTAATGTATTTATTTTTATATGGACGGAGGAACATTTAATGAAAGTACTAGTTGCAGATGATGACAAAGAAATTGTCGAACTATTAAGTATTTATTTGCATAACGAAGGCTATGAAGTCGTAAAAGCATATGATGGGAAGGAAGCACTGAGCAAACTTCGAACTACGAATGACATTGATTTACTTCTATTAGATATTATGATGCCAGTAATGGATGGTATGCAAGTTGTAAAGGAATTAAGGAAAGAATCACAAATCCCTATCATTATGTTAACAGCTAAGACAACTGATATGGATAAAATTAAAGGGTTAGTTGCTGGTGCTGATGACTATGTAACAAAACCGTTTAACCCTTTGGAAGTAATGGCAAGGGTTAAATCTTTATTGCGTCGTACAAAGATGCATGTTGCTGAAGACCAACCCGATATACTTGAAATACAGTCATTGATAATCAATAAAGATTCACATGAGGTGAAGACAGTTGATGGAAAAGAAATTCAATTAACTGCTTTAGAATTCGGTATTCTATATTTACTAGCAAGTCATCCAAATCGTGTTTTTAGCGCGGACGAAATTTTTGAACGTGTATGGAAACAAGAAAGTATTGTCTCAGCAAAAACGGTTATGGTTCATGTCAGCCATTTACGTGATAAGATCGAAGAAGCGACCGATGGTGAAAAAGTGATCCAAACAGTTTGGGGTGTAGGTTATAAAATAGATGCAAAATAATTCGGAAAAGAAAAGGCGTATCACACTCACTTCTAAGGAAGTGAGTGAATTAATCGCTGAGGGAATCGTTACCGTCATTTTATTGCTTCTATTAAATGTAGCAATTATGGTTCTTTTTACTCAAATGCTCAATAACTCGCCTGATTTAACCGATGCCATTTATCGTTCAAAAGACATTTTTGCCAATAACCTTGGCAGCGACATTTTCTGGAGTGGGCGAAACTTTGTTATTCCTCTCTTTCTGGTTATTGATGTACTCGTCGTTTTTTGGCGTTTGATTCGACGATACAGGCAAATGCAACTACGCCACATCATCAATGAATTACATTATATTGCTAACGGGAATTATGATTATCGAATCCCTTTCGAGTTAAGAGGAGACCTTAGCAAAGTTGTCGACAGTATCAATGGACTAGTAGATAGTACCGTAGCTGCTATTGAAGATGAACGAGAAATTGAAAAATCTAAAGATGAATTGATTACGAATGTTAGTCACGATATTCGCACACCATTAACTTCAATTATTGGCTACCTCGGTTTAATTGAGGATAAGCAGTATCAAAGTGACGATGAGATTCTTAAATATACAAGTATTGCCTATAAAAAAGCTAAACAAATGAAATCCTTAGTAGAAGATTTATTTGAATACTCTAAAGTTCGGCAACCTTCAGTTCCTCTAAATAATGGTTCCTTCGATATGGTGCAGTTATTAGAACAATTGGCAGCTGATTTTGAATTGGAAGCAAAGAAAAAAAATATTCATATTCAAGTTAATACGAATGAAAATCAATTGGTAATGGATGGCGACACAGAAAAACTTGTACGAGTCTTTAACAACCTAATAACCAATGCATTAAAATATGGTTCTGAAGCCAATCTAATTGTGATTGAGATTGAAAAAGCAAAAAATGAAGCCGTCGTTACAGTAAAAAACAATGGTACACCGATACCTAGAGAAGCTTTAGACCAGCTATTTGATCGTTTTTATCGAGTTGATGGCTCCCGATCACAAGAAATTAGTGGAACTGGATTAGGTTTAGCTATTGCACAAAATATCGTCAATCTTCATGGTGGCTACATTTACGCTCAGTCCACTGATGAATGGACTTCCTTCATTATTCATTTGCCGCTTTATATGAATCAAGTGAAGTCATCTCCAGATAATCATTGACTTTAAATTTTTGTTTGCTTATACTTGTCTCAATAAGATATGCAGGAAACCAAGTACGTAGGTTTGTTTTTTTAGAGAGTTGATGTCTGGTGAAAATCAACAAAACAACTTAGGGAATCCAGTTTCATAATCTGCGTTTTTTGAAAGAAAAACCGGGTGACGTCGATAACCGTTAATCAAGTGCAGCTTAGGCTGAATTTGGGTGGTACCGCGAAATTCAATACCGTTTCGTCCCTGTTTAAGGGATGAAACGGTATTTTTTTATTTTGAAGGAGGAGAAACAATGTTAGATGTAAAAATGATTCGCAATAACTTTGCTGAGGTAAACGAAAAATTAGCGACACGCGGTGTAAAAAAAGAAGTTTTAGAACGTTTTCTAGACTTAGATGAACAACGCCGGCAATTACTGGTCAAGACAGAAGAATTAAAAAAATATCGCAATGAGGTTTCAAACGAAATTGCAAAATTGAAACGTGAAAAAAATGACGCAGTTGATAAAATTGCTGAAATGAAAGAAGTCGGAGTAAAAATTAAAGGATTCGACACTCAAGTAACTGAAATTGATGCACAATTAACTGAGATTGCAACGACTTTGCCAAACCTGCCACACGATTCTGTGCCGATTGGTGATGATGAGGAAGATAATGTTGAGGTCCGCCGTTGGAGCGAGCCACAACAATTTGCTTTTGAACCAAAACCACATTGGGAGGTTGCCGAAAATCTAGACATTCTCGATTTTGAACGTGGTGCTAAAGTTTCTGGAAGCCGTTTTGTTTATTACAAAGGGTTAGGTGCTCGTTTGGAACGTGCTGTTTATAACTTCATGCTAGATGAACATGTCTACGAACAAGGTTATACTGAAATGATTACACCATACTTGGTAAATAGTAAATCAATGTTTGGTACAGGACAATTTCCTAAATTTAAAGAGGATGTCTTCCAAATTGAGGATCGTGATCTGACGCTGATCCCAACTGCCGAAGTGCCATTGACGAATTATTATGCAGATGAAATTTTAGATGGCAAAGATTTACCGATCTATTTTACAGCCCTATCTCCTTCTTTCCGTTCTGAAGCTGGTAGTGCTGGCCGTGATACCCGAGGCTTGATTCGTTTACATCAATTCCATAAAGTTGAGATGGTAAAATTTAGTGATAGAGATTCTTCATACGACGAATTAGAAAAAATGACACAAAATGCGGAGATTCTTTTACAAAAACTAAATTTACCATACCGTGTCATTACTTTATGTACTGGCGACATGGGCTTCTCAGCTGCTAAAACCTATGATATTGAAGTGTGGGTACCTGCTCAAAACACTTATAGAGAAATCAGCTCTTGTTCAAACTGCGAAGATTTCCAAGCGCGTCGGGCGATGATTCGTTACCGTGATAATGAGGGAAAAGTTCAATATACTCATACACTAAATGGCTCTGGTTTGGCCGTTGGACGAACAGTAACCGCGATCTTGGAAAACTACCAAAATGAAGATGGCTCAATAACAATTCCAGATGTGTTAGTTCCTTATATGGGCAATGTAAAAACCATCAAAAAAGAAAAATAGCCTTTCATAAAAAACAGCGACCTCGCAAAAGCGAGGTCGCTGTTTTTTATGAAAAAGAAAATCTATTTGAACTAGTCTTCCTTATTGTTCTACTGAGTAATTAGGTGCCTCTTTAGTAATTTGAACATCATGAGGGTGAGATTCTTTTAAACCATTACCACTCATTTGAACAAACTGTGCGTTTTCCCGCAGATGTTCCAAATTACCAGCTCCAACATAACCCATCCCAGCTTTTAAGCCGCCAATCATTTGGAAAATAATATCCGCTGCAGTTCCTTTGTAAGCAACTCGCCCTTCAATACCTTCTGGAACTAATTTATTCGCCTCATTGACACCACTTTGGAAATAACGATCACTTGAACCTTTTTCCATTGCGCCTAATGAGCCCATCCCACGATAAGTCTTGAAGCGGCGACCTTGGTAGATTTCAAATTCACCCGGAGATTCATCGGTTCCCGCTAACATTGAGCCCAACATAACTGCATGTCCACCCGCCGCCAACGCTTTTACTATATCTCCAGAATACTTGATCCCTCCGTCAGCAATAATTGACTTGCCATATTGACGTGCAACAGAAGCTGCATCATAAATGGCAGTTAATTGTGGAACTCCAACACCAGCAACAACTCGCGTAGTACAAATTGAACCTGGTCCAATACCAACTTTTACAACATCCACGCCAGCATCATATAAAGCCTTTGCTCCTTCAGCCGTTGCAATATTTCCAGCAATTAAAGTGGCTTCGGGGAATGTTTCCCGGATTTCACGGATTTTACGTAAAACACCCGCACTGTGTCCATGGGCAGTATCAATTATGATGGCATCGGCTCCTGCTTTTAGTAGAGCTTCTGATCGCTCAAAAGTATCACTAGTAACACCTACTGCCGCGGCAACTAATAATCGACCATGTTCATCTTTAGCCGCATTTGGAAACTCGATAACCTTTTCAATATCTTTAATTGTAATCAATCCACTTAAGCGGCCTTCTTCATCTACGATAGGCAATTTTTCAATTTTATGCTTTTGCAATGTTTTTTCTGCATCCTGCAACTTCGTACCTATCGGAGCAGTCACTAAACCTTCTTTGGTCATAACTTCGTGAATTGGAATATCGTAATTTGTCACAAACCGCATATCTCGGTTGGTAATGATACCAACAAGTTTGCGATTCTCCAAAGTTTCTACGATCGGAACCCCACTAATCCGGTAACGACTCATTAAATCTTCAGCGTCTTGTACTTTGTGTTCTGGTGTCAAGAAAAACGGATCAATGATTACGCCACTCTCTGATCGTTTTACTTTACGAACCTCATCTGCTTGGGCAGCAACACTCATATTTTTGTGAATAACTCCAAGACCACCTTGTCGGGCCATTGCGATTGCCATTTTACTATCTGTTACCGTATCCATACTCGCACTCATCAAAGGAATATTTAATTTGATATTTTTTGCCAGTTGTACACTCATATCCACTTCGTTTGGCAGTACATGACTCTCCGCCGGAATCAACAAAACATCATCAAATGTCAGACCTTTTTTTGCAAATTTCGTTTCCCAATTAGACATTGTTCGTAACCACTCCCCAGAATTATTTTTAATAAAAAAACTAACAGAATGAACGAGTGAAGTCAACATCTTGTGCTGAAATCCTCATCTAACCTTTATTTTTCTGAAATTTCGAACCATTTTCCGATCAAATCTATCGTTATCTCAGTTTTTTCTTCAATAATTTGATAGGTTGTTTGATTGGTCTTGTTATCACGAATTAAATAGAAACCATCCTTATTTGAGAAATCATCCAAATGGATTACCGTATATTGATCATCGATTTGTTGAATCTCCTTAACTATACCCCTTAATAGTAATTTAGCTTGATGAATATTTTTTTGACGTTTTTGTGCTTTTTCAACTGCGGCTGTTAACGTATAACCTTCATCTAGAAAATGCTTGATGATTTCCACTTTGATTACCATTGGTAATTTAAATTTTCGATTACCATTTTTTTCACCCGTTGATTCAATATAACCTTTTTGTTCCCAATAACGAATTTGCCGTGGTGAAACGCCAGTTACTTTACTTAATTCACTTATACCTACTAATAAGTCATCACTTTCTAGGAGCTGTTTTACCGTATCATTCTTCACAACGCATCCCTCTCTTCACCTAATGATTATACTTTTGATAACACTAGTGTCAAGTAAGTTGACAAAAAAATCGAATAGCAGTAGAGTAACTAACGGACATTCATTGTTTCTGAAAATTTCCAAAAGAGAGAAGGCGTTAGATCGTGAGTAATAATCAAACGATCGATATTTATGGAAAACCCTACAATCGTTCCTTATTAGTCGTTGTACTATTAATAGGAACATTTTGTACGGTGTTAAACCAAACTTTATTAACAACAGCTTTTCCTGCACTAATGAAGGCTTTTAATATATCTGCTTCTAGTGTTCAATGGCTAACAACTGGCTTCTTGCTAGTGAACGGAATCATGATTCCGATCAGTGCTTGGCTTATCAATAAATTTAGTTCGAAGAGGCTTTATTTAACCGCAATGACCATCTTCTTGATCGGTACAATTACTTGTTTTGCCGCACCAAATTTTTCTACGTTACTAATCGGACGCTTGATTCAAGCTGCAGGAGTCGGTATTTCAATGCCTCTACTGCAAAACATCATGCTATCAATCTTTCCACCAGAACGACGAGGAGCAGCAATGGGTATGGCCGGTATCGTTATTGGACTTGCACCAGCTTTAGGACCTACCCTTTCTGGTTGGATCATCGACCATTATACATGGAGAGACCTTTTCGGAATGGTGATTCCTATTGTTGTATTGGTCATAGTATTAGCAATCTTTCTAATGAAGAGTGTTATTCAGTTGTCTAATCCAAGTATTGATGTTTTATCTGCACTACTTTCAACTATTGGTTTTGGTAGTTTGCTATATGGTTTCTCATCTGTTGGTAATGATGGCTGGGGTAGTGCAAAAGTAATTAGTTTCTTAGTCGTCGGTGTGATAGTTATTGGTCTATTCGTATGGCGCCAACTGCATTTGGAACACCCTTTCTTAGAACTACGTGTATTTAAGTCACCAACCTTTACAATTGCTGCAATTTTAAGTGGTGTAGTAAATATGGCGATGGTTGGTGCCGAAATGGTTCTTCCTTTATATATTCAAAATATTCGGGGTGAATCTGCCTTCCATTCTGGTTTGATGCTATTACCGGGTGCATTAATAATGGGATTAATGATGCCTATTACTGGGGCAATATTTGACAAACATGGAGCAAAACGTTTGGCTATCGGCGGTATGTTAATACTCACAGCCGCTACCCTACCTTTCGCATTCCTAACACAAGAAACACCAATTGGAATGATCGTGATTTTGTATGCTTTACGGATGTTCGGTATCTCCATGGTCATGATGCCAGTAACAACTTCAGGGATGAACGCTTTACCTATGAACTTAATTAGCCACGGAACGGCTGTAAATAACACTTTCCGTCAAGTCGCTAGTTCAATCGGAACAGCTGTTCTTATTAGTATTTTAACGAATGTAACAAAGGATAACTTACCAAAAGCAAGCTTATTGAAAACATTGCCTTTAACTTATAAAAATCAAGCTATCAGCGCTACTTTATCTGGTTATCATGCTGCATTTTACGTCGCAGTTGCTTTTGGTTTAGTCGGATTTATTATCACTTTCTTCATGAAAAACAATAGAAAAGCTGAAGGAGGCGTTGTAAAATGATCTTTGCTATAACGATTATCAGTGTACTAGCCTTTGCTTCATCAAACATTTTCGCGAAAAAAACTTGGCAAACGATTCTTTCAGTTGTTTTTGCTGCGATATTCTTAGTAAGCCTAGGATTAATCACCGCTAATGATCATTATCATTACGGTATGAAAAAGGTCACTGAAACAACTACTCAAACATTAACTTCAACAGCCGATAGTAAAGGCATAAATATGCTACTTTATCAGCCCCTTGGAAATGGCACCGAGAAAGTATATTTGTATAAGACAAATGAATCTCAGAAAAAACCTAAAACAACAGGAACAGATCATGTCAGCAACGTCGTAAAAAAGAATCAAAGAAAAACCCAATTGCGAACAGATAAAACTTACTGGGTCTACCAAAACAACACCGTAAAATTCTGGTTTGGACTTTCCAGTAAAAATCATCAATTAATCAAAGAAAAAAATACCTTTGATGTTCAAAAGAATTGGACAATTCTCAGTACCAATCAAGCAAAAAAATTAGCAAAATTAGTTCAAAAAAATAAAACTTCTATGGAGGCCAGAGCAAAAACTTTCGTTCAAGAGAAGGTCGCAGCTGCCATGATGCAAGATCCGACTATGGATCAATCAGCACAACAAAAGATTATTCAACAAGCAACAGCAGACTATCAGCAACAAGCCATGCAAAAATTGATAGCTGAAGCAATAAAATAAAAAAAAAGGAAACAATGCCCTTTAAAACTTAGGCATTGTCTCCTTTTATATATATTATTTTTTTTACTAAAAAAAGAAGGAACGCCCAAGTAACGAACCTTCTTTCTTTTTATCTACGCGGAGCAGTTGCTAAACTACTAATAATACCAAAACGTTTTTTCAAATAGTAACGTAACGCTAAGGCAAGCCCGGATAATACAACCAATACTATTGGATCAAGGATAGGGTTCAATGTTGGCGGTAATAAGGCCGCCCCATTGAAGACTAAGAACCAGACAAGCGTGACAGAAACTAGCATAAGGATCGTCTTCCATGTTTTAGGTTTCTTAGATTTATCTGCTCCTGGTTGTTCATACTGGTAAACAAATAAATACATCATATAAAATACTAAACCACCAACTGCTGAAGCGACGATTAGCGCGGTGATTCCGTAAGTTACAGTCTGTGTTCCACGTGAAACAAACAATCCCATGACCCCAGATACAAGTCCTAATAGCCCGAATAACAACAAAAAATTATCTAACCACATCAACGATGCAGTAGTAGATTTTTTCTGTTCAGCAGGCTTATTAACGATTGCTTCTAATCGCTCCGATACAGTACCGAACAATTGTCTTGCCGTTTTGCCCGATTTTTGTTCCTCGACTAAGCTTGGAAGCATCTCGTTTAAGGCTAAGATCGTCTGTTCATCCGTTAAATTTGCTGCCTTTAAGGCTTTTTTCAAGTCAAAAATATATTGCTCGTTACGCTTAGTCAACTTCTCTTCAAGTTGACCATTTTCTGCTTGCAACGTTCGTAACTTTTCTGGTTCCATTGTTTCTTTCCTCCTAAACGTTGAAACGGAATAGCATTACATCGCCATCTTGCACAACATAATCTTTTCCTTCTAATCTGACACGCCCAGCATCCTTTGCCGCGTGCATATTGCCATACTTATTCAAATCTTCAAAAGATACTGTTTCTGCACGAATGAAACCTCGTTCAAAGTCGGTATGGATGATCCCAGCAGCTTGTGGTGCCTTTATCCCTTTTTGGAAAGTCCAAGCACGGACCTCTTGTTCTCCTGCAGTAAAATAAGTTGCTAAACCTAATAAATCGTAAGCCGTACGAATTAATTGATCGAGCCCTGATTCTTCAATTCCCATCGCTTCTAAAAATTCGGTTTTATCTTCATCTTCTAGCTCAGCGATTTCTTCTTCTGCTTCAGCACAAACCACAATCACTTCAGAATGTTCGCTTGCCGCAAAATTGCGAACGGTTTGAACATATTCATTACCATCTGGATCAGCAACCGTATCTTCATCAACATTCGCTACATAAAGCACCGGTTTACTTGTTAATAAGAAGAGTCCTTTAACAATTTTTTGTTCTTCTTCAGTAAACTCGATCGTTCGAGCAGATTGCCCTTCCTCTAAAACTGGTTTTAGCTTGTCTAATACGGCCAATTCTATTACTGCATTTTTTTCTTTCGTTTTTGCTACTTTAGCCACACGAGTGTAACGCTTGTTAACAGAATCTAGGTCAGCTAAAACCAATTCTAAGTTGATCGTTTCAATATCTTCTAACGGATCAACACGTCCTTCCACGTGTGTTATATTTTCATTATCAAAACAACGTACCACATGACAGATAGCATCAACTTGACGAATATGGCTTAAAAATTGGTTTCCTAAGCCTTCACCTTTACTGGCTCCTTTTACGATTCCCGCAATATCAGTGAACTCAAAAGTCGTTGGTACAGTCTTTTTCGGATGTACTAATTCAGTTAGGCGTTCTAAACGCCAATCCGGTACTTCCACCATTCCGACATTTGGATCAATCGTAGCAAATGGATAGTTGGCAGCTTCTGCGCCTGCTTTAGTAATTGCATTAAATAAAGTAGATTTACCAACGTTTGGCAAACCCACGATTCCGGCTGTTAAGGCCATGATTTACTTCACTCTTTCTCTACTAAGGAATTATTATTGAGTCGAATCAGTTTTCTTCTCAAGGATTTTTTTCATTTTCTTTTCAAAATCACGACGTGTCATCATGACAATATGCCCGCAATTGACACACTTGATCTTAATATCCGCACCCATACGAATGATTTCCCAGCGATTTGTCTGGCAAGCATGCGGTTTCTTCATCTCAACGATATCTCCCAAATCATACATCTGGTAACCCCCTCGTTCGTATTATGATACCCATTATTTTTTTGGAGTATACCCCTGTCTATGATTCATCAAAATGAATATTCAAAATATCTAAAATACGGGTTAGATCTGATGGTGATAAATATTCAATTGAAATTTTACCTTTACCGTCTTTTTCAACGATCTCGACTCCAGTTCCAAATTTATCCATTAAGCGATCTTCGCTCTCTCGTAAATAATAGGGTTTTTCTTTAGATAAGCGTGGACCTTTTTTCTTGTCCTTGGCTTTACCTTCATTATGTTCATTAACGATCTGTTCCAATTGACGGACCGTTAAATTTTCTTTTACTGCACGATTTGCTAACTTTAAGATTTGATCTTTCTTCTTCAAACCTAACAAAGTTCGAGCCTGCCCCATAGACAAACGTTCATCTTGCACCATTTCCTTCACCAATTTGGGCAAAGTTAATAAACGTAAATAATTGGCAATGTAGGGACGACTTTTTCCTAAACGGTTCGCCACATCAGCTTGTGTTAGTTTCAAGTTTTTCATCAACATCTCATAGGCTTCGGCTTCTTCCAAGGCATTCAGATCTTCACGCTGTAAATTTTCCAATACTGCAATCTGCATCATGGCTTCCTCATCAAACTCACGAATGATTGCAGGAATCGTTTCCTTACCTGCCAATTTGGAAGCGCGGAATCGGCGTTCACCAGCAATCAGTTCATAGCCTTTTACAGCTGATTTTCTAACAATAATTGGTTGAAAAACACCCGATTGTTCAATCGAATTAGCCAATTCCTGTAAAGTCGTCTCATCAAATGATTTTCTCGGTTGATAAGGGTTGGGACGCAAATCACTTAAGGGAATCTCGACCACTTGATCATTTTTCATATCGACTTCTTCAATCTCAGAAAGATCTTGAAACAAAGCATCGATTCCGCGGCCTAATCCTTTATTTTTGCTCACGAACTAACACTTCCTTTGCTAGAGCTTGATAGACCTCCGCACCTTTTGAGCGTGGATCATAATCAATGATCGGCTTGCCATGGCTAGGCGCTTCAGATAAACGGACATTTCTCGGAATAATCGTATCATACACTTTTTCTTGGAAATAACGACGGACCTCTTCCACCACTTCTGCACCTAGATTTGTACGAGCATCGTACATCGTTAATAGTACTCCCTCGATTTCTAAACCAGGGTTGAAATGTTTTTGAACCAAACGAACCGTGTTTAAAAGTTGACTTAATCCTTCCAATGCATAGTACTCACATTGAACTGGAATCAAAATCGCATCGCTCGCCGTAAAGGCATTAATTGTTAAATGTCCCAATGATGGCGGACAATCAACCAAAATAAAATCATAGTCATCGCTTACTTCTGCCAACGCACTCTTCAACCGTGATTCCCTGGCCATCATAGAAGTCAACTCTATCTCTGCACCAGCCAATTGTAATGTGGCAGGAACAATCGATAAATTTTCCCGAGATGTCTTGATGATCGTCTCTTTGATGGGAACCTCATTGACTAAAACATCATAAATATCTTGTTTCACATCAGGTTTACGCACACCTAAGCCACTTGTGGCATTTCCTTGCGCATCGCTATCGATCAATAAGACTTTCTTACCGTCATAAGCTAAACACGCTCCCAAATTGACAGTCGTTGTTGTTTTTCCAACGCCGCCTTTTTGGTTTGCAACAGATATGATCCGTGCCATCTAATTTCCTCCTAGTTCATGCTAATAAATTTATTTCCCCCGAGAAAATAAGGCGAAATACTATATAAATTACCTTAATGGTTGCTTATTAGGCAACCCTGGTTTACGTGGATACTTTTTTGGTGTTTCTTTCTTTTTCTGCACTGTAATAATATGACGTGTATCGCCATTCGGCAACGAAACATCTTCAGCTTCAATCAGTTTTCCACCTAGCAAAGCAATCGCTGGTCTTGCTTCAATCAATTCTTCTTCACTTTTTGCCGCTTTTAGAGCAAAGAAATAGCCATCACTTTTAACTAATGGTAAACAAAGTTCCGTCAAAACATTCAATCTTGCCACTGCTCGAGCAGTAACAAAATCAAATGCCTCTCGAAATTTAGGGTTTTGCCCAAAAGTTTCCGCTCTGTCATGATAAAGATGCACACCATCTAATTGTAAAGTTTCTACTAATACTGTCAAAAAAGTAACTCGTTTATTCAATGAATCCACGATTGTAACCTCTAATTCTGGAAAAACGATCTTTAATGGTAAACTAGGAAAGCCGGCCCCTGAACCTACATCGCATAGTTTTCCCTCTGGTTTGAACGTATCGGAGAAAGCCAAGGTAATCGAATCATAGAAATGTTTCAGATAGACTTCTTCATGTTCAGTAATGGCAGTGAGATTCATCTTTTGGTTCCATTCAACCAATAAGCGAAAATAGGTCGCAAATTGATCCATCTGACGTGCCGATATTTTAATCCCTTGCCTGCCTAATTCCTTTTGAAATTCTTCTGGTGTCATAAGAAATCCTTTCATTTTCGTGAAACAGCAAAATGTTTCACAGACTATCCTCTACTTTAACGTATTATTGCTTTACATGCAATGGGTTACGTATGTTTCACGGAGAGATTAAGAAAGCTTTAATCCCATTTTTTATTAGTATTTTCTAAGCAAAAATCATAGAATTTTTTCAAGACTGGAATTTCTAAATTATTTTTCTTTACTGCTAAATAAATATTACGGTCATCCATGATATCTGTAATAGTAAGTTTTTTTACAGGAAAAGAGCTGATTGATGGAATATTAGGCATAATAGCAATCCCATAGTCTTGTCCAACGAAACCTAAAATACTATGATCTTCTTCCAACTCACAAATAATATCCAAATCTAACTTCAAATTCTTAATTTGTCGATCCAAATATGGACGTAAACCACTTTGCTTACTATAGTATACATATGGATACTGGGTAGTCTTTGCCAATGAAATATTATCATAATTTGCCAACGGATGCTCTAATGGGACTACCACCACCATCTCTTCTTGTGTTAAAATTTGATAAATCAACTCTGGATCGCTGCTTACTTTTGAACAAATTCCTATATCGATGCGATCAGCAAGAAGCATTTGAATGATTTGATTTGAATTTCCTTGTTGAAATTCAAATTTTATTTTATGGTTTCCATTCTGATGGAAAGACTGCGTCAATTTCGGTGCCAGATTTGCTCCCATTGTAAAAATGAAGCCAAACTGAATTTCACCAGAATCAGGATTAACCATTTCTTGGATTTTTTTTTGACCTTTTTCGATCTCAGTTAAGGCCGGGGCAATATATTCATAAAAAATTCGCCCATGACGAGTAAGTTGGATATTTCGTCCCTTTTTTTCAAATAGTGTTACTCCGATCTCTTGTTCTAACATCGTCATTGCATGACTAATGTTTGGCTGTGATGTATTAGATTTTTTTGCCGCTTGCGTCATGTGTTCTGTTTGAGCCAGTACCACAAAGAACTCTAACTGTCTTAAATTCAATTTCTCACCCCTATTATCCTTAATCATTAAAATGTGATCCTCTGTTTAATAAATAGAGTTTATCAATTATATTGATATAAATCATTAGTTTTCATGGTAATTTTGCGTTATTATGTGGATGACTTCAAGTGAAACAAATCACATGGAAGGAGTATTCTATGAAAAAAGATAATTATCGTTTTTTAATTTCCAGTCTATATTTTAATTATATTTTTCAAGGAATGGCTGCCATCATTTTATCGCAAAATATGACAAATTTAAAAATACATTGGCAAGCCACCACTGCCCAAGTCACATTAGTTATGAGTGCCATCGGATTAGGAAGAATTCTAAGTCTCTACTTTTCTGGTTATTTTTCAGATAAATTTGGGCGGAAAAAGACCGTTCTGATCGCTATCGGGTCCTATATGATTTTCTTTTGTGGAATGCTTTTTAGTTCAAATTATCAACTTGCATTTTTCTTAGCAATGTTTGGCGGTATTAGTAACGCATTTCTGGATACCAGTACCTACCCGACTTTAGTCGAGGCCTATCCAGATGAACGAGTAAATAGTTCCTTAAGTGTATTAAACAAGGCTTTTATCTCTTTAGGGCAATTTCTACTCCCCTTTATCACTCGCTATTTACTGCAACATGATTTATTTTTTGGCTGGCCGTTTATTCTGTGTGCATTATGTCTATTCGCTAATATGTTTTACTTGCTATTTGCTCGTTTTCCAAAATCCACAACTATCATAAAAAAAGACACTGAAATCGTAACAAAAAACATACCGAAAAATCGTGGCAACTTTAAAATCGACGGTATCGCTTTACTGATTTTTTCTTTTGTCTCTGTCTCACTGTTCAATATTTTTATTTTATGGATCCCTCAATATGCTGAAAGTATGCAAATCGTTTCTCATGAAAATAGTTTGATCTTTGTTAGTCTTTACAGTACAGGATCCTTTATTTCGGTTTTCTTTACCTCCGGTATTGTAAAAAGGGGGATTAATATTCCTAAATTTATTAGTTTTTGTCTTTCAGTCTCAGGCATCTCTTTGCTGTTAATGCTATTCTATCCAAGCTTTGCGACTGTCGTTGTATCCTCGATTTGTATTGGTATTTTCGCTGCCGGCGGTATTTGGCAATTGGGACTTGCTTTGATGTTGGAATTATTTCCTAAGCATAAAGGTAAATGTACTAGCTATTATTCACTCGCTACGTCCGTCTCTATCATGGTAACACCCTACATTACCGGCATACTCAGTGAACAAAAAATTACTTATGTTTTTTGGTTCGTTATTCTTTTGAATGTTATCGGGTTAGCAGCTTCACTCGTCATTGTTCATCGATATAATAAATTGGTAAAACGACTGGTCTTAAGCTAGTCGTTTTATTTATTTGCTTTATTGATTCCATCAAAAAAAAGCATTAGTTTTTAATCGAATTAAATTCTAAAATGGATATAGATGATTGTGATTTACTTCATAATACGCACATTTAGAAAACGCTTAGCTTGTAAATTGATGAACAAATAAAAAAGAAAAGAGGATTCTATCCATGACTGAAAGACTTACTGGACATACGCTATTAATCAGCTTGATTGCTACACCCATTCGTCATAGCATGTCTCCTACCATGCATAATGAAGCTTTTGCTAAATTAGGACTTGATTACGCTTACTTAGCTTTTGAGGTTGGAAACGAAGAATTGAAGGATACTGTTCAAGGAATCCGTGCTTTAGGAATTCGTGGTTCCAATGTTTCGATGCCGAATAAACAAGCCATTATTCCTTATTTAGATGAGGTATCACCCGAAGCAACCTTGATTGGTGCAGTTAACACAGTGACTAATAATGAAGGTAAAGGTCATCTTGTAGGGTACAATACAGATGGCATAGGTGCGATGGAAGCGTTGAAAGACGAAGGTGTTGAAGTAAAAAATCAAATCATTACTTTAACGGGGGCTGGGGGTGCCGGAACCGCTATAGCTATTCAAGCTGCATTTGATGGTGCGAAGGAAATAAGAATTTTCAATATTGATGATGATAGTTTTGTAAATGCTAAAGAAACAGCCACCAAAATTAATGAGAATACAGATTGTCAAGCGACTGTCTCTGACTTAGCAGATCAAGAAGCTTTCAAAAAATCTATCGCAGAGAGTAGTATTTATATTGATGCAACTGGAGTAGGAATGAAACCCTTAGAAAATATCAGTTTAATTACCGATTCAGCTGTTATTCGCCCAGACTTAGTCATTTTCGATGTTGTTTACTCCCCACGTGAGACTAAACTATTAAAATTTGCCAAAGAACACGGTGCTAAAAAAGCTATCAATGGACTTGGTATGATGCTTTATCAAGGTGCTGCTGCTTTTAAACTATTCACCGGTGAAGACATGCCAGTCAGCTACATCAAAAATCTTTTATTCAAAAATTAGGGGGAATAGAATGAAATGAAAACAGTAACCGTTGATAAAACCACAATTGGTGAAGGTATGCCAAAAATCATTGTACCGATGGTAGGGCAAACCAAAGAAGAATTACTAATGGAAGCAGAATTGATTCATACTTTAGACTGTGACCTTGTAGAATGGCGAATTGATTTTTTTGAACACGTTTTAGATCCACAAGCGGTCGCTAGACTCTCTTATGACTTAAAAGCTATTTTAGAAAAACCATTGTTAATTACTTTCCGTACGAAAAAAGAAGGCGGTGTATGTGTGCTTTCAGATAATGACTACTTTAATCTATATAAAGTTATTATTTCTGAGGGAGACTTAGATCTATTGGATGTAGAATTGTTTATGGCAAGTGAGAAAGTTGCTAAAACAATCGAGTTAGCACATCAAAATGGCATAAAAGTTATTATGTGCAATCATGATTTCGATAAAACTCCAGAGAAAAATGAAATCATGACGCGTTTGCGTTCCATGCAAAACAGTGGTGCTGATATTTGTAAGATAGCAGTAATGCCGCAAAACTCTGATGATGTATTAACTTTATTAGAGGCCACGCAGGAGATGTACAATAATTATGCTGAAGTTCCCTTAATCACTATGTCAATGGGCGCTCTCGGAATGATTAGTCGTGTTTCGGGACAGGTCTTTGGTTCTGCCGCTACCTTTGGGGCCGCCAGCAAAGCCTCAGCCCCTGGTCAAGTACCTGTCGCTGAGTTACGAAAAATGATTAACACATTACAAGTTTAAGAGCGATAAATTATCGCTCTTTTTCATGTCAGTATTTTTACCCGTTCAAAAAAACGGCTTAATTAAGCCGTTCCACTATCTACCTTCGCAATCTTCCCTTGTTCCACGTAAACCATTAGAATACTGATGTCCGCTGGATTGACGCCGCTGATGCGACTGGCTTGAGCAATTGTTTCAGGTTGGATTTTTTGTAATTTTTGTTTTGCTTCTGTAGCTAGACCATTGATGGCTTCGTAATTAATTCGTTCTGGAATTCTTTTTGCTTCCATACGTCTCAATTTTTCAACCTTTTCCATCGCTTTTTTGATATAGCCCTCATACTTTATTTGAATCTCGACTTGTTCGATTTCTTTTTCCGTTAATTCATCATTATTAGGAATGAATTGCAATAATTCCTGATAGGAGATTTCTGGGCGCTTTAAGAAATCACTCGCTAAAACACCGTCTTTCAATTCAGCACTGTTTTTAGTGCGTAGGAAGCTTTGCACATCTTCATGAGGTTTTATTCGAATTGACTGTAAGCGAGCCATCTCCGCCTCAATATGTCCCTTTTTGACTAGATACATTTGATAGTTATCTTCCGATACTAAGCCAATCTCGTACCCCTGTTCTGTCAAACGTAAATCTGCATTATCATGACGTAATATTAAACGATATTCCGCCCGAGAGGTTAGAAGACGATAAGGTTCGTTAGTTCCTTTAGTAACCAAATCATCAATCATGACACCTATATACCCATCGCTGCGTTTCATTATGAAGGGAGCTCTGCCTTGTATTTTCAATGCTGCATTAATACCGGCCATTAATCCTTGACCAGCCGCTTCTTCATAACCACTGGTACCATTGGTTTGCCCAGCCGTATAAAGATTTTCGATTACTTTTGTTTCTAATGTCGGGCGTAGTTGATGTGGTGCCACCATATCATATTCAATCGCATAACCCGTTCGCATCATTTCAGCATTTTCTAAACCCTCGATGGAATGCAGAACCTCATTCTGAACATCCTCTGGCAGTGAAGTTGACAATCCTTGCACATAAACTTCTTCCGTATGACGTCCTTCTGGTTCTAAAAACAATTGATGACGTTCTTTATCGGCAAAACGAACGATCTTATCTTCAATTGATGGGCAGTAGCGTGCCCCAACTCCATCAACAATTCCTGTAAACATTGGTGCACGGTGAAGATTATTTTGAATGATTTCATGACTTTTCAAATTCGTATATGTCAACCAACACGGAATTTGATCTTGTAAATATTGACTGTCTGATGTCTGATAACTAAAATGATTAGGCTTTTCATCACCAGGTTGAATCTCAGTCTTACTGTAATCAATCGAACCGGATTTAACTCGCGGAGGTGTTCCAGTTTTAAAACGATGGATCTCTAAGCCCAATTCTTGTAAGTGGTCTGCCAATTTAATCGATGGTTGCGAGTTGTTGGGACCGGATGAGTATTTTAAATCACCAATGATGATCTCACCACGTAATGCCGTACCCGCTGTAATAATCACGGCTTTGGCAGAATAAACTGCACCTGTTGAAGTAACTACACCTTTACAAAGCCCATCTTCAACAACTAAACGATCAACCACACCTTGTTTCAAGGTCAAATTTTTTTCTTTTTCTATCGTATGCTTCATTTCTTCAGCGTAAGCATGTTTGTCTGCTTGTGCACGTAATGCTCGAACTGCAGGACCTTTACCAGTATTTAACATACGCATCTGTATATACGTCTTATCAATATTACGTCCCATCTCGCCGCCAAGTGCATCAATTTCCCGCACAACAACACCTTTGGCTGGACCTCCGATAGACGGATTACACGGCATGAAAGCCACCATATCTAAATTAATTGTCATCAATAAAGTCTTTTGAGACATACGTGCGGCTGCTAAGGCAGCTTCAGATCCAGCATGTCCAGCACCTACGACAATCACATCATAATTTCCTGCTTTATATTCCATATCGTTGCTCCTTCTTTACTTCCCTAAACAAAATTGGCTGAATAATTGTGTGATCAATTCATCTTGTACGCTGTCCCCGACAATCTCACCTAAATAATCCCAACAACGAGTCATGTCAATTTGAACTAGATCAACTGGCATCCCCGCCGAAATACCATTACTAACTTCACTCAATGACTGTTCTGCCTTTTCCAACAAAGCAATGTGACGGGTATTTGATACATAAGTTGCATCTTTTTCACCCGTTTGACCTCCAAAAAATAATTTTGCAATAGCCTCTTCTAATTGATCTAACCCGGCTTTTTCTAGAACGGAGATTGCGAAAACTTCATCTTCGTTTAAATAGGTTGAAAGGTCGGTTTGTGACAAACACTTAGGCAAATCCGTTTTGTTTAATAAAATGATCCGTTTTAATCCTTGCGTTGCTCTTAACAGATCTTTGTCCTCTACAGTCAAAACTTCACTTTGATTTAACACTAATAAAATTAAATCTGCTTCACTCAAAGCTTTTCGGCTGCGTTCAACTCCGATACGTTCCACCACATCATTGGTCTCTCTAATCCCTGCCGTATCGATCAATTTTAATGGAACTCCTCGAACATTCACATACTCTTCTATTACATCACGTGTTGTACCAGCAATCTCTGTAACAATCGCCTTTTCTTCATGCAACAAATAATTTAATAAGCTGGATTTCCCGACATTTGGTCGACCAATAATTGCTGTGCTTAAGCCTTCACGTAGAATCTTCCCTTGTTTTGCATTCAGTAATAAGGCTTTGATTTGTTGTCCAACTTGCTGAGCTTTCTCTAATAATAACTGCGTAGTTAATTCTTCTACATCATCGTATTCTGGATAATCAATGTTTACCTCAACTTGCGCCAATGTTTCTAAAATTTCTTGGCGCAATTGACGAATTAAGTGAGACAAATTGCCATCTAATTGATTGATCGCAACACTCATTGCACGATCGGTTTTAGCACGAATTAAGTCCATTACTGCTTCTGCTTGAGAAAGATCCACTCGACCGTTTAGAAAGGCTCTTTTAGTGAATTCTCCTGGTTCAGCTAAACGCGCACCCGAGCGTAAAATCAGTTGCAGCAATTGATTGACGACTACGATCCCACCATGACAATTAATTTCAACAATATCTTCTCGTGTGAAAGTTTTTGGAGCGCGCATTACGCTCACCATCACTTCGTCGACTATCTGCTGATCAGCGGGATCGATAATATGACCATAATGAATCGTATGCGAGGGAACCTGCTCTAAAGATTTTTTCCCACTTTTATAGACGTTGTCTGCGATTGCTACTGCTTGATCCCCACTCAAACGCACAATACTAATTGCACCTTCACCTGGTGGAGTTGAAATAGCCGCGATCGTATCGAATTCTAAGGTGATCTCTGCCAATTTTTTTCCTCCTAATTAATTTGAAACATAAAAAAAGTGCCTACTCCACCCCTTAACAAAGGAGTAGATGAGCACTTTGACTGCTTTTTCTACAAAATTCTGGTGTAAGATTAGCATATTTTTTTTGACAATTCAAGCTTCCTTTTCGAAATAGCTGCATTTCTCAAGTTTTAGTAAAGAAAAAGCTACACCAAATCATTTGGCGCAGCTCTTTCACTAAAAATATTTTTTTGCCGGTTCAACAACCAGATAGCGATATGGATCCTCACCTTCAGAATGAGTTTTGATATACCCATCTTTACTTAAAGCAGAATGAATCATTTTACGCTCAAACGCGGGCATTGGTTCCAAAAAGACTGGTCGTCCCGTTTCTTTGACTTTTTCCGCAGTTCGTTGAGCTAAGCGCGTCAATACTTCTTCACGTTTTTGGCGATAATTACCAACATTCACAACCACAGATAGCTTTTCTTTTGCAACACGGTGTAAGAAAACTTGAGCCAAATATTGAAGGGCATTCAATATCTTACCATGTTTCCCAATCAACATTCCTTGTTTTCCAGTCTCTAAATTCATAACAATCATACCGTTAGACTCATGTTGAATCTTCACTAACGCTGGCACACCCATATCATTAGTAATGTTAGTCAAGTAAATAGCCAATTCTTTGACTGCTTCCTCTTCATCCAATTCAACTAAGTGACTGGTCAATTGAACTGATTCCCTAGGTTCCTGCACTTTAGATACTTGTTTAGACGAATGTTCTTCTGCTAGTTCAGTAGTATCTGCAGGTTCTTCAATAGTAACGGGTTCGATAGAGACACGAGCGTTCTTCTTCCCCATTCCGAGAAAACCTTTTTTTGCATCCGTTAAAATTTCAATATCAACGGCTTCTTTCTCTAATCCTAAAGCATGCAAGCCTTGCGCAATTGCTTCATCAATTGTTGGTCCTTCATAAACAGGCATTTTTTTAACCTCCTTATTTTTAAGTAATGTATTAATTTATCTCATAAAAATTTAAGTGGATTCAAATACCGTATACCCTTAATTAGACGGTAAAAAGTAATGAAAGACAATCTAAAAACCTATTTTTTGCGTTTTTTCTTAGGTCGTTTGGCCTTTTCAAGTGCCCGTTCTCTTTCTCGTATCTGACGCGCCACTTCTTCTCTTTCACGACGAATTTTGAATGGGTTATTAATCAATAATGTTTGAAGTACTTGGAAAGCATTTGAAATCACCCAATATAATGATAGCCCACTCGCCAAATTTAATGCCATCACAAAAATCATTACTGGCATGGCAAAGTTCATAATTTTTAATGATGCATTAGACTCAATTTGACTCATACTTGATAGATAACTACTTGCAAAAGTAAAAATAGCTGCAAGAATCGGTAAAATAAAGTATGGATCCGATTGACTCAAGTTCAACCACATAAAATGTCCTGATCGCAATTCAGGAATTCGTAAAATTGCTTGATACAAAGCCATCATAACCGGCATTTGAACTAACATTGGCAAGCATCCTGAGTAAGGGCTCACATTATTTTCTGCGTAAAGCTTTTTTGTTTCTGATTGTAATTTCTGTTGCGTTTCTTGGTCACGAGAGCTGTACTTCTCTTGCAACGCTTTTATTTTAGGTTGCAAGTCTTGCGTTTTTCGCATGCTCTTCGTTTGATAATGCATCAATGGTAACAAAATAATTCGAATGACTATTGTGAATAAAATGATACCGATACCTACATTACCAAAAGAAAGTCCTTTAATCGCTTGACCAAAGTAATAGACCACGTAGCGATCCCACATACCACTACTTTGTGAACTGACTTCTCCAGTTCCACAAGCAGATAACAAGAAGACTAAACTCAGCAATCCTGTCATTAATAATATTTTTTTATATTTCTTCACCTAAATCTGATTCCTTCCTAACTTAATATTTTTGCTAATTTCAAAACATGTATAAGATTTGAACGCATTTCATCATGTGGTAAATCTTTCGTGGTTGGTCGAGCAATAACAATAAAGTCTATTGGTGGTAATTCATCTTTCAATTCTTGCAAGACTGCTCTAATGTGACGTTTCACTTGATTTCGCGTTACAGCATTCCCGACTTTTTTTCCAACGGACAGACCTACTCGAAAATGTTTTTGACCAGAAGGCTCTAGACGATAAACTACGAATTTTCGATTCGCAAAAGAAGCACCCTCTTGAAATACTTTTTGAAATTCACGTTCTTTTTTGACCCGATATTTTTTTTTCATCTAGCTTCCTTCGTTTCTTTTAAATCTATACCTGACAATAATACCATACTTCAAATTAAGGAATCATCCTTATTTAACAGAAAAATTCCTTAAGAATCACATTTTGAGTACAAAAAAAACCACTGACCGGCAGTGGCTTAAGCAGCAATTACTTTTCTTCCCTTACGACGACGACTTGCTAATACACGACGACCGTTTTTAGTGCTCATTCGTTTACGGAAACCATGAACTTTTTGACGTTTACGTTTATTTGGTTGATAAGTTCTTTTCATTTAAATACACCTCCATAGCTAACTTTACATAGACATACCCGAATATTATAACGACACTTAACCCATTTTGTCAATCATGAAATAGAAAAAGGCTTTTCTAGCTTATTATCCGTTGGTCTATGATTAGCATTCATTGTAGTTTAATAAGATAAATCAATTCAGGTATTTCAAAATAAGGAACTAATATAATTATCAAACTACTACTTCATAAGTTCGTTAAACTTCGTAGTTTTCCACGCAATTAAAAAGCTGATCTTAAACAAATATCTCTCTTTTTATCCTAAAAAAATTATCCACAATTTCTGGGGATAATCCATTCTTTTCTGTGCAAAAGATTTTCTTGAAAAAAAATTACTGTAAATTTTCTAAATGACTTTTCCCCAAATCTTTTTAGTTTTAATAACTTATGCACAAGGTGGATAAGTTTTGTGGATAAGCTCTTCTATGGTTTAGATATCACCTCCTCTTTCTTTTACTTTTTGTGGAATAAACAGTGGAAAATGATAATTTTTTACTGTTTTAAACAGCTTGTGTATATATTTTTTGCAAAGTAGTGAATAACCTTTTTGTATTTTTATTCATTTTGTGGAAAAGAAAAAGTTGCTCTATTTTGTCTTTGGTTGTGGAAAACTTTTTAAAAAAATGATAAAGTAAGTCTATCTGAATTTTATTATAAAAGGAGGCAACTTAATTGACCTCATTGGACAATTTCTGGCAGGAATTGAAGGACAGCTACAAGCATGACCTCAATCCTGCCAGTTATGATGCCTGGGTAGGCACAGCAAAACCCTTGTCTTTAATCCATAACCAGTTGACTATAGAAGTCACAAGCGATTTACATAAACGCTATTGGGAAAAACATTTAGCGGCAAAAATTGTCGAAATCGGGTTTAAAGTAACTGGGGATGAGATCATGCCACAGTTTGTAACACCGGATGAAGCTCCTCCCATCAGCATTGTAGAAAAAGAAGAACCGATCAAAATAGATACAACAAAACGTGCAATGCTCAATCCAAAATATACATTTGATACATTTGTCATAGGAAAAGGAAATCAAATGGCGCACGCTGCTGCTTTGGTAGTTGCGGAAGAACCAGGGTCAATCTATAATCCTCTTTTCTTTTATGGAGGAGTGGGGCTAGGGAAAACCCACTTGATGCATGCAATCGGGCATCAAATGTTAGCTATCAATCCCCAAGCAAAGGTCAAATATGTATCTAGTGAGACTTTCGCGAACGATTTTATCAACTCAATCAAAAATAAAACATCGGAAGATTTTCGTCAGGAATATCGCAAAGTGGATTTATTATTAGTAGATGATATTCAATTTTTTGCAGACAAAGAAGCAACTCAAGAAGAATTCTTTCATACTTTTGAAAATCTCTACAATGACAATAAACAAATTGTACTAACCAGTGATCGTCTACCAAATGAGATTCCTAAATTACAAGAGCGCTTGGTTTCTCGCTTTGCTTGGGGATTATCAGTAGATATCACTCCACCAGATTTAGAGACTCGTACAGCTATCTTGCGAAAAAAAGCTCAGGCTGAAAATCTTGAGATTCCAGACGATACTTTAAGCTATATCGCTGGACAAATAGATTCAAATATTCGTGAACTTGAAGGGGCATTGGTCCGTGTTCAAGCTTTTGCTACCATGAATAGTGCAGATATTACCACTAGCATTGCAGCGGACGCCTTGAAAAGTTTGAAGGGAACAAGCAACGCTCAGCTTTCTATCAGCAAGATTCAAGATGAAGTTGCAAAATTCTATCATCTTCAGGTAAAAGAATTAAAAGGAAAAAAACGCGTTAAAACAATTGTTGTCCCACGCCAAATTGCTATGTATTTAGCTCGTGAAATGACTGAAAGCTCTTTACCCAAAATTGGTGCTGAGTTTGGTGGGAAAGACCATACTACTGTTATCCATGCTCATGAAAAAATCCGTCAGTTAATAAAAAACGACAGTAGCATGCAGCAAGAAATTGCAGAGATCAAGAATTTACTACTTGGTTAGCTTGTGGAAAATTGGAAAAGAAATATCGTCTTTTTCCACAGCTTTTCCACAAGTTAAAAAGCTATCATATCACTATTTTTTCTTTCTTTTCCACATGATCAACAGGACCTACTACTTTTATTACTTATAATTACTAAATAAATAAAAAGGAGTTTCATTATGAAATTTACGATTAATCGTGCTCGCTTCATTCAAGAATTACAAACTGTTCAACGTGCAATTTCTACTAAAACAACTATTCCAATTTTAACAGGAGTAAAAATGGAATTAAATAATGATGGTTTGAACTTAACAGGAAGTAACGCTGATATCTCGATCGAAACTTTTTTAGTTGCGGATGATGAAAAAGCAGAACTACAAATAATTAAAACAGGAACGATTGTTTTACAGGCTCGTTTCTTTAGTGAAATTATTCGTCGATTGCCGGAGAAAACTTTTACGTTGGAAGTTCAAGAAAATCTTCAAGTATTGATTACTTCGGGAGCAGCTCAATTTACTGTTAATGGATTAGATGCAGATAATTATCCACATCTACCAATCGTTGAAGAACAGAACCAATTAAAGTTACCTGTCCACATGTTGACAAAACTAATTGGTGAAACTGTCTTCTCTGTTTCCCAACATGAAAGTCGTCCGATCTTGACCGGTGTACATTTTACTATGTCAAACGGAGAACTATTGGCTGTGGCTACGGATTCACATAGACTGAGTCAGAGGGTTGTACCTGTGGAAAACGCGAATAAAGATTTTGATATCGTTATTCCGGGTAAAAGCCTTGTTGAACTTTCACGGTCACTTTCGGATGAAGAAGCAGAAGTTGAAATCAGTATCATGGAAAACCAAGTGATGTTTAAAACACCTACAATGTATTTTTACTCTCGTTTACTTGAAGGGAACTACCCTGATACTAATCGTTTAATTCCAACTAGCTTCAATACTGAGATTACTTTCTCTGTACCTACATTATTATCTGCAATTGAGCGTGCATCCCTACTTTCACATGAAGGACGCAATAATATCGTTCGTTTAGCTATTGGTGACAATTCAGTTATTCTTTACGGAAACTCCCCAGAAATCGGTAAAGTAGAAGAAGAATTGGTTTATGAGAAAGTCAATGGGGATCCATTGGAGATATCATTCAATCCAGATTACATGAAAGACGCATTACGTGCTTTTGGTGATATGAGCATAAAAGTTCAATTTATTTCAGCCATTCGTCCCTTTACTTTAGAGCCAAGTGAAGGAGAGGTTTCCTTTATTCAACTTATTACCCCAGTACGTACGAATTAAAAAAATTAGTGAGTTTCACAAATTTTTTGAAAAATATGAAAAAATTATGCAAAAAGCGTAATTACAGAAAAAGGTCTTAAAATCGATTTTAAGACCTTTTTCTTTTTTTTGAGTGAATTAATTAAAAGAGCTTAGATCTTCTTAAATCGAAAAATACAACGAGTTAATTTGTTTTATCTCTTAAAAAAGGGTATAATGAAGAGGTGTTTCTAGCATGAAAATGAGGGATGAATGTGAAACAAAAAATTTTTTTAGAAACAGAGTTCATGACACTTGGTCAGTTATTAAAAGAGATTAATGTGATCTCTAGCGGTGGACAAGCCAAGTGGTTTTTAGCCGAAGAAACAGTATTTGTAGATGGAGATTTGGAAAATCGCCGAGGCCGAAAGCTCTACCCGGGAATGATGATTGAAATTCCTGAGGTGGGAACTTTTTTTATGGTCAAAAATAAGGAAGAACAAGATGCGGCTGAATAGGCTTGAGCTAAGAAATTATCGCAACTATCAGGATCTCATTTTGAAGTTTCCTAATCGCTTGAATATTTTTCTAGGAGAGAATGCACAAGGAAAAACCAATCTCTTGGAAAGTATTTATGTACTAGCTTTGACCCGTAGCCACCGAACCAGCAGTGAACAAGAATTAATAGGTTGGCAGGATGATTTTGCTCAAATTAAAGGTCGGATCGATCGAGGGACTAGTGAATTGGAGTTAGAACTGCTGCTGACCAAAAAAGGCCGTAAATCAAAAATAAATCATATTGAACAAAAAAAATTAAGTAGTTATATTGGTCAATTGAATGTTATTTTGTTTGCGCCAGAAGATCTTTCTTTAGTGAAAGGTAGTCCGCAAATCAGAAGACGCTTTATAGATATGGAATTAGGTCAAATTAATCCGGTTTATCTATATGACTTAGCACAATATCAACAAACTTTAAAACAACGTAATCTGTATTTGAAACAATTATCGGAGAAGAAACAAACGGATGAAATTTATTTAGATATTTTAACAGAGCAACTGGCTGATTTCGGTAGCAAAGTTTTAGCTAATCGCCTAAAGTTTGTTAAAAAATTAGAGTTTTGGTCCAATGACCTTCACCGTAAGATTACAAATCAAAAAGAAGAGCTGGAGATCAAGTATGAAGCTAGCATTCCGTTGGAAAGTGAAGATATTGAGGATATTCGGATCATTTTTCTGAATGAACTGAAGAAAAATCGTAAACGAGAGATATTTAAAGGTAATACGTTTTTAGGACCTCATCGAGATGATTTAATTTTTCAGGTTAATCAACAAAATGTACAGACCTATGGATCGCAGGGTCAACAACGAACTACCGCACTAAGTGTCAAATTGGCTGAGATCGATTTGATGAAAGAAGAAACAGGGGAATATCCGATTTTACTTTTGGATGATGTTATGAGCGAGCTTGACGATAATCGTCAGATTCATTTATTAGAGACGATAGAAAATAAAGTTCAAACGTTTTTGACTACAACGACGTTGAATCACGTCAAAGGCAAAATGACGGTCCATCCGGATATTTTTTATGTCCATCAAGGGCAGATAGAAAGGACAGAAACTGAATGACAGAAGAGGAAAAGAGTTTACTAGAACGTGCTAAAGAGTATGATGCCAGTCAGATCCAGGTATTAGAAGGACTAGAAGCTGTTCGGAAACGACCTGGAATGTATATTGGTTCCACTAGTACGGAAGGTCTACATCACCTTGTTTGGGAAATCGTGGACAACTCTATTGATGAGGCTCTAGCAGGATTTGCGTCCCATATCCATGTAGTGATTGAAGAGGACAATAGTATCACCGTCAGTGATGACGGACGTGGGATACCGGTTGATATCCAGGCGAAGACCGGACGACCTGCACTTGAGACAGTTTATACAATCTTACATGCGGGCGGAAAATTTGGTGGCGGTGGATATAAAGTATCTGGTGGACTTCACGGTGTGGGAGCATCTGTTGTTAATGCTTTATCGGCTTCACTAGACGTACGTGTATTTAAAAATGGTAAGGTTTATTTCCAAGAGTATCGTCGCGGTGCTGTTGTAGATGATCTAAAAGTGATTGGCGAAACTGAGAAGCATGGAACAACTGTTCATTTTATACCAGATTCAGAGATTTTTACTGAATCAACGACCTTCAATTTTGATAAATTGGCGACACGAGTTCGGGAATTAGCCTTTTTAAATCGTGGATTGAAAATCTCGATTGAAGACAAGCGTGAAGAACAACCTGTCTTACGAGAGTACCATTACGAAGGCGGAATCAAGAGTTACGTTGAGCATTTGAATCATAATAAAGCAGTCATTTTTGAAGAGCCAGTCTATGTAGAAGGTGAGCAACAAGATATCACGGTTGAAGTCGCAATGCAGTATACAGATGGATATCATACTAATATCTTGAGTTTTGCTAACAATATTCATACGTATGAGGGTGGGACACACGAGTTCGGATTTAAAACTGCTCTGACACGTGTGATTAATGACTATGCTCGTAAACAAAAAATTATGAAAGACAATGATGAAAATCTTTCTGGGGAAGATGTGCGTGAAGGATTAACTGCTGTTATTTCTATTAAGCATCCAGAGCCACAGTTTGAAGGCCAAACTAAAACAAAACTTGGTAATTCTGAAGTTCGTACAGTAACAGATCGTTTGTTCTCAGAGAATTTTCTGAAATTTTTGATGGAAAATCCTTCAGTAGGCCGTCGTATCGTGGAAAAAGGCATACTTGCTGCTAAAGCTCGTTTAGCAGCTAAGCGTGCTCGTGAAGTAACACGACGCAAAGGCGCATTAGAAATTAGCAACTTGCCAGGTAAATTGGCCGATTGTTCAAGTAATGATCCGGAAAAATGTGAATTATTTATCGTCGAAGGGGATTCTGCGGGCGGTTCAGCTAAACAGGGACGCAGCCGGAAATTTCAAGCGATTTTACCGATTCGTGGTAAAATATTAAACGTTGAAAAAGCATCAATGGATAGAATTTTGGCTAACGAAGAAATACGGTCATTATTTACAGCAATGGGAACAGGTTTTGGTGCAGACTTTGATGTCTCCAAAGCACGTTACCATAAATTAGTTATTATGACAGATGCCGATGTCGATGGAGCCCATATTCGAACACTTTTACTAACGTTATTTTACCGCTATATGCGTCCAATTGTGGAAGCTGGATATGTTTATATTGCGCAACCGCCATTGTATGGAATTAAGCAAGGTAAAAATATTACGTATATTCAACCAAGTAAAAATGCCGAAGAAGAATTGGCGCAAAAAATGGCGGAACTACCTGCTTCGCCAAAACCAAATGTCCAACGTTACAAAGGGCTGGGTGAAATGGACGATCATCAATTGTGGGAAACTACAATGGATCCAGAAAATCGTTTGATGCTGCAAGTCAGTGTTGACGATGCCATCGAAGCGGACCAAGTTTTTGAAATGTTGATGGGGGATCGCGTAGAGCCACGTCGAGCGTTTATCGAAGAAAATGCGCATTATGTTAAGAACTTGGATATTTAGTGAGGAGGATCGATTTGGAAGATAGAAGAGAAAATATACAAGCCGTCAATCTAACCAGTGAAATGAAAGATTCCTTCATTGATTATGCGATGAGTGTCATTGTGGCAAGGGCTTTACCAGATGTGCGTGATGGATTGAAACCTGTTCACCGTCGAATTTTGTATGGAATGAATGAACTAGGGGTTACACCAGATAAACCTCATAAAAAATCTGCTCGGATCGTTGGAGATGTTATGGGGAAATACCATCCTCATGGGGACAGTGCCATCTATGAATCAATGGTGCGTATGGCGCAGTCTTTTAGCTATCGTAATATGCTAGTGGATGGTCATGGGAACTTTGGTTCTGTCGATGGCGATGGTGCAGCAGCGATGCGTTATACCGAAGCACGATTAAGTAAGATTGCAATGGAAATGTTACGAGATATCAATAAGGATACTGTCGATTTCCATGGAAACTATGATGATAGTGAGCAAGAACCCGATGTATTACCTGCGCGTTTTCCGAATCTATTAGTTAACGGAGCCACTGGGATTGCGGTTGGTATGGCGACAAATATACCACCTCATAATCTACGTGAAGTGACAGCAGGCATCGAATTATTGATGGAAAATCCAGATGCTACAACTCAAGAATTAATGGAATTAATTCCTGGACCAGATTTTCCAACAGGTGGTTTGGTTATGGGAAAATCAGGTATTCGTCGTGCATATGAGACGGGTAAAGGCTCAATCACTGTACGTGCGAAAATCGAAATTGAGGAACAAAAAAATGGTAAAGAACGGATATTAGTTACCGAATTACCATATATGGTAAATAAAGCAAAACTGATTGAACGAATTTCTGAATTGCATCGAGACAAGCGCTTAGAAGGCATCACCGATTTACGGGATGAATCCTCTCGTGAGGGCATGCGGATCGTTATTGAAGTTCGTCGCGATGTTAGTGCTTCTGTCATATTGAATAATCTGTATAAGATGACTTCATTACAGACTTCTTTCAGTTTCAATATGTTGGCAATCGAAAAAGGTGTTCCGAAGATTTTGAACTTGAAACAAATCTTGGAGAACTATATCGAGCATCAAAAAAATGTTATTATCCGCCGAACAATTTTTGACAAGAAAAAAGCTGAAGCACGTGCACATATCCTAGAAGGTTTACGCATTGCGCTGGATCACATTGACGAAATTATTGCGACAATCCGGAATTCGGCTTCAGATGATATCGCAAAAGCAACTTTGATCGAACGTTTTGAACTCTCTGATCGTCAAGCACAAGCAATCCTAGATATGCGTTTGCGTCGTTTGACGGGCTTAGAACGCGAGAAAATTGAAAATGAGTATCAAGAACTCTTGAAAACAATTGGCGATTTAGAAGATATTCTGGCTCGACCTGAACGCGTTGTAGAAATTATCCGGACAGAATTAGCAGAAATTGCTGGTAAATTTGGAGATGAACGCCGGACAGAGCTTCTAGTTGGCGAAGTCTTGAGTTTAGAAGATGAAGACTTGATTGAAGAAGAGGACGTAGTGATAACTCTTACTAATAATGGTTATATCAAACGCATTGCGTCTACAGAATTCCGTTCACAACGTCGTGGTGGACGCGGTGTCCAAGGGATGGGAATCCATAATGATGATTTTGTGAAGACATTAATCTCTTGTTCGACACATGATACGCTACTATTCTTTACTAATAGCGGGCGTGTTTATCGAGCGAAAGGGTATGAAGTTCCCGAATACGGCCGAACAGCCAAAGGAATCCCTATTATCAACTTGTTAGGTATTGATTCAAGTGAAACAATTCAAGCGGTGATTTCGGTCAACGGTCAAGCGGAAGATGGTCATTTCTTATTCTTTGTCACGAAGAAAGGGACTGTTAAGCGAACAAGTGTCACTGCCTTTTCAAATATTCGTGCCAATGGTTTGATTGCGATTGGCTTGCGTGAAGGCGACGAATTGGTGAATGTCATGTCTACTGAAGGTGATGAGACCATTATTATTGGTACTCACAACGGGTATTCTGTAACCTTTAAAGAAGGCGCTGTGCGTGATATGGGTCGAACAGCAAGTGGTGTTCGCGGTATTCGTTTACGAGATGAAGACTATGTGATCGGCTCAGCTGTGCTGAAAGAAGATCGAGAAGTCTTAGTCATCACTGAAAAGGGATATGGAAAACGTACAAAAGCCTCTGAATATCCAATCAAAGGACGTGGCGGTAAAGGAATTAAGACTGCCAATGTCAAAGATAAGAACGGTCCGTTGGCCGGTTTATCTGCCGTAACTGGCGATGAAGATATTTTGTTGATCACAGATAAAGGCGTGATTATTCGTTTTAATGTTGCCAGTGTTTCTCAAACTGGCCGTGCTACATTAGGCGTACGTCTAATGAAGATGGAAGAAAACACGAAAGTTGTTACAATGGCAATTGTTGAAAAAGAAGTCGAAGAAACTGAAGTATTAGATATTATTGAAGGTTCTGAAGAAACAACAAACTCAGAAGAATAAAAAGTTAAAAAGGCTAGGAGCAATCCTGGCTTTTTTTCGTACCTTTAGGTAAATAAACATTTGATTTTTGCAGGATGATTATGTATAATGAATATTTGTGAGTAGTCTAGATAAAATTTAGATCGCTCTCCTTGCTCTTAAAACAATTTAAGAGCCTTATAGTCCATAGGGAGGTGAAAATCAATGAGTCAAAACACGAAGTATGAAATCACATACATCATTCGTCCGAACATTGATGAGGAAGCAAAAACTGCTTTAGTAGAACGTTTCGATACAATCTTAAAAGATAATGGAGCAGAAATTATCGATTCAAAGGATTGGGAAAAACGCCGTTTTGCTTACGAAATGAATGGATTCCGTGAAGGTATCTACCATATCGTCAATGCAACTGCACCAACAACAGCTAGTGCAGTTAACGAATTCGATCGTCTTGCAAAAATCAATGACGATATTATTCGTCACATGATCGTTAAGATTGAAGAATAATTGTTTCACGTGAAACAATTGACGAGAAGGGAGCTGGCTTTACTTTGATTAATAATGTTGTACTAGTTGGTCGTTTAACGAAGGATCCTGATTTACGCTATACAGCAAATGGTACGGGTGTAGCAACGTTTACTTTGGCAGTGAATCGTAATTTTACGAATCAAAGCGGAAATCGCGAAGCGGACTTTATCAATTGTGTTATTTGGCGGAAATCGGCAGAAACTTTAGCAAATTATGCGCGAAAAGGAACTCTATTAGGAGTGACTGGGCGTATCCAAACAAGAAATTATGAAAATCAGCAAGGTCAACGTGTCTATGTGACGGAAGTCGTTGCTGAAAACTTCCAGTTATTGGAATCTCGTTCCGCAAATGAACAACGTCAACAGAACCCAGGTTCTAACGATAATTTCCAAGGTGATTCAAATAATTCCAACAACAATTATAATCAATCCTCTCAGTCAGCTAAGAACACTATGCCTGACTTCGATAGAGATTCAGATCCATTTAGTGGATCCTCGATCGACATTTCAGATGATGATTTACCATTCTAGCAATCGAATAGGAGGGAAACAGAATGGCACAACAAAGAAGAGGTCGCAAACGTCGTAAAGTAGACTATATTGCTGCTAATCATATTGAGTATATCGATTATAAAGATATCGAATTGCTAAAGCGTTTCATTAGCGAACGCGGAAAAATTTTGCCGCGTCGTGTAACTGGGACAAGCGCCAAAAATCAACGTAAATTGACAATCGCTATCAAACGAGCACGTATTATGGGCTTATTAGCATTTGTTTCTGAAGAATAAAGAGATGATTTTAAAAAGAAGACTTCATTATTGAGGTCTTCTTTTTTTGTTTCACGTGAAACATTCAATAAAGTCGCTTGCTAAAGAAGATTGTGATAAAATTACAATGTTAGAAGATGCCAGTGCTGTTTTGTTGGGGGTTTTCTTTTAGTAAAATAAAACGGTAGAACGAAATAGGAGGTCATAGATGAAAAAGAATCCTCGCTTAAAGTGGTCTTTTTTTCTATTCTGTTTACTACTGATTCAATTAGCTGCAATATTCTTGTTGCCATTTTCTTTTTTAACGGCAGGCATTGTTATAATAATCGATCTTTTGTTGTGGGGCTATACAATTATTTTGCGTAATCGAATTGAGATTACCAATCAACAAAAAATTCAGTATGCTTCTCGACGAGCCCAAGAGGCCTTAGATTATGTGTCTGATGACATGCCCGTAGGCATTATTACATGGGATGATTCTAATACATTTGTTTGGACGAATCCTGCAATAACAGGAAAAATACAGGATTTATCAAAAGAAGATCAACAAGATATGATCAATGAGTTATTGCAACGTGCAGAAAAAGGGAAGAGTCTTTATAAAATAGACAATATACTTTATCATTTTGATTTGGATAGAGAAAAGCGTGTAGTGTATTTGATTGATATAACTAAAGAATATGCGTTAGAAAATAAGGAGAGACAACAACAAGCGGTTGTTGGAATTCTTTCGGTCGATAATTATGATGACGTGATTGATCGTCGTGATGACAAAGAAATATCAAATTTAAATTCTTTTATTACAACAATTATTTCTGATTGGATGGATTCCTATCATATTTTTTATAAACGAGTGAATGCAGAACGTTTCTTTCTCTTTGCTAGATATGATGATTTGGAGAAAATGATTGAAAATAATTTTGATTTATTAGAACACATACGTGTATCTGCTGAGAAGCAAGATATGTTGATTACTGTCAGTATGGGAATTAGCTATGGCAAAGAGAATTTAGAAGTAATCGGTGATGATGCACAGAATAATCTGGATATTGCTTTGGTTCGCGGTGGAGATCAAGTAGTAGTCAAAAATGCGACTGAGGGACAAAAGCCAGTTTTTTATGGTGGCAATTCGGCAAGTGCAGCTAAACGTACAAGAGTCCGATCAAGAGCGATGTCAACGGCATTAAAAAACGTCTTCAATCAAACAGGGAATGTATTTGTAATGGGACATCGGTTTCCAGATATGGATGCTATTGGTTCAGCATTTGGAGTTGCTTGTTTAGCACGTTTTCATGATAAAAGAGTTCATGTCGTGATCAATGAAAATGAGACCATACCTGATGTTGAACGGTGTTTAGAAGAGATACACGAGAATGGTGAACTAGAGAGTCTTTTGATTTCTCCTGATGCTGCAAAGAAGCAACGTAAAGCAGGGGATTTATTGGTAATGGTAGATTACCATCGACCATCTTTATCTATTGATCAAGAGTTGTATGATCAGTTTGAAAATATAGTCATCATTGATCATCATCGAAGGGGTGAGGAATTCCCAGAAAAATCTTTGTTAACTTACATCGAATCCTCTGCTTCATCAGCTTCGGAATTGGTGACCGAACTGATCCAGTTTGAAAGTAACGAACGTCAACGAATGAGCAAGATGGAAGCGACGCTCCTATTGGCGGGGATGACCGTTGATACAAAAAACTTTGCAGTTAGAACAACGGCCAGAACTTTTGATGTAGCCAGTTATTTAAAGACTTGTGGAGCAGATGCTTCTTTAGTACAATACTTATTGAGTACGGATATTCAATCTTATCTGGAAATCAGTAAATTGGTAGGTGAAAGTGATTATGTCAGAGATGATATAGTTGTTACTACTGGAACCGATAAACAAGAGTACGACAGTGTGACCGCGGCTAAAACTGCCGATACACTGTTGTCAATGGTAGATATCAATGCAGCTTTTGTAATTATTAAAAGAACTGATGGTGTAATTGCTATTAGTGCTCGTAGTTCTGGGACGATTAACGTCCAGACAGTTATGGAAGCTTTGGGCGGAGGGGGGCATTTCACTAATGCCGCTACTCAATTGTCTAATAGTACAATCGCTCAAGCGAAGGAACAATTGCTGGATGCTATCAATAAACAATTAACGGAGGGGACCGAAGAATGAAAGTAATCTTTTTGCAAGATGTTAAAGGTAAGGGAAAAAAGGGCGATATTAAGGAAGTCCCAACAGGCTATGCACAAAATTATTTATTAAAAAATAATTTGGCTAGAGAAGCAAATAAAAGTAGCATCTCCGAATTAAGCGGTCAAAAGAAAGCACAAGCTAAGAAAGCGGCAGAAGTATTAGCCGAGGCTAAAAAATTAGCTGATTTTTTGGCGAAAGAAGAAACTGTAGTAGAGATCAAAGCTAAGGGTGGAGAGGATGGACGTTTGTTTGGATCAATTCCATCCAAACAAATCGCTGAAGGATTAAAGAGACAGTACGACTTAAAGATAGATAAACGGAAAATTGAATTAGAAAATCCGATTCGCACGCTGGGATATACAAAGGTTCCTGTTAAGCTTCATACGGATGTTGAAGGAATCATTAAAGTTCATGTAGTGGAAGAATAAAGGTTAAACGAAGTATTACAAGAGAGTATGGGAGTTCTTGAAATTAAGAGGATTTCCCGTACTCTTTATTGTATTTAACGGATAGATTTTGTAAAATAGATGGACAAGAGGAGCGTAAACAAACATGAGCGAAATGTTACAAGATCGTGTGCCACCCCAAAGTATCGAAGCTGAGCAAGCTACTCTAGGTTCCATTTTTTTGGAGACCGATGCTTTGATCACAGCCATGGAGTACATAGTTCCAGAAGACTTTTATCGTCGCGGTCATCAATTGATTTTTCGTGGAATGATCCAATTAAATGATCGCAATGAAGCAATTGATGTGGTGACGGTTAAGGAATTGCTGGAACAACAAAATCAGTTGGAAGATGCAGGTGGATTAAGTTATTTATCTGAACTTGCTTTGAGTGTTCCAACTGCTGCTAACGTTGGTTATTATGCTAAGATCGTGGAAGAAAAATCCTTGTTGCGAAATCTGATTCAAACCGCTACGAATATTGTGACTCAGGGTTTTGAGCAAGGAGACGACGTTCAGACGATTTTAGATGCTGCCGAACGTAATATTATGGAAGTATCCGAACGACGTAATAAGAGCGGTTTTTTAACCATTAGCGAGGTGTTAAATACCGCTATTGAAAATATTGATCAATTGGCACGAAATGATGAAGAGATTACTGGTTTACCAACAGGATATGCAGCGTTGGATAAGATGACAGCGGGATTACAAGCCGAAGAATTAATTATCTTAGCAGCACGTCCTGCAGTTGGGAAAACGGCATTTGCTCTTAATATTGCCCAAAATGTCGGGACTAAGACAGATAAAGCAGTGGCCATTTTCAGTTTGGAAATGGGGGCAGAATCACTCGTTAACCGGATGTTGTGTTCAGAAGGGTCAATCGAAGCGAGTCATTTGAGAACTGGACAATTGTCTGAGGAAGAATGGCAGAATTTGATCGTTGCTATGGGAAGTCTCTCGCGGGCAAATATATATGTCGATGATACCCCAGGTATTAAAGTTTCCGAGATCAGAGCAAAATGTCATAAGTTGGCAAAAGAAAAGGGCAACCTTGGTTTGATATTGATTGATTACTTGCAGTTGATTGAAGGGACTGGCCGAGAGAATCGTCAACAAGAAGTTTCTGAGATTTCACGACAATTAAAGAAACTTGCCAAAGAATTGAAAGTACCAATTATTGCTTTATCACAGCTTTCTCGTGGTGTTGAGCAACGGCAAGATAAACGTCCAGTGTTAAGCGATATTCGTGAATCAGGATCAATTGAGCAAGATGCTGATATCGTAGCCTTCTTATATCGTGATGACTATTATGACCGTGAAGGTGAAGAAGAGGAAGAATCATTAGCCAACCGGAACGTGATCGAAGTGATCATTGAGAAAAACCGGAGCGGGGCGCGAGGAACTGTTGAACTGCTCTTTATCAAGGAATACAATAAATTTTCTTCATTATCACCTAGGGAAGATTTTTAGCGCAAGTTTTGAACTTGTGCTTTTTTTTGTATTTTCTTTGTTATTCGAAAATAATGTTCGTGATTTCCCTTCTTTTTTTCTCCGTTATCCTTTAATATTCGAATTTTCATTGAAGTGTGACGCTTTTCTTGATACAATGATTCAGGATTAAATAAAATAAAATGAGGTGTTCAGATGTCATCTGTAGTAGTTGTAGGGACGCAGTGGGGCGATGAAGGTAAAGGAAAGATCACGGATTTTTTGAGTGAAAATGCGGAAGTCATTGCTCGTTACCAAGGTGGAGACAATGCAGGTCATACAATCAAATTTGACAATGAAACATATAAATTACACTTGATTCCTTCTGGTATTTTCTACAAAGAAAAAACTAGTGTCATCGGGAATGGCGTAGTGGTCAATCCAAAATCATTAGTTACGGAATTGGCTTACTTACATGAACGTGGGATCACAACGGATAACTTACGTATCTCGGATCGAGCTCACGTAATTTTGCCATACCATATCAAGTTAGACCAGTTGCAAGAAGATGCAAAAGGTGAAAATAAAATTGGTACTACTATCAAAGGTATTGGACCTGCTTACATGGATAAAGCAGCTCGTGTAGGTATTCGCGTGGCAGATTTATTGGATAAAGAAATTTTCGAAGAACGTTTGAAGATCAATTTAGAAGAAAAAAATCGTCAATTCGTTAAAATGTTTGATGATGAGGCGATGGACTTCGAGGATATCTTTGAAGAATATTATGAATATGGACAACAAATCAAACAATACGTAACGGATACATCAGTTATCTTGAATGATGCTTTGGATGAAGGGAAACGTGTTCTCTTTGAAGGCGCACAAGGTGTTATGTTGGATATAGACCAAGGTACATATCCTTTCGTTACTTCATCCAACCCTGTTGCTGGTGGTGTGACAATTGGTAGTGGCGTAGGACCGGCGAAGATCGACAAAGTAGTTGGCGTATGTAAGGCATACACTTCACGTGTCGGTGATGGTCCTTTCCCAACGGAGTTATTTGATGAAGTTGGAAATCAAATACGTGAAGTTGGACGTGAATACGGTACAACAACTGGTCGCCCACGTCGTGTTGGCTGGTTTGATTCTGTTGTAATGCGTCATTCTAAACGTGTTTCAGGGATCACTAATCTATCTTTGAATTCAATCGATGTTTTAAGCGGATTAAAGACAGTTAAAATCTGTACTGCTTACGAATTGGATGGAGAACTGATTTATCATTATCCAGCAAGCCTTAAAGAACTGAACCGTTGTAAACCAGTCTATGAAGAACTGCCGGGATGGAGCGAGGATATCACAGGATGCCGCGATTTAGCGGACTTGCCAGAAAATGCGCGTAACTATGTTCGGCGCGTTTCTGAACTTGTCGGTGTAAGAATCTCAACGTTCTCTGTAGGTCCGGATCGGACTCAAACAAATATTATGGAGAGTGTTTGGGCACAGATCTAACATATTATGAGACAAGCAGCCAATTATCGAGTAAAATAGATTTACTATTAAGTGGGTGTTTGGAGGATTTTAGAATGTATCAGATTCTGACAGATTCATGTTGCGATGTGCCTTATGAATTACTAGAAGAAAATAACGTTGATTTTATTTCGATGTATGTCTCAATAGACGGAACAGAATTCGCGGATGACTTGGGGCGCAGTTTTAAGATCGATGATTTTTATCAAAAAATCAAAGACGGAGCGATGCCAACGACGTCGCAGGTTAATGTTGGTCGTTATGTGGAATTTTTCCGTAGCTACGCTGAAAAGAATGTCCCTATTTTGTATATTTGTTTTTCATCCGGAATGAGTGGATCTTATCAAAGTGCGATGCAGGCTGTTGAAATCTTAAAAGAAGACTTACCAGATGCAGAGGTCTACGTGGTGGATTCTTTAGCCGCTAGTGGCGGTGAAGGACTGATGGTTTATGAAGCTGCTAAGAAACAACAAGCAGGTATGACAATAAACGATTTGTATCAGTGGTTGGAAGATAATAAGTTGACTTACCATCATTGGGTAACAGTAGATGATTTAAACCATTTGCAACGCGGTGGACGAATCTCTAAGACGAGTGCGGCAATTGGTGGTTTAATGAATATCAAACCAATTATTACAGTCGATGTTGAAGGCAAATTACAAAATGTTGAAAAAGTACGGGGACGTAAAAAAGCGTTACAGTTAGTTGCTGACAAAATTGCTGATGCAACAACTGACCCAGTGAATCAAACGATTTTTATTACTACTAGTGCTGATCAAGTAGGTGCGGAAGAAGTAAAACGTCATTTGGAAGAAAGTATCCATCCGAAGGAAATTCGTATTTTCCCATTGGGGACAACGATTGCTAGTCATACTGGCCTTGGTTGTATTGCAGTCTTCACTCGTGGTGAAAAGAGAGATTAATAAACGAGCAAAAAAGAGGAAATCTATTTGATTTCTTCTTTTTTTATTGCCCTTTTTGCTGACTGAAGTTGCGAATTAAGTCAATCAATTGACCACGAATCATTGAATTCAAAATTTGTTCTCGTTGAACGAGTGAGATCATAAAAGTAGGTTGAGGTTCATCAGTAATAGGGATCTTAATCAAATTATCTTCTGGAGAAACAGCGAGTTCGGCTAAAAAACCAATGCCGATTTGCTCACGAATCATCCCTTTTAAGATATTCAAATTACTATTTTGGTAAATAATTTCTGGTTCAAAATGGGCTTGCTGCGCCATTTTTTTAAATGCTGTTGGATGAACGTAGTGTTCATTCAATAAGACAAAAGGTTCTTCTTTCAGCTCGGAGAAGGCCAATTCTTTCCTTTTAGCCAATGGATGATTTGGGCTTACTACGATCATGAATCTTTTTTCAATCAGAAGTTCACTAGTCAATTCATCATCACGGATGGGCTGCGTCGAACCAAGAAGGGCAAGATCAATTTTTCCACGGCGTAATAGACTATAAAGATCTCGCGAACCGCCGTCTACCAGATGGATGTGGCGCATCAAATTATTTTTGAATAGGTAGGAAGACAGTTTTGGAAAATAGAAGTTTCCAATAATCGGCGGTAGACCAAAATCTAATGTCTCTTCTTTTAAACGATCAATTTCAGTAATAGCAATTGTGACTTCTTTTAAAATATTCGAAATATGGCGAGAAAGAATCATTCCAGCTTGTGTGATGATCAATTGTTTATGAGATTGATCACGATAGACGAGCTGTGTGCCTAACTCTTCTTCCAGTCTTTTAACAGCATAAGTGATAGTTGGTTGGCTGACATGAAAGGCATTCGCAACCTTGGTAAAATTTTTTTCTCGAACTAAACGTTGGAAGTATTCTAGATCTTTAAAATTCATAATAAGCTCCTTTTTGTGAAATTAGACTATCATATAAATAAAATTTATCCTAGGCTTTTGTTTTGACTATAGTTTGTGAGAACGTGTATCGTCTTACTTGTATTCATCGAAGACGTAAAAAAATGAAAGAAATAGCGTTCATAGATAAAGAAACCATTTTTGTGAAGGAATCAGCTGAGGTCGTTACAAAAGAGAAGAAGTTAAAACAAATGAAATGATCTCAGAGCAGTAACTGTTTGAAAAAAACAGTTGGTAGAAAGGTGGAAAAAAAATGATTTTCTTTCAATCAATTCAAAGTGTTTTAAGTATCATTATAATGATTGCTTTAGGATATATATTGAAACGACAAGGCTGGTTTGACGAAAGTTTTGGCAAGAGTATTTCGTCCTTAATCACACGTGTAGCATTGCCGGCCTCCATCTTTGTTTCCGTTTTAAAGAATTTAACAAGAGAAAGTTTATTTCAATTATCAGGAAGCTTAATTTATCCAGTTGGTGCGGTTATTATTTCCTATATTTTAGCGTATGCGTTAGTTAAACTTCTAAAGGTTCGTCCAGGTCGTCGCGGTATTTTTATGAATGCTATTGTAAATGCAAATACGATCTTTATTGGTTTGCCTTTGAATATCGCATTATTCGGTGAAAAGGCATTACCGTATTTCTTGGTTTATTATGTGACCAACACCGTGTCTACTTGGGCTTTTGGAGTGTTCTTGATCTCAAACGATGATCCAACCAAAGTCAAAGGTGAAAACAAAGCCAAGTTGAATTGGAAGAAACTATTGCCACCGCCACTACTAGGCTTCATCGTAGCGATCATTTTCCTATTAGTAAGGATTCCTGTACCAAGCTTTATCAATGCAACGCTTGGTTATGTAGGCAGCATTGTTACACCGCTATCTTTACTTTATATCGGGATTGTTTTGCATGATGCAGGTTTGAAGAGTATACGATTTGATCGTGATACAGTCGTAGCTTTACTGGGACGTTTCGTTTTAGCACCTGCTGTATTGATCGCCTTGATCGCTCTTGGGTCGAATGCTTTTGGGGCTAGTCTAGCACCTCTTTTGAAACAAACGTTGATTGTACAATCTGCTACACCGATGTTGGCTGTATTGCCAATTTTAGCAAATGAAGCTCATGGTGATGTTAAATATGCTACAAATTTAGTAACAACCAGTACCATATTATTTGTGGTCGTTGTTCCGATCTTGATGGAACTTGTTCAATTTATTTAGTTTCACAACACAAAAACCATTTGCGAAAAATCGCAAATGGTTTTTGTGTTGTGAAACTGTTTCCAAATATTTAGTCGATTTCTTATTAAGATAATTGACTCATTTGTTTTTGGACTTCTGGATTTTCTAAAAATTCATCATAAGTTGTTTCTGCACGATCAACGACGCCATTTTCAGAAACCGCAATAATACGGTTAGCGATCGTTTGGATGAACTGATGGTCATGAGAGGCGAATAGAAGCGAACCTTTATACGCAATTAAACCATCATTCAATGCGGAGATTGATTCTAAATCCAAATGGTTGGTCGGATCGTCTAAAACCAAAACGTTTGATTTTGACAACATTAATTTCGACAACATACAACGAACCTTTTCTCCACCAGACAAGACGTTGACAGGCTTCATGACTTCATCGCCTGAGAATAACATCCGACCTAAGAAACTACGCAAGAAAGTATTGTCATCTTCTTCTTTGCTGGCATATTGACGTAACCAATCAAGAATCGGCATAGAACTGTCAAATTCCTTTGTAGTATCTTTTGGTAAATAAGCCTGACTAGTCGTTACACCCCAACGGATAGTCCCTGAGTCCGGTTCAAGATCACCCATAATAACTTTGAATAATGTGGTCGTTATTAAGTCATTTTCAGCGATGAAAGCGACTTTATCATCACGGTTCAAAGTAAAAGAGATATTATCTAAAATCTTTTTGCCGTCGATCGTTACGCTAATATTATCAAGTTGTAACAAGTCATTACCGATTTCTCGTTCTGGTTTGAATTGTACAAATGGATAGCGGCGCGAAGATGGTTGAATGTCATCTAACGTAATTTTATCCAACATTTTCTTTCGGGAGGTCGCTTGTTTTGATTTCGATGCATTGGCGCTGAAACGAGCAATAAAATCTTGTAACTCTTTGATTTGTTCCTCTTTTTTAGCATTTTGTTGTGATTGTAATTTCGTTGCTAACTGGCTTGATTCTAACCAAAAATCGTAGTTTCCGACATACAATTTGATTTTACCGAAGTCTAGGTCAGCCATGTGAGTACATACTTTGTTTAAGAAGTGACGGTCATGGGATACGACGATTACGGTGTTCTCAAAGTTGATTAAGAATTCTTCTAACCAGTCAATTGATTGGATATCTAATCCATTCGTTGGTTCGTCCAGTAATAGAACATCGGGTTTACCAAAAAGCGATTGAGCCAATAAGACTTTGATTTTTTGTCCGGCTGTCAATTCACTCATTTTTTGTTGGTGCAAGCTTTCAGGAATATTTAACCCCTGCAATAAAACAGCAGCTTCTGGTTCGGCTTCCCAGCCGTCAAGTTCGGCAAATTCACCCTCCAGTTCGGCTGCACGAATACCGTCTTCATCAGTGAAATCTTCCTTCATATAAACGGCATCTTTTTCTTGCATAACTTGGTATAAGCGTTCGTGTCCCATAATGACTGTCTCAAGAACAGTATACTCTTCAAAGTCAAAATGATTTTGTTTTAGAACAGCCATCCGTTCATTAGGACCTAAAGTAACAGAACCAGTAGAAGGCTGAATATCGCCTGCTAAAATCTTAAGAAAGGTTGATTTTCCGGCGCCATTCGCACCAATCAACCCGTAACAATTGCCGGGAGTGAATTTAATATTTACGTCATCAAATAATTTACGATCAGGAAATTGTAAACTAACGTCATTTACTGTAATCAATGATTTTCCTCGCTTTATCAGTATTGGCGCAAGGCCTCTTTGCATTATATCGAGGAACATCTGAAGTTTCAAGTCAACCTTTAAGAATTTACTTGCCGATTAAAATAAGATAGACTGAAGAACTGAAGGGATGTGTCAGTATGATCGGGATAATTATCGCGACCCACGACCATTTAGCGGATAGTCTATTGAAAACGGCTGAATCCATTTTAGGTGAGCAGGACTGTGTAGAAACACTAAATATAGAACCAGGTGCTACAGGACTACAAGAAAAAATCGATGATTTCGCTAAAGATTTATTGACGAAAGTTGATGAACTTGTTTGGTTAGTCGATATGTTTGGCGGCACACCATTTCGCTATGCTAGTTTTTGCGTAGTGAATGATCCACGCCAATCTTTAGTGACAGGAGTAAACTTACCGATGGTCTTGCAAGCTTTGGTGAATCGAGAAATACCAGCAGATGAATTAACGAAACAATTAGAAGTAGAAGCAAAACAGACGATTCGAAGAATGTAAAAGGTTGTGCCTAAATTATCAGGCACAACCTTTTCATTTTATTTCAATAGTTCACGTAGGGTGGGCATATCATGAACTTGATATTTTTCTTTGAAGGCATTGATTTGTTCCGCTGAGAATTTTTCTGGTTCTAATTCTAGCGCTTCGACTGGTAAAGGTCGTTCGTCCTTGATCTTGATATCGATCACGACAGGACGTTTGCTGGCTTTCGCTGCTGTGAAAGCAGGTTCTAATTGACTGTATTCAGTAATCGTGAAGCCATCAGCACCGAGCGCTTCTCCAACTTTGCCGAAGTCAGCACCTTCTAAGAAGACACCGAATTTTTGTTGTTCTGTATCTTCTTGTTCCGCTTCAATGAAGCCAAAGGCATTATTAGAAAAGACTACATTGATGATCGGTAAATTATATTTTACTTGAGTGATGATATCTTGCATTTGCATTGCAAAGCCGCCATCGCCACTGAAAGTAAAGACTTGTTTGTCGGGATAAGTTAATTGTGCTGCAATCCCGCCAGGTACACCATTTCCCATCGTTGCGAACCAACCAGAAGTTGTGAATTGTTGATCGCCATTCATTTCTAAGTGGCGAATCGCATTCAATGTAACATTCCCAACATCGGCAACATAAACGGTATCTTGTTCCGCAATCCGATTAACTTCTTTGAAAACAGGTTCTGCGCGGAGTGGTGTGGAATCATCGTCGTAGAAGCTCTTGCGCCAAGCATGCCAATTACGAATATTTTCTTGATTAGCTTTCAGCCATGCATCTGCAGGGCGCTCTTTTCCAAGCTCAGTCCATCGGCGAAGAGCTGTTGCACCGTCACCTAAAATGGATTGATCTACAGGATGACGACGCCCAAATTTAGTTGCGTCAATATCAACTTGAATAAATCTTGCATCCGGATTGAAGAAATAACGACCAAACGGGAAATCGCTACCGACAAATACAATCAAATCAGCATCGGCTAAAGCTTCATTCGCTGGCTTGGTTGCCACACGAGCGGCAAAGCCTAAGAAGTTCTCATATAGATCAGGAACAATTCCTTTAGCTAAAACAGCTGCAGCGACGGGCATTGAGAAATGTTCAGCGAAGGTTTTAATAGCATCGAAGCCACCACGTACACCTTGCCCAACATAAAGAACGGGTTGTTTCGCTACTTCAATTAAAGGTAAAGCAGCCTTCAGATCAGTTTCATCAGGAAGCAAAACGCCAGTTTTATGATTTTTCGCAGTTGCGATTTCTTCTTCCTCGATTTCTGCAAAACCAAAATCTACAGGGATTGTAACAACAGCGACACCTTTTTGTTGATACGCCGCTTTAATAGCTTCATCTATCACGTGAGGCAAGCTTTCGGGAGTCATCACGGTTCGATTGTAGACACTGACATCTGCAAACATGGGATTTTCATTTAATTCTTGGAAAGAATTATAATTCATGGCAGTTGAAGCAACCTGTCCTAACAAAGCTAGAACAGGAACATGGTCCATTTGTGCGTCATAGAGACCGTTGATTAAGTGACTAGCTCCAGGACCGGCAGAACCAAAAACAGCACCGATTTTACCAGTTAATTTTGCATCAGCAGCAGCTGCTAAAGCACCGGCTTCTTCGTGTCGAACTTGGATGTATTTTACTGATTCACGTTCATGGTACAACGCGTCCATCGTCGAGTTGAATGAACCGCCGGGAATTCCATAGATATGATCAATTTTCCAAGCCTCTAAAACATTGACCATAGCAACGCCTGCATTAATTTTAGACATCTTCTTCACTCACTTTCTTTTTGTAAGTTTCCTACTAAAAAAGTATAACGCGTCTTAAAAAAACCAGCAAAGAAAGTGTCTCCAAAGAAGTTTACAGGCACACCTAAAACATGATAAGGTTATATCAAACAAACGTTTTCAGGATACCAGTTTAGATTTGTCGGTTATACCCAGTAATTTCAATTAAAATAGGATGTAGGGGCAAAGTATTCGATTAGTTTATATCCGAATAATCGACTGATCTTCTGAAAAAAGTATATATTAATGGGAAGTAGGAGGTTCTTATGATTGGATGGCTACTTAATTTAGCAGCCTGGCAGCAAGCATTAGTGGGCACACTATTTACTTGGGGAATGACAGCTTTAGGTGCTGCATTAGTTTTTTTCTTCAAAAATATCAATCGTAATGTATTGAACCTAATGTTGGGATTTGCTTCTGGTGTAATGATTGCGGCGAGTTTTTGGTCGCTGTTAGACCCAGCAATAGAGGCTGCAGAGGAGAACGGATCGATTCCTTGGCTAGTAGTGAGTCTCGGTTTTGGTCTGGGAGGGCTATTTCTTTATATAGCAGACAAAACAATCCCTCATATGCATTTTGGACCGAATAAAGAAAAAGAAGGATTACCCAGTCATTTAAAGCGGACAATTTTGCTAGTATTTTCGATTACTTTGCATAACATTCCGGAAGGTTTGGCAGTTGGAGTTGCTTTTGGAGCAGCCAATGAAGCGGCGAATCCGGCAGCTGCAGTTTTAGCTGCAATTTCTGTATCATTAGGGATCGGGATTCAAAATTTTCCAGAAGGTGCAGCAGTCTCGATTCCCTTGCGACAGGAAGGGCTGAGTCGAACGAAGTCATTCCTTTACGGACAAGCATCAGGCCTCGTAGAACCGATCGCAGCTGTCATAGGAGCGATCCTAGTAACGAGTGTTCAGCCTCTGTTGCCATACGCCCTATCTTTTGCGGCCGGAGCTATGATTTATGTAGTAGTAGAGGAATTGATCCCAGAAGCCCAAGCAACGACGGATAGTAAGCATCATTTTGGAGTATTTGGCGCGATGGCAGGATTTATTATTATGATGATCTTGGATGTGGCGTTGGGATAAAAAATCGTAAAACAGTGGTTAGGAAACGACCATTGTTCTACGATTTTTTTAATATGTCCGTCCACGACGTTTGGTTAACCAATTGACTAAGAAATAAGCAATTGCTAATGGGATTGCGATTCTAAAGAATAAACCGATCAGACCTGAAAGGAGCGGGCCTACAATACTTAAAATCAAACTAGCAACTAAGAAAAAGCCGACAACAGCTAAAATTCGAACAACCATAGGATAATTTTTCATCATTTTGAATTCCTTCTTTCCATTTGTTTTAACTTAAACCTAGTTTAGCAAATTATATTCTTGCTTACGTCCAACTTAAGACGTATTTCTCGTAAGAATTTTTGTGCTGTTAAATTTAATAATGAAGAAAAAGCACAGGTCCCAATTACCATATATTTGTAAAAAAGAGCATCTAAATAGCGATTAAGATAACGAGAAATAACGAGCGGATCAAATTAATGAAGCAGAATGACATTATTCTTGATATTTTAGGCTTTTTTTTGTTTAATAGTATCCATAGTAATTTATCTTATTTTTAGTTAGCAATGACTGTTAGGAGAAAAAATGCCAAAATCACGAATTGAAGCTTTTACAGATGCGGTCATTGCAATCATCATGACCCTTTTAGTTTTAGAATTACATGAACCGGGTGCGCCTACTTGGTCTGCCTTTTTACAAATGGAACACAAATTTATTGTGTACTTGATCAGTTTTATCAGCTTGGCCATCTATTGGAATAATCACCATCATCTTTTTCAACTAGTGCGGAAAGTAGATGGCAGGGTTCTATGGGCTAATAACTTTTTGATTTTGATGATGACGCTCTTTCCGTATGTCACTGCTTGGGTAGGGGATTATCCGTTTGACTGGCCGCCGCAAGCTTTATATGGATTGGTCACGTTAGGAACCGACTTAGCGTATTATTTATTAGTACAGGCATTGATACGAGCTAATGGGAAAGATTCGAAGATCGGACAAATGTTTAAACATTATCCAAAATCATATTTGTCGATTGGACTTGCACTATTGGCTTTGATCCTAGGAAAGTTAATTGCACCAATCGCGGTATTGATTGTTAATGTTCTGATTCTATTGATGTGGTTTATTCCTGAAAAAGCTATCGAAAAGACGTTATAGAAAGCGCAGCCTTGAGCTGTGCTTTTTTTTATAGTAATAAATTGTTAACTGTTACTGTTGTTGAAAACGGCAAGTTTTTATATCCATCCTATTCTTGATTATTCACTATTATGAGTTCGTAGTTTTTAGGAAATACTATATTCCTTTTATTATCTGTGGTAGAGTTTAAGCAAATGTTTTTATGGAGGTATCTATGTTAGAAGCAGTTATTTTTGATATGGATGGTGTCTTGGTTGATTCCGAGTATATCTATTTTCAAAGTAAATCACAGATTCTTAAAGAAGCGGGACACGAAGTTAAGGAGAGCTACCATTACCAATTCATGGGAACTACAGGCGATTATATGTGGGAACAGATGAAGCAGGAATTTTCATTACCATTATCGGTACCAGAGTACGTTCGACAGATGAACGATTTGCGAAAAGAAATGACCAAACATGATGGAATTAAAGTGATCCCTCATGCACAGGGGTTTGTAAAGCGCTTGTACGAGGGAGGGTTAAAACTAGCGGTGGCTTCCTCCTCTTCGTTGGCAGAAATTAAAGATAATTTAGTGGAGATTGGATTGTCCGATTATTTTTCAGAAGTAGTCAGCACGGAAGAAGTGGAACATTCAAAACCAGCACCCGATGTCTATTTAGCAGCAGCAAATCGTTTAGGTGTTAAACCTGAGAATTGTTTAGGAATCGAAGATACAAAGAATGGTACGGGTGCGGTTCGCAATGCTGGATTGGTCGGCATAGGCTTTGCAAACCCCTCTTTTCCGAAACAAGATTTGGCATTTGCCGATGTCGTAGTATCCACTTTTTCTGATTTAGATGCCAAAACACTGGCTAAAATTTATCAAGAAGTGAGGGAGCAGCGTGTCTAAAGCGATCATTTCCAGTAAAGCTTTTTTGGTTGAAGGTGGGTGTAATGCTTGCGGACTTCAAAGTACCGAGACTTTTACAATTCATTTTGCTGATCAACGTTCGGAAATATTAGATAGTTTTGACGTTTCTTCACTTGTTCAAACAATTGCACAAAAGAATGGTTGGCGTGAAACAGCTATTCCGGTAGGCATTAGCGAGGAAAAGATTGTTTTAAAAAAAGGTTTAGAGATTGTCAGTCCGAAATATTTAGGTGAACAAATAGTTTATCAAAGAGATAACCAGCGAATTCAAACTAAGCGAACATTCGAAGATACGGCCGAATTGTTTGATAAGGTCAATCAAATTTTGGTACAGCTTTTTGAAATTGAGCCCTATGAGATAGAAAGAAACTAAAAGATTTAATTAGTAAGGGGCGTGGAGAGCCACACGGATAAGATCTGTGATGTTCTCCACTTTTTTGTTGTTCATTTAAAATAATTATCCGCATAAATACACACTTTTTTTCTTAGAAAGATATTTCGCTAATTGAGTCGAGTGAAAATTCTCCGGGAAAGAATTTATTTAATTAGGCAATGATTTAATAGAAGAAGACAATGTAAATAAGTAGTGTTTGGTAAATTTATTTTTGAAAATTAGTGTTCTTTTTTCTAGAGATTTGATTAAAGGATAACTATTAAATATATTTATTAAAACGTTTCAACAGAGCTTGAGCTACAATTGATTTTTACTCAAAATAACTTTAAATAATGCATATAAATGAATCCGTCTGTGAGATGTTATTTTTAGACATCCATAGATTACTGAGTATACTAAATGGCATGAAAGTGAAGAAGGTAGTTTGAAATGAAAGTAAAATACTATTTTTATAAAACGATAGATGGTCCACCCATGAAGGGTGTGCAAATAAAAATTCAAGAAAATCCACCAGAAACAGGGGATGAGATTATCTTGAAAAGAAAAAAGATTCCGTATGTTTTCATTGCATTTGAAGTAACAAAACACATTATCGGATATGGTCAGACGAAACAAACCATTGTTAAAGTTAAATGTATTCAAAAGGATTTGCTGAAACCATAAAGAGAAAAATAGTTGAGTTGACGAGCTCAAAGAGATGATAATGAGGACGAAGAGAGAACTTAATTTAAAAAGAAAAAAAGCGAATAGGTTCCATCTATTTATATTGGGAGAAATTTTTTTGGTTTATCTTTCCACTGTTAGTTAAGAACTATGTTTGTATAATAGAGGATCTTTTTCGGAGTTTAATTGTAAGAAAAAGAAGTTGGAAATTATTTCATATGCTAAAAAACGTACGCGTGAACAACTAAATGAGAAAAATTTAGTCTGGCAAATTAATGTGCCAGGCTTTTTTCTTCAAATTCCTGCAAAGTCTAGCTTACATAAAAAACAGACAAATAATGAGACTCTTGATAGAATGAGGAAAGATTCAGAGTACCAAGTTGCATAATGTGTAACAAAAAACAGAAACGTAACCATTGATTTCCACCTATATTTAGGCATTCTTTGTTCTTACAAATATTTTTTTGTGAAATAAATATTTTTTAAGCACCAAGTTGCATAAAAAACACCGAACTATTTGGGAACAAATAAGATGGAAATGTAAGCGGTTTTAGATTAAATTGAGGATGTAAAGAGGGATGACAATGAATTTAGAAGAGCGAACCAATCAGATTTTTGTTGAGTTAGTCAACAACCCTCAGATCACTAGTAAAGCGCTATGTGAAAAATTTGATTTAACGCGAGGGCAATTGAATTACGCTTTGAAAAAAATAAATGATTCTTTATTAGATGAAAATCTGGGTGAGATTAAACGAACAAAAAATGGTCACTTTCTCATTGCAAATGAGATTCTTTCAACTTATAAGGGTGGTGATGACCAACTCGGAGTGTCAACTGAGAGTTACGTTTTTTCAGGTAAAGAAAGAGCGGCCATAATCGAGTTGATGTTGTTGAGTAAAGAAGATTATCTTTCATTAAATCATTTCATTGATGAACTGAAAGTTAGTCGGAATACAGTGTTAAGAGATCTGAAAGAAGTTGATCACGAGTTACAGCAAAATGAATTGTCACTGAAGTATACCCGATTAAAGGGATACTTCATCCAAGGCGATGAATGGAACAAGCGGAATTTACTTTCTGACCTACTGGGTAATCTAGCGATGATGCATAACGGAGTTAATTTTATTATACATTTTGCTAATATCGATCCTAAACAAATTGAAGCCTTTCGAACGCGAGTAGAACTGGTAGAAGAAGAGTTGGAAGTTCAATTCACAGATGAACGCCTAAAAACATTACCTTTACTAATCATATTAATGATTCGGCGGGCACAAAAAGGCAAACTGATTTCGTATAGTTTCAAGATCAATTATCGAGAATTGGCGGATACGAAAGAATATTTAGCCGCGGATCGAGTAATTTGGGATGTTGATGGGTTGAGTGAAAATGAACGCGTTTACTTAACGATGCTTTTATTGACTACCAACCTTTCGCGTGGCGATATCTTATCTGTTAAAGAGCTGACTAAAATGAAGGAAGCTTTGGAAAAGGTTATTGCCAATTTTGAACGAATTGCAGGTGTAACGTTAGAAGACAAAGAAAAGCTGCTAGATCGACTTTTGGTACATATGAGACCAGCTTATTATCGGATCAAATATCATTTAAATCTGCAAACACGGTTTTACCAAGAAAATAAGGATGCCAATTTATTCTCTTTGTTTTACTTAGTCAAGGAAGCTAGTGGCCCATTAGAAACATATTTTGAACAGCCGATTCCTGATGCCGAATTGTTTTTCATTTCTTTATTCATCGGCAGCCATATTGTAGAAAGTTCCGAGATCGTCCATCCAGAAAATCGGAAACGAGCAGTTATCGTTTGTCCTAACGGCATTTCAATAGCAGCCTTGTTGGAAAATACACTGCGAAATTTATTACCCGAAATTGATTTTGTTACAACTATGTCCGCACGGGAGTTTTATCGAACCAATTATGATGTAGACTTTATTTTTTCAGCAGTTCCGCTAAAAACGGAAAAAAAAGTTTTCGTAGTTGACAGCTTTTTACCTGAGAAAGAAAAACGGCAATTAAGGGAGCGAGTGCTGCGAGCAACTGCAATTATCCAAACAGAGATTGTGACGCCGGAAAAGATCTTAACTGTCGTTAAAAAACATGCGGAAATACTAGATGAAACTAGCCTTTATGAAGAGCTATTAGGTTTGTTCGTACCAAAGGAATCGAGAATTTTAGAAAAAAAACGGCCGCATTTAGTTGATTTACTAAAAGGAGAAATGCTTCAAATCTTTGAAGAAGAAGTCAGTTGGTCGGAAGTATTAACTGCGTTAGGGGAACCTTTAGAGCGGCAAAAAATTATCACACCAGAGTATATCAAAGCTCTAAAAAAAGAAATGCCAATCTTACCAGCGTATACGGTTTTACGTCATAAAATCGCGTTGCCTCATACAGTCAAAGAAGCGGGGGCAATCGGTGTAGGAATTAGTTTGGGAATTGTAAAAAAAGGAATCGTTACAGAAGATGGGAAAAAAATTCATACGGTCATCTTGTTAGCTTCAAACGACAAAGAAGAACATCTAGATTTGATCTTCGAAATGATGAGTTTAGCAGGGGCGGATCAATTGGCAAGACTAGAAAAGGCAACAACGAAAGAAGAAATACGTGAGACGTTGATAGATTTCAACGATGAGTATTGGAGGGCAAAATGATGACAGAAACGACACTGAGTTCCTATGTGAAAGATCCATTAGTTTTCGCACAAGAAAATTTCTCTTCTCGAGAGGAACTATTTGAACAAGTTGCGCAGAAAGCATCTGATCTTGGTTGGGTACGAGAAGATTTTTTGGATCGAATAAGAACACGGGAAGAAACGTTTCCAACAGGGATTCAACTGATGAGTATGGGGGCAGCGATTCCGCATACGGATGCTGAATGTATCTTGGAAGAATTTGTCGCGGTGATAACATTGCAAGATTCCGTTGTTTTTCAAAGTATGGAGGACAACAACCAGCAAGTTAAAGCACAGATTGTCTTTGTCCTAGGTTTAAACCAACCCCATGCACAACTAGAAATGCTGCAATCGTTAATGGGATTACTGCAAAATGAATCTGCTTTATCGGAACTTTTATTGGCAAATACAGCAACTGAATTAGTCAGTGTGATTAAAAAAAATAATTTATAAGGGAGAGTATTAAAATGAAAAAAATTCGTGTATTAGTAGCGTGTGGCGCAGGTATTGCAACATCAACAGTGGTTATGAAAAAGGTTGAGGATTTGTTTGCTAAGAACAATATGCCGGTGGAAATTACGCAAATTAAAATTTCAGAAGCGGCATCTAAACAAGATGGAGCGGATATGTTAGTCACTACGACTATGTTGCCGACAGAGTATAAGATTCCGGCAATTAAAGCGATGGCATTTTTAACAGGGATTGGAACAGAAAAAGTTGAAAATGAAATCATCGAGGCAGCAAAAGGGATTCAATAATTTATTATATATAGGAGGAATGAATCAATGGATGGTTTAATGGATGTGGTACAAAGTATTTTAGGTGCCGGGCCAAGTGTCATGTTGCCGATCATCATTTTTATTGTTGGAATTATTTTTAGAGTTCCAGTGAAGAAAGCAATTATTTCAGGAATAACTGTTGGTATTGGGATGATCGGAATTAATTTGGTGATTACGGTTTTAACAACCAACGTTGGTCCGGCGGCGCAGGCGATGGTTGAACGGTTCGGTTTGAACCTGACGATCATTGATGCGGGCTGGCCAGCAGTCTCAGCCGGGACATGGGCGCAACCAATCGCGGCTGTAATGATTCCAGTGATCTTAATCGTAAATTTAATCATGTTGGCATTAAATCGAACCAAAACACTGAACATCGATATCTGGAACTACTGGCATGTTAGTTCTGTGGCAGCAACTGGTTATATTGTAACAAAAAGTTTTTTCTTTGGCATCCTGTGTGGAATTTTGTTTACGATTATTATTCAGATTATTGCCGATAAAACTGCACCAAAAGTACAAGAGTATTACGGATTAGAAGGAATTAGTATTACTACGGGCTCGGCCCAAGGATATGCCATTTTGGCCTTACCGGTTGGCTGGTTAGTGGATAAGATTCCTGGCATTAACAAATTAGATGTAAAACCAGAAACGATTCAAAAACGTTTCGGAATTTTCGGAGAGCCCATGATCATGGGGATTATTATTGGGATGTTCTTAGGATTACTTGGTGGATACGACTTTATTGGTATCTTGAAAATCGGAATGAACATGGGTGGTGTTATGTTCTTAATGCCGCGAATGGTAAAAATTCTGATGGAAGGGCTAATTCCAATTCAAGAAGGAGCCCAAAAACTATTGCAAAGTCGTTATGGTGACCGTGAAATCTATCTAGGGATGGATGCGGCCTTAGCTACAGGTTCGCCTGCTGCTTTGTCCACTGGTCTTTTGATGGTGCCGATCACATTGTTCTTAGCTGTAATCTTACCAGGAAACCGTGTATTACCCTTTGGAGATTTAGCTACTATACCTTTCTTTGCAGCACTAGTTGTACCAAGCCGTAAAGGAAATATTTTACACTCAGTTATTTCGTTAACAGTGGTTATGGCCGCAGCTTTATTGATGGCTACAAACTTTGCACCGGTTATTACTCAAATGGCGCAAGGAATTGTGAAATTCCCGGATGGGGCAGCTCAAATCACTAATTTAGATACAGGCGGAAACTTCTTAAAATGGATATTCTTGAAACTTTCAGAAGTTGTCGCTTCAATTATGTAGGGGGCCTATTGAAATGAGTAAAATGATGAAGGGTGTTTCAAAACAAGCACCTGGTTACGATCAAATGGAATTTATTGACTTGCCAGTACCTGAGGCAAGTGAAGATAAAGTGCTGATAAAAGTAGCTTATACTGGGATTTGCGGGTCAGATATTCATACCTTTAAAGGGGAGTATAAAAATCCTACAACACCAGTTGTTTTAGGTCATGAGTTTGCTGGTCAAGTTGTTGAAGTTGGTGACAAAGTGACAAAAGTCAAAGTTGGCGATCGCGTAACAAGCGAAACAACTTTTTATGTCTGTGGCAAATGTGAATACTGTAAAGAAAAACAATACAACTTATGCCCTTATCGCAAGGGGATCGGGACTCAGCAAAATGGTTCGATGGCAAATTATGTATTAGCGCGCGAAGAAAGTATTCATATTTTACCCGATCATTTAAGCTATGAAGGAGCGGCAATGAGTGAACCGCTAGCTTGTTGTGTTCATGCGATGTATCAAAAGAGTCAACTAGAATTAAAAGATAAAATCATTATCATGGGCCCTGGTCCAATCGGTTTATTCTTATTGCAAATCGCTAAAGAAATTGGTGCATTTGTTATTATGACCGGGATCACAAAAGATGCTCACCGCTTAGCTTTAGCAAAAAAACTTGGTGCGGATATTGTTGTAGATACTATGAAAGAAGACTTAGCTGCTATCGTTAACGACGAGACAGATGGTTATGGTGTTGATAAGGTGTACGACGCTTCAGGCGCTGCGCCAGCTGTAAATGCCAGTTTACCATTGCTTCGCAAACGTGGGCAATTTATCCAAGTTGGACTTTTCGCAAATAAGATGGTTGAACTAGACACCGAATCAATCATCCAACGTGAAATTCAATATATTGGTAGTCGGTCACAAAATCCTTACGATTGGCCAATTGCTATTCATTTATTAGCTAAAGGCGCCATCAATATTGATGAAATGATTACAAAAAAATATCCACTAACTCAATGGCGTGAAGCATTTGAAAAAGTTATGGAAGGTAATGAGATCAAAGTGATGATCGAATCTAATCCAGGAGAATTCTAATAAAGTTGAGAAAGTTGTGCCAGAATTTTTGGCACAACTTTTTTTTGGATTTTTGGTAAGGGAGAACTACTTTAGCGTGTTAATTCAAGCAGTTCAGAATAGACGTTTGTACTGTATCATAACATCTTGAAAATTCTGATATTCTGTTATTTTTATCTGATTTCACAAAAGAAAACGTTTACTATTTTTTTCATTCAAGCTAGACTAAGGTAAAAAATGGAGGCAGGAGGGAATCGGATGGATCTAGACAATCGGAGTGTACAGATTTTACAGATAGTCGCTTCTACGGTAAAAATTTCTTCAAAAGAGATTATGGAAAAATATGATCTGACCCGCAATCAGTTAGATTACGCATTGAAAAAAATCAATGACTATCTAGGGGAAAATGACTATCGTAAGATTATTCGATCACGCAATGGCAGTTTTGTGGTAGATACAAAGGTAGTGGATGCATTCTCTGGAATCATGAATAACGAAAGTCAATTGAAGGCAGATGAGAATAGTTTTTTAGATGAAGATCATCGTCTGCTGGTTATTTTATTAGTGATCTTTTCAGCAGACTATCTTTCTCTTTATCACTTTTCAGAGAGCCTAGAAGTTAGTAAGAATACGATCGTTTCGGATATCAAGAAATTGAAGAAACAATTGAAAAAGCATAAATTGACGATCGATTATTCCAGAAAAGGCGGATACTATTTCCGCGGGGATGAAGAGGCTATCCGCGGGTTGATTCTTGTAGTAACAGATCAAGTAATGGATTCAATTTACAATCGATTAATTTTTGAAAAATACTTAGAGATCCAACCAGCGGAAATTGATGCTCAACGGAAAATGCTGCGTTTGGCCGAGGAAGAATTACAAGTTCAATACACAGATAATCGAATACAAACAGCACCTTATTTCTTGGTACTTTTGAATCGCAGAGTTAAAAACGAACACTTTATAGAGCAGCGGTTTGGCTTGTTGGCAAAAGAGATTATGGATACTAACGAGTATGGAGCAATCGTAAAGGTATTAGCGGGTCAGGAGATGCTGCCTAAATCGTATACAGAACATCTGTATCTTTGTCTTTATATCCTTTCACTGAAAATAACGGATCTGAGCAATATTTTTTCTCTCAACAAAGACGCGTTGCGAACACATATCGAAACATTTATCGCTATGCTAGAAAAAAATACGATTATTCAGCTAAATGATAAAGCGCAACTAATCGAGAATTTGACACTCCATCTGACACCAGCTTACTATCGGATCCGTTATGGATTGACATCGGACTATACTCTTACAGATATTGTCAAAAACCAATTGGATCCTTTATTCTTTATCGTAAAATCTTCTATAGCGCCGCTAGAAGAATTTTTTGAAGAACGGATTCCCAATGATGAGATTTATCTGATTACCATGTTTATCGGTGCCTATATGCATAAAGAAAAACCGATTAATCTTGACAATACAATCGTCAAAGCAGCGGTCGTTTGTCCGAATGGTATTATTAGTTCAAAACTTTTGGAAAAGACTCTCGATAATTGGTTTCCCATGATCCATTTTGTCAGTTCATTTTCAATTCGCGAATTTTATGAGAAAGAAGATATGTTAGATGTCCAATTGATTTTTTCAACCAATCCATTGACTACGGAATTACCGGTTATCGTCGTTGGAAATGATTTGTCTGCTATGAATAAGACCTTGATCGTCAATGAAGTGATTCAGCTGATTTATAAAATTGATAGCTATAAGCTGCAACCGGATCATATTTTATCGATTGTTAAAAAGCATCTACCCATGACTGCTGAAGCAGAAGGCAAGATTCGTAAAGAGCTGATGATTTCTTATAATTCGATATTCCAAATTCAAGATCAAGAGATTTTAACCAATGAAACGAAATTGAACTTGAGTGATTTGATTACGAAAGAAAGTATTATTATTTTAGAAAATGAACTAAATTGGTTGGAGGTCCTACAAGCGGCAACGCAAAATCTGATTGATCGAGAAATCGTTGAGCCGAGTTATTTAAAGCACTTAAAAGAACAGTTTCCCGAAGTTACACCGAGTATCTTGCTAGGAAATCAAATCGTTATTCCTCATACTGTTCCTGAAAATGGAGCTCTTGAATTAGGTATGTGTTTGGCAAAAGTAAAGCAGGGATTCATTAGTCAGAATCAAACGTATCGCTATGTTGTTGTCATTTCAGCGATTGATAAAAAAATGCACATCCAGCCTATGATGCAGCTATTAAAAATCGCTAGTGATCCGAAGGTGATTCAACGATTGGATCAGGCACAAGACAAGGAAGCTCTTTTAACTATCATCCAAGAATTCAAAAAAGCATAAGCGCTGTAGTCCGTTCTTTTCAAGAGCGGGCTTTTTATGACCTTTCTGATTTTTAATGAGCAAGTGAAGATAAAAGGCGCTTGTGAAATCAACGTTTTCAGCAAGTCATACCAATATTAAGGAATAGGTTCAGTAAAAAATGAGTTCAAAAGAAATTCAAAAGAAAGCGGTTCCGTGCTATCTTTTTGGTAAGCAAGAAGCAAAAAAACAGAATAGGAGGGATCGAGTGATCAAACGAGAGTTGCTTTTTAGCAAAATGAAGCCGCACGATTATGCAGAGATAATTACATTTTTGGGGCAAAAAATGGAGGAACAAGGGTATGTTAAACCGACCTATGTTCCAGCCGTTTTGGAAAGAGAGAAAGGTTTTCCTACAGGGCTGCAGATGGGAGACTATGGTATTGCGATTCCCCATACCGATCGTGTGCATGTGCATCAATCGGCTCTAGCCATTGCAACTTTGAAAGAACCGATCGAAGTTTGTTCAATGATTAATCCGGAAGAAAAAGTTCATGTCTCATTAGTCATTTTAATGGCAGTGGAAGATCCGGATGGACAGGTCAAGATGCTGAGTAAATTGATGGGACTATTCCAAGACGTTGAGACATTGAAACGTTTAGAGAGAGTATCGTCTACAGAAGAAATGTATGACATCATAGCAAAAATGGAATTAGAAATCGCGTAAAGCACAAAGAATAAGGAGGAACAGTAATGAAAAGATACAATGTGTTATCCGTTTGCGGATCAGGAACAGTGACATCATCGATGGTAGCAGAAAAATTAAGAGAAACATTGGAAGAAAAAGGCTACATCGTTGATACGACAGAGGCGAATCCAAATGAGGCGTTGTCTTTAGCGAAAACAGGCAAGTTTGATTTTATTACGTATACGAGTCCATTGCCCGATGGTGACTACGGGATTCCTGTGGTGAATGCGATTGGTTTTCTAACTGGTTTTGGGGAAGATGAGTTTTTGGAAGAAGTCGATGGGGTTTTGCTAGCTTTGGAAAAATAGTTTTTTGAACAAAGGTTGTTTTTGGTTTCTTGCGAAAGAATAATAGCGAAGGATTGGTTTTTGCTGAAATTTTTAGTAAAGCTAAAAAATAAAATACATTAAACTAAAAAAGGAGTAATGAGATGTTAGAAACATTAAAGAGCATTTTTGATACATTTGGATCGGCTGTTTTTGTTCCCGTGATGATTTTTGTAGTTGCTAAGGTATTAAAAGTAAAGACTCAAAAAGCATTTTTATCTGGATTGTACGCAGGTGTAGGATTGATGGGCTTCACCTTGATTTTGAACTCATATACCCCGATTATTTCGAAAGTCGTTCAACAGATGGTTGATCAAACTGGAATCAACCTTCCGGCATTTGATGTCGGTTGGCAAGCAACCGCGTTAGTGGCCTATTCAACAGAAGCCGGTATGATCTACCTAGTGATCGCCTTAGTTTTACAAACGGTACTTTTCTTAGTGAAGTGGACGAATGTGTTTCAGCCTTCGGATTTATGGAATAACTATTCCTACATGGTTTGGGGTTCAATGGTTTACTTAGCTACAAGAAATATGATTTTAGCGGTTGTCTTGATGTGTCTGTTAAATATGTATAGCCTGTTGCTGTCGGAAATGCTAGCTAGAAGATGGTCTAGTTATTATCATTATCCAAACTGTACGATTATTGCAATGCACAATATTGAACCTGGAATTTTTGCCTTATTGATGGATCCGATTTGGAATATGATTGGTCTGCATAAAGTACGTTTAAATCCTCAAGGGTTGCAAAAAAAATTAGGCTTCTTGGGCGAACCGATTTCATTAGGATTGTTCTTAGGTCTATTTTTAGGGATTTTAGGAAATATCAGTAATTTAGCAGAATTATCTTCTTGGGGGCAAATTACAGAAGTGGCGATCGCAACGAGTGCTGTAATGGCGATCTTCCCGAAAGTCGCTGGGATTTTCTCACAAGCATTTAACCCAATCTCACAAGCAGCTAGTAAAAATGTCCGCGGCAACAATGAAGGACGTGAATGGTATCTAGGTGTAAATGATGCGACTGGTTATGGAGAACCTGCAACGTTAATCTCAGGAATTCTTTTGATTCCAATCATGGTATTTATCGCAATGATCTTACCTGGAAATCAGACACTGCCGGTAGTTGATTTATTGGCAATCCCATATATGGTTCAAGCATTGGTATGTTTATCAAATGGGAATATCGCAAAAACTTTAATCAATGGTGTTATCTGGTTCAGTTTAGGACTATATATGTGTTCATATACTGCACCAATGTTTACAGAAATCGCGCAAACGGTGGGTGTCACATTGCCAGCTGGTGCATTGATGGTAACAAGCTTCAATATTTTAGGAAAACCAATTTTTGGTCTGATTTTCTTAGCCTTTCTGAGTCAGAATCCACTGTGGATCGGCCTGACGATCGTCGCTTACTTTGTTATTTACTTCTTGTTCCGTAAAAATAAGGAAGCATTTTATGGATATGTTGAACGAGCTGCGGCGAAAAATAATGGTGAGATTCCAGAAGCCAAAACAAAGGTAGCTTAATAGAGAAGGATGAAGGATAGCATGACAAAAAAAATGAAAGCAAGTGTATTAGTAAAACCTGGTGTATTGGAAGTTCAAGAGGTGGATGTTCCAGAGATAGGTGAAGATGAAGTATTAGTCAAAGTCGCTTACGCGGGGATCTGCGGCTCAGATGTACCCCGCGCAAACTTAGAAGATGGTGCAAGAATGTATCCGCTCATTTTAGGACATGAATTTAGTGGGACTGTGGATCGGGTAGGATCCCAAGTCACAAAAGTTCATGTTGGAGACAAGATCGCTGTCGCACCACTGATTCCAGATCCCAATTCTGAATATACAAAAGAAGGATCTTATGGACTCAGTGATAATTATAACATAATCGGTACAGGCAGTAATGGCGCTTTTGCCGAATACGTGAAGGTTCCAGAAGAGCACTGTGTAACGATGCCAGAGGATTTGGATTTGCTGTCAGCAGCTGGGGTAGAACCAGCAACGATCAGTTGGCATGCAATGCAACGCTCAAATATGAAGGTCGGCGATACCGTAGCGGTACTTGGCTGTGGTCCAATCGGACAATTTGCGATTCAGATCGCAAAAATATTTGGTGCGAAAAAAGTGATTGCTGTCGATATTTTTGATGAAAAATTAGCTTTGGCAAAACAGCTTGGTGCAGACGTAACCATTAACAGTAAAGAGCAAGATTTAGAAGAAACAATCAAGGCGGAAACAGGTTTAGGCGTACACGTTGTGATTGAAACCGCCGGCAGTAAGTTTACTCAGAAGCAGGCACTTTTAATTACTCGTAAGCATGGAACTGTGGTATTGGTAGGAATCTCACATCAGGATCTGCCGTTATCTGAACATGAGGCAGAGCGCATTATGCGAGCAGAGTTGACGATCACAGGTTCATGGAATTCATATACCGCTCCTTATCCTGGTCGTGCTTGGGAGGCGACACTGGAGGAAATGTCCAAGCAGCGAATCAAATTCAAAGAAATGGTGAGTGATGAGATTGCTTTAGCAGATCTATCCGATGTACTGCCTAAAATGTTTAAGCGGGAGCTTGCTTACAACAAAATCGTTGTTGCAGTCAATCCAGAATAAGAGGTGACCGAATCGATGTTAGAAAAATTAAAAAAAGAAGTATTTCAGGCAAATTTGGCGTTACCTAAACATGGCTTAATTAAGTATACATGGGGAAATGTTAGTGCCTATGATCCTGAGACAAAATATTTTGTGATCAAACCTAGCGGCGTTGGCTATGAAGAAATGAAGGCTGATGATATGGTCGTCGTTGATTTGGATAATAAGGTAATTGAAGGTGAAATGAACCCTTCATCTGATACACCGACTCATGCAGTATTATACAAAGCATTTCCAGAAATTGGCGGAATCGTCCATACTCATTCGACATGGGCAGCGGCCTGGGCACAATCAGGCCTAGATGTTCCGGCGATGGGAACAACGCATGCCGATACGTTTTATGGATCAGTTCCTTGCGCACGCTTTTTGTCACAATATGAAATTGATGAAGGCTATGAGCACGAAACAGGAAATGTGATTATCGAAACTTTCAAGCAGCGTGAACTTAAACCTTTAGAGGTGCCGGGAGTCTTACTTCATGGACATGGTCCCTTTACTTGGGGGAAAGATGCGCACAGCGCAGTAATGAATGCGGTGGTGTTAGAAGAAGTCTGTAAAATGAACCTATTAACACGGCAATTGAATACCTTCGCAGAGGAGTTGCCGCAACGAGTGTTGGATAAGCATTATTTACGTAAGCATGGTGCAAATGCCTATTATGGACAGAATTAACTAGTAGTTTAGGAGGATTAAGATGATTAGCGAATTGTTTATTTTGATTGGACTGGCCTTTTTTATCAAAGTCTTTTTTGATGGCGCTAAAAAACTTGTCATTGGAGCCAATGGAGATGTAGTAAAGAGTAAGACATATTGGATTCATGGTTTGTTAGGTGTGGCCTTTATGATCGTAGCGCGACTAATTACGATCCTCCTTTAAAACATGTAATCAACGGAGGATGATGAAATGGCACTTCATGAAATCAGTCAAGCTCCTTTTATTCAAGAAATGTGCGAGGCGACCAGTCAGTTATGGGCTTATGGTTGGGCGGAGCGAAATGGCGGCAATATTAGTTATCGTTTGCCGCAAGAAGAAGTACAGTATTATCTCGATATTAATCAAGTGAAAACGAAAGCTGCATTAGAATTTGCCGTTGAAAGTTTGGCGGGTGAGATATTTCTCGTATCTGGTTCAGGAAAATATTTCAAAAATGTTCAAAAGAATCCCGCTGATAGTTTGGCTATCATTCGGATTGGTGCGGAAGGGAATACCTATGAACTTCTATGGGGATTAGAAAGCGGTGCTCTGCCGACCAGTGAGTTGGCCTCACATTTGCAATGTCATGCAGTTCGTATGACCCAAGACCCAAAACATCGAGTCATTTTGCATACACATGCAACCGCGATATCTGCGATGACTTTTATACATGAGTTGGATGAAAAGAAGTTCACAAAAACGTTATGGCAAATGATTACAGAGTGTTTAGTGGTCTTTCCAGATGGAGTGTCAGTTCTTCCGTGGATGGTTGCGGGAACCAGTCAGCTGGGGGCAGCATCAGCAGAAAAAATGTGTGATACAAGGATCGTAATCTGGCCGCATCATGGGATTATGGGGGCAGGACAAACGATGGATGATGCCTTTGGTCTAGTTGAAACAGCGGAAAAGGCCGCGCAAATTTATTTACAAATTTGTTCAACAAGACAAGAGATTAAGCAGCAAATCACTGATCAGCAACTCTTAGATTTGGCTGTAAAGTTTCACGTGAAACCTAAAATAGGGGTACTAACGGAAGTGGGCAAACAGGATGTCTAATGTAGTCGTGATTGGTGATCCATTTGTTCCAGCGGATAATTTGGCGGATGCAGCAAAAGGTCTAAAGATCGAATCCCCGATTACGATTCAAGCATTTGAATGGCATGCAGATAAATCTCGTTCAGAATTTCGCGAAATTATCAAAATACTTGAGCGAGAGGGTCCGAATGAATTCGAACTGTCTTCAGAGATACTGGCGGCAGTGGAGACGGCCGAATATCTACTGGTTCATCTGGCGCCGGTTTCTCGGAAGTTATTGACGCATGCGAAAAATTTAAAAGTTATTGGGACTTGCCGCGGCGGATTAGAACATATTGATTTAGCAGCAGTAAAGAAATTAGCTGGACTTTCAGTGATCAATGTCATTCGTAATGCTGAGCCTGTTGCAGATTTTACAATTGGATTAATGTACGCTACTGTACGTAATATCGCATCCTCAGCTATTCAAGTAAAGAGCGGTCACTGGCCCCAAACCTTTTCTAATGATATCTATAAAACCTCATTTTCCAATTTAAAAGTTGGATTAGTCGGTCTAGGACATATCGGAAAAATTGTTGCAAAGCGTTTAACTGCTTTAGGAATGGAAGTCAGCGCATATGATGCTTTTGCAGATCAGACTACTTTAGATCAAGAAGGCTATCAAATCGAGTTAAAAAGTCTGCAGGAAATTTTTAGTCATTCCGACGTAGTGTCCTTGCATTTGCGAGTAGTACCCGAAACAGAGAATCTGATCAATCACTCTTTATTAAAATTAATGAAACCCAGCGCGTATTTAATAAACACGGCTCGACCAGATATTGTTAATCAATCAGATTTGATTGAGTGCTTACAACAAAAACGGATCGCTGGTGCCGGTATTGATGTACTATGGAAAGAGCCAATTGATCCGAACGAACCATTATTGGCATTAGACAATGTTGTGATCACCTCACATATTGCGGGTGATACGATCGACGCAATTGAGCGCTCTCCACAATTGCTACAAGCAGAAATGAATAGAGTATTGCAAAAAGCTTGAGTAGATTCGTCTACTTAGGCTTTTTTGTTCATTTTTCACAAATTAGTGCACCTTTTTTTCTAAACTAAAAAAAAAGAGCGTATTAATCATTTGTGGAAAGCGCTTTATACTTGGCCTGTAATTAAGAGGAGGGAACACGAAATGTCAGATTGGTTAGACGTTGCAGGAAAAAAAGTGATCGTAACAGGAGGTTCTTCAGGAATTGGGGCAAGTATTATTGATGAATTACTAGGTCAAGGAGTAGTTGTTGCAAATTTCGATCTTCAACCAGGAAAGGTTGTTCACGAGAATCTGTATTATTTTCAAACGGATATTTCAAACCGACAGCAAGTGGAAGAAAACATCACGAAGGTTGTCGAAGAGTTAGGACAAATCGATGGATTAGTAAACAATGCAGGGATTAATGTTCCTCGTTTGTTAGTAGATGAGGTAGATCCACATGGGCAGTTTGAGTTATCAGATACTGTCTTTGACAAAATGATGGCGATTAACCAAAAAGGGTTGTTTTTAATGACACAAGCAGTGGCACGGACAATGATGAAAAGACATGAAGGTGTGATCATCAACATGTCTTCGGAATGTGGTCTGGAAGGATCGGAAGGACAAAGTCCATACGCCGCAACGAAAGCAGCAGTCAATAGTTTCACGCGTTCATGGTCTAAAGAACTAGGAAAACAGGGAATTCGGGTAGTAGGAGTTGCACCAGGAATTATGGAAGAAACTGGATTACGAACTGAAGCGTATGAAACAGCCTTAGCTTATACAAGAGGAATCTCGGTTGAAGAGCTTCGAAAAAACTATGATAAAACCACGACAATTCCCTTGGGACGGAGCGGGAAGCTCAGTGAAGTCGCCGATTTAGTATGCTATTATTTATCTGACCGGTCTAGTTATATTACAGGTGTTACGACCAATGTTGCTGGAGGAAAGACACGAGGATAAAGAAGGTGGGGTAATAAGATGGCATTGATCAATCGCTGGTATCAATTATTGCAGCATTTTATTACTCATGATCGTTTGAGTTTGAATGAGTTGCAAAAAATAACCGATACAAGCGCACAAACCACCAAAAAAGCGATTCAATTGCTGAATGATCAGATGGAACGCGTTGCAGTAATTGAAGAAAGGGAAAATATTTATTCGTTAAAAGTGATGGATTCTCAACAATTCTCAGAGATTATGAATGGCAGTTTAAAACAACAAACAGATTTCAATTCCAGTACAAAGCGAATCGCGGTTTTAATCGATTGCTTTATGAAGCAGGAAGGCTATATTGTAATCGATGATCTGTCGGAAGTACTAGGAGTCAGTCGTTCAACGGTCAATAAAGATTTGCGGAATTTGAAACAAATAATGAGTGGGTATCAAATCTCCCTAATTGGTACACCTAACAAAGGATTGAAAATCTCTGGGAAAGAATCACAATTGCGACTGCTTTATCTGCATCACACCTATGATTATCTGGAGCAGCCTACTTTAAGTGATGAGTTATTGCAGCGGATTGATGAAATCGCATTAAGTAAAAAATTAGATTTTGGGACGTTGGGATTATTACAAAAGACGATTATTTTAACGATCCAACGAATTCAAGCTGGAAAGTCGTTAACACAAGCAGTGCCTTATTATGTTAATTATTTTGCGGATGATCAATTATTAGAAGAATTATTTGTTAATTTAGCAACGGATTATAGTTTGACAATTAGTAAATTGGATTTTGACTTTCTTTGTTTCCCGTTAAATATTTTCAACAATAATTTGGTTTCAGAGGATCAAGCGGATAATGCAGAAGTAAAAATCCTGTTTAACTATATGATGGATCAAATCAACGAAGCGGTGATCATTAATTTGGATCAAGAAAGATTGTTCCAAAATATTCGAGCCCATTTTATGTTTTTGATCAATCGAATCATCTTTCAGGTTGAAACCTACGATATTTTTCGCGAGGAGTTTAAGCAAAAGCATGCTTTTGCACATGAGCTAGCGGAAATAGGCATCTCTGCATTAGCCGATTTCTTAAAGAAACCAAATCAACAAGCAGAGCTATCTTACTTAGCGATTTATTTTGAATTAGCATTAAAATCGGATGCTCAACCAAAGATGAAAGAAATTGCCGTGGTTTGTAATACGGGCAAAGGGACGGCACTAATGATTAAGCGTCAGCTAGCAACGGTTTTGGGTCCTAATATCAGAATTGCACATTATTCCGAAGAAGAATATGAGACAAAGGATTTGGATCGCTATTTCGCAGTATTTACGACGGTTCCGTTGAAGCATACGAAGGCAACTACCGCGGTAATAAAGTTAACGGATCTATTTAATGAGAATTGGCTTTTAAGTGAATGGAAGCGGATTGTCGCTTCAAAGGCCGCATCGTTTGAGCATATTCGATTTTCTTTTGAACAACTGGACAAACAGCAGGCCTATGAAGAAAATCTAGTCGCTTTATTAGAAAAATTAGGTGCTAAGCAATTAATTGATGATTCTTTTAAGACTTACATTTTGGCCAAAGCACAGGAAGAATCGGCAGTGATCGATAATGGCATTGCTTTTCCTCACGGAATCAATCATCAAAGTGAAGAAATTCTGGTAACGATCGGAATCTATTCAGAGGGACCGTCGTTGGAAGAGATTGAACTGATTTTTCTGGTGGCTATTCCAGAAAATCTAACGTTAGCAATGGAGGATGAGTTATTGAGTTTTTACGATACGATTTTTGTAATCTCTTCTAATGAAGCATTACGAGAACAAGTCAAGCAGATCAGTAGTAAAGAGGAGTATCGTCGGTTGTTGGTAAAAGGTTACTGAGGAGGCAGTTGTACAAAGGATCACTCTTTGTACTGGAAAGGAGCGAATATCGCATGAATATCTTTTTTTTAGGAGCTATTGCAATTATTGCTTATATTCTCCAAATCTTTTTAGGAATGAAGCAAATCAAGAATTTTAATTCTGTCTATATTCGAATGAAACGCAAAGGGAAAGTTGCAATCGGCCGCCGTCCGGGCAGAATCGCTTCAGGTACGATTCTATTATTAGGAGTTGATAGTACGGGAATTATTCAAGAGGCAGAGATGATGCAAGGAACATCGATATTGGCTCGCTTCAAACCGCGTCCGCAATTCACAGGTATTGATATTCACCAATTAACAGACTCTTCCATACTAACAAATGAAAATAAATTGACCCGGCAAGCAGCTGCTAATGCACAAAAGATTTATTTAGAAGTAGAAAAAGGCAATCATCAGGATAAGGCACCAGTATCACCAATTTTCAATTTAGGAAATCAATTGTCATTAATGAAACTTTCGATTCAAGAAAAACTATCAAAAAAGGATGAGAACTCCGCATTTCGCAGTTCCTATCATGAAAAGTGAAATATAAAGCTTCAATAATATAAAAAGGAGTGTTTAAGAATGGATTATATTACAAAATTTGCAGAAGGCTTCATGAGCCTTTTCCAAACAGGTGCAGAAACATTTATTAGTTGGATGACGGGTATTGTACCAGTTGTTTTGATGTTGATGGTAGCGATGAATACGCTGATTGCCTTTTTAGGAGAAGAGCGAGTAACGAAAGTCGCAAAAGTATCCTCAAGAAATCCGTTTACCCGTTACTTAGTATTACCCTTTGTTTCTGCATTTATGTTAGGCAATCCGATGTCATTTACGATGGCGCGTTTTTTACCGGAGTTCTATAAACCAAGTTATTATGCATCTAATGCGCAATTTTGTCATACCAGCAATGGCGTTTTTCCTCACATCAATCCAGGTGAACTATTTGTATGGATGGGAATCGCTCAAGGGATCACTCAGTTGGGATTGAATTCGATGGAATTAGCAATTCGTTATATGTTTGTCGGGTTAGTTATGAACTTTATCGGTGGTTGGACAACGGACTTCACTACAGCGTTTGTCTGCAAACAACAAGGGATTCAGTTGAGTAAAGAAGTCGATGAAGTCGCAGTGACAGAATAGGATTGAGGAGGAAATAAGAAATGGCTTATAATAGTATCAAAATCGTAAAAGGTTCTGGCGGATATGGTGGACCACTAGTCATTACACCAACCGATGAAAAACATAAATTTGTTTATGTGACTGGCGGCGGAGACAAACCTAGTATTGTGGGTAAAATCGAAGAGTTATCTGGCATGAAATCGGTCAATGGGTTCAAGACTTCCATACCGGACAATGAAATCGCTTTAGCAATTATTGACTGCGGCGGGACATTGCGCTGCGGGATTTACCCGAAAAAAAATATTCCCACGGTCAACATTGTACCAACAGGAAAGAGCGGTCCTTTAGCACAGTACATTCATGAAGCTATCTATGTTTCAGCAGTAGGTGAGAATCAAATTATGTTGGCGGACGCGGAAGAGACTGCTGGAAAGCCGGCCTTTGTTACTGAAGAAAAGCCGGAGCGTGAATTTAAATATTCAACCGATAAAAAAATCACTGAACAAAAAGCGGAACAAAAAAGTTTTATCGCTAAAATAGGGATGGGTGCCGGGAAAGTCGTAGCGACGTTCAATCAATCAGCTCGTGAAGGTGTGCAGACGATGATCAATACCGTCATCCCTTTTATGGCTTTCGTATCATTGTTAATCGGAATCATTCAAGGCTCTGGAATCGGAACCGTTTTTGCCAATTTGATGAAACCATTAGCGGGGAATGTTTTCGGATTGATCATTATCGGTTTTATCTGTTCATTGCCATTCTTATCACCGTTATTGGGACCTGGGGCAGTCATCAGTCAGATTTTGGGAACCTTGATCGGGGTAGAAATCGGTAAAGGAAATATCCCGCCGCAATTAGCATTACCGGCTTTATTTGCCATCAATACACAAAATGCTTGTGACTTCATCCCGGTCGGATTAGGTTTAGAAGAGGCTGAAGCAGAAACGGTGGAGGTTGGTGTACCATCCGTGCTATATTCACGTTTCTTGAATGGTGTTCCTCGGGTGATTGTTGCATGGTTAGCTAGTTTTGGATTATACAGTTAAAAATGTTTGGAGAGATGAAAGATGATTTTTGAGACGCAAGTTACCAATATTGGCCCGGAAGCAGAGATGTTTCAACAAGAGAAGATGCTGATTTTTTTCGGCAATGATGCGCCGGAGACGTTAGCAGATTACTGTTATAACATCCACTTGACCCCATCTACAGCCGAAATTATGGCGGGAATGAACTTTTCATTTGATGATCAGACCTACAAAATTACAGCAGTAGGCGATGTAGTAAAGAAGAATCTCGATGATCTAGGGCATATTACCCTGCGTTTCGATGGTTCGGAAACGGCGGATCTCCCAGGAACACTTTATGTGGAGGACAAAGCAATGCCGACAATCACTGTTGGAACAAAAATTGCGATTAATTAAGAACTGCTCATCTAGGAGTTGCATTTAGCTAGTTTAAATGTACACTTTTAGATGAGTGTTTTTTTGTCCTGAGAATTTAAATGAATGAGGCGATAATATGAAACTTACACCGAGGAAATTGCCGGCGTATCAGGAACATTTTTTAATGGATATACAGACGGTCAAACAATATATCGTGGAGGAGTTAGCTGCTTTCCCTGCTAATGCGCCGATAACAGTGACGGAGATCGGTGATGGCAATATCAATTATGTTTTTCGTGTAGTGAATGAAGCCACACATGAAAGTTTGATAATCAAGCAAGCAGATGTAAGGCTGCGTTCTTCTGGTCGATTGTTGGCTATTGATCGTAATCGAATCGAAGCGGAAATTTTACGTTTACAAAATGAGTTGGCCCCAAAGTTTGTACCGAAAGTTTATTATTATGATCAAAAGATGTATGCTTTGACGATGGAAGATATCTCGGACTATCAAAACATGCGTTACGAATTGATTGAGAAGAAAATTTTTCCTGATTTTAGTGAGAAAATCACGGAATATTTGGTTCGCACATTGCTTTTAACTAGTGATATTGTTTTAGATCGTGATGTGAAAAAACAGCGAGTTAAGGATTTTATTAATCCCGAAATGTGCGATATCAGCGAAGATCTGGTTTTTACTGAGCCTTATGACGATTACAAACAGCGAAATATTTTGACCTCTGGCAATGAACAGTTCGTCAAAGAAAATTTATACGAAAATACCCCGTTAAAAGCAGAAGTTGCGCTGCTGCGCAATAATTTTATGAACAATGCCCAATCGTTATTACATGGGGATCTTCATACTGGTTCTATCTTTGTCAATCAAACCGGATTAAAAGTGATTGATCCTGAGTTTGCCTTTTATGGTCCAGCGGGTTATGACATCGGCAACGTTTTAGCACATTTATATTTTCCATTGGTTAAAAATCTGTTTGATTCGACAGTTGATCAAGTGTTTCACCAGTGGAGTAAAGACACGATTGCTGCAGTTTACGATCAGGTGAAAGAAAAACTCGAAACCTACTACGACCAAGCAGTAACCTTTCCATTGTATCGCAACAGCGCCTTTAAAGAGACCATGCTACAAGAAATTTTGGCGGATGCTGTTGGTTATGCCGGAACAGAGATTATTCGTAGAGTTGTAGGTGATTCGAAGGTCAAAGAATTGTCACTTATTTCTTCTGAGAAAAAAATTACGGCTGAACGAATGCTGCTAAAACTAGGTATCCAATTAATTATCAATCGTCAACATATTACCAGCGGCAGCCAGCTAGTCAATGGCATGAATGAGCTAGATATTCACTCAGACTTATCTAATGAATAGATTGAATAAAGCAAAACAGCATTAGAATATTTAAATAAGTATCTTAAAACAAATTAGAAGGTGAATAAGTTGGAAAGACAAGATTATACGATGCTAACATTATTGCAATATGAAAATGTTGCTTGGTACGAAAACGGAAAAGTTCGCATTCTAGATCGCCGAATATATCCGACTCGAGTGGAATTTGTCGAATGTGAGAACCATCAAGCCGTGGCACAAGCGATCACTGATATGGTGACTCAAAGTGCCGGACCTTACACCGCAGCGGGAATGGGTATGGCGTTAGCGGCGGAAGAAAGCAAGAATTTAGCGCGGGTTGAACAGATCGCGTATCTGAAAGAAGCATCCCACACGATCGCTAATGCTCGACCAACCACTGCCAATCGAATGTCATTAATCACTGAAAAGTGTGTGGCAGTCGCAGAGCTTGCGTTGGAAATGGGACAAGATCCAACGGAGGCTATTAAACAAAACACGATCGATTCCTTGAATCGACGTTACTACACCATGGATCAAGTGGCAAAATATTTGATCGAAAAAATTCCTGATAACGGTACGGTTTTAACGCAATGCTTTGGAGAAACGATTATCGGAATGCTGCTGCGGGAAGCAATCGAACAGAAAAAGACGCTGCGCTTCTTTTGTGCAGAGACTCGTCCGTATTTACAAGGTGCACGTTTGACTGCCAGCTGTTGCGCGGAGATGGGATTTGATACGACCGTTGTTTCTGATAATATGATTGCTTATTTGATGGAACACGAAAAAATCGATCTATTTACATCGGCAGCCGATACGATTGCTCAAGACGGCTATATTGCTAATAAAGTTGGGACGTATCAAATTGCGATCTTAGCTCAGCGTTTTGGAGTTCCTTATTTTGTGACAGGTATTCCTGATACGGATAAAATCAGTCACGAAAGTATCAAGATCGAGATGCGAGATCCGGAACAAGTTATGGAATTAAATGGGATCAAACATACTTTAGATGGAGTCAAAGCGATCTATCCGTCCTTTGATATCACTCCGCCTGAATTAATCGGCGCAGTCGTGACTGATCGCGGAATTTTTTCACCTTACGATTTGAAACGCTATTTAATAGAGCAGCCTGAAAATAATTTTTATTGATTGGAGTAGAAAATGAAACATCAAAAAGAACGTGAAATGATTGTTGAATATGGCAAAAAACTTATCACCGAAAAATTAACTACAGGTACGGGCGGTAATATCAGTATTTATCTACCTGAGGAGCAGGCTATGCTGATCAGTCCTAGTGGAATTCCTTATTTTGAGACGGAGCCAGAAGATATTGTCTTGATGGATCTTCATGGTAAAGTTTTAGAAGGAGCCCGCAAACCTTCAAGTGAATATGATCTTCATAGTATTTTTTATGTGAATCGTCCAGATGTACGATCAGTGGTTCATACGCATTCAGAATATGCGACAACCTTTGCTTGTCTGCAGCAAGAGATCGAGCCGCTGCATTACATTATCGGCTCTGTCGGTGAAAAGGTTCGCTGTTGTGATTATAAAACTTTTGGAACCCGTGAACTAGCTGAAGAGGCCTTTAATTTTATCCACGAAGACAATGGGATTTTATTAGGGAATCATGGGGTTCTTACAATCGGACCTGATTTGTCCAGCGCTTTCGGTGTAGCTAAAGACATTGAATTTTTAGCGAAGCTAGACTACCGTGCACGATGTATCGGAACTCCCAAATTATTGAACCAAGAGCAAATGAAAGAGGTTTTGGAGAAATTCGCAACCTATGGACAACAATAAGAAAAAGCGCCGCTTTGACAAAAGTTAAAGCGGCGTTTTTGTTTTTTCTCTACTGTCGAACAGAGTCATCTTACGCAAAGATATCATCGTGTGTTTTTTCACAATTGAAGGGTAAATGGGACCTGTTCAAATTGGTCTAATATATTTTTTTGATTTTTTTACTATCTTAATAAGATCGTATATACTTCTATGATTGTGAATAGATAATCAATTAAAACCTTTTTTTCATTTTTAATCCAGGATTACCACAATGTCAACGCATTGGTTTTTAAGTTATTTTAAGAATGTGCAAATTAGGCTATTCTTTTTTTAAAACCATTTTAATTTAGTAAGGAATATTGGTTGTTTGTTGAAATATCACGTTTTTTACGGTACAAATCACTTTTGTAACATATGTTCCATTTAATATAAAATGATAGTTTGTGAAAAGAAAGCGTTGACATAGTTTCGACCGGTGTTATACTAAAGTTGTCTTAAGGCATATGTCAAAAGCATTGTCATATGTCAAAAAAGTATGGAGGGGTAATAATGACACTTTATGGGAAGCTTTTGGAAAGAGAAAAAAATGGCGCACCAATCAAAGTTGGGGTAATTGGTGCAGGTCAAATGGGTTTTGGGATGATTGCTCAGATTTCAACGATTCCGGGAATGGCAGTAACAGGGATCAGTGATATCAATAAGGATGCTGCACAACGTGCCGCGGATGCTTACAATGCAAGTGCAGAGAAGAAAGTGGATATCTTAGTTAGCTCAGATTTTAAAGAAATTATTCATTCGGATAAGGTAGAAGTTATTGTTGATGCGACGGGAGTTCCCGAAGTTGGTGCACAAATTTCGTTAGAGACACTGTTGGCGAAAAAACACATTGTTTTGCTGAACGTGGAAGTGGATATCACAATTGGCCCATTGATGAAGAAAATGTATGATTCTGCGGACTTAGTTTATACGGGTTCCGACGGTGATGAGCCTGCTGCAACGACTGAATTATTTGAGTTTGCGAAAAGCATGGGTATGGAAGTTTTAGTTGCAGGTAAAGGTAAGAACAATAAGTTAAAGGTTGGAGCCAACCCCGATACAGCCCAAGCAGAAGCGGACTCTAAACAAATGTCTAGTCATATGTTGGCGGCTTTCCAAGATGGAACGAAGACTATGGCTGAGATGAATTTATTATCAAATGCCATCGGTTTTATTCCTGACAAAGTAGGAATGCACGGGATTAGCGGAGACGTTGATTCAGTAGTCAAAGATTTAGATTTAAAAGAAAACGGCGGAGTCTTAGATAAGTACGGCGTAGTGGAATACGTTGACGGTTTAGCGCCAGGGGTCTTCGTGATTGTTAAAGGACAAAATGATGGGGCTCGTCATGAATTAAGCTATTTGATGAAAAAAGGCGACCGTGACCATCACATCTTATATCGGCCATATCACTTAGCTAGCTTAGAAACACCGATTACGATTGCGAAAGCAGTCTTAAATCATGATCATGCGATTGTTCCATTAGGCGCTCCAATTTCTGAAACAGTTGCGGTAGCGAAAAAGGACATCAAAGCAGGAGAAAAAATCGATGGTATCGGCGGCTATTGTGTCCGCGGTGTGTTAGAAACGCACGCTGATTTAGTTAAAAACAACAATGTACCAATCGGTTTAGTTGGTGGTTCTTCCGTTGCGAAACGCGACATCAAAGATGGAACATTCTTGACGTATGATGACATCGAGATCGATGAATCGACAACAGTCTATCGTTTGCGGAAACTTCAAGATTCAACGTTTGGCGATTAAGGCAAAGGTAAAGCAGATGAGGGATTCCTCATCTGCTTTTGGAGAGGATGGAGCTTATGAGTGGATTAGTTATTGTTGTGATCATTTTAATGCTTTGTCAAAGTCTTTTTAGTCTTGTTCAGGTGAAGTACTATCAAAGTTTCATCAAGAAAATCACGACTGAACAAGCGGGTAGCGAGTATGAATTTTATACCGAAGTCGTTAAAGGAAAAATTTTGCGAGTAATCGTCGCAGTTGTTGTCGATGCTGACGGAAAGATCATTCAATGTTATATCTGTAAGGGATTGACGATTTTTGCACGTTTCAAAGAGGAACCATCCTTCAAGGGGGCGCAATTAGTCAACTACAGTACAGCATTACAACAAAAAAGAGCACCTCAGATTGAAAAGGCACTATCGCAAATTTATACACGCAAATTGGAAGCGGTTACCTAGAAAAGGAGGAATTTTATAATGAAATATATCGAATGGGCAGGAAAAAACTTTATTGGTATGTTTGAAGCCGGCGGCGAACAGTTTATGGGGTACATGACCGGAATCGTCCCATTATTAATTGTACTTTTAACATTTACTTATTCAGTTATCTCATTTATTGGTGAAGAACGTGTCGACAGAGCAATCCGCTATTGTTCAAAATATATGATTTTACGCTATTCATTGATGCCGATTTTGGCAGTTCTGATGTTAACGAACCCCATGGCTTACACTTTTGGGAAATTCGTACGAGAAGAAGAAAAACCAGCTTTTTATGATGCGGCGGTCTCTTTTGTCCATCCGGTAACAGGTTTGTTCCCTTACGCTAACGCAGGTGAATTATTTGTTTATCTAGGAATCGCGAACGGTGTTACGAAGGCCGGTTTTAGTCAATCAAGCTTGGCAGTTCGCTACTTTTTAGTAGGGGTTGTCGTGATTTTGATGCGTGGGATCGTAACTGAAAAATTGACGAAATTCATGATGGCTAGAGAAGCGAAGAAAGCAGCCGCGTAAAGGAGGAAGCATAATGTACAAAACAGTATTTGTAAAACCTGGAAATAAAGGTTGGGGTGTTGGTCTGACATTAACGCCTACTGAGCAAAAAAATAAAGTTGTTTCTGTTACTGGTGGCGGAATTCACCCCGTAGCGCAGCAAATCGCTGATTTGACTGGTTGTATTCCTTGTGATGGATTTAAAAATTCGATTCCAGAAGAAGAAACGTTATGTGCTGTAATTGACTGCGGCGGAACGGCTCGAATCGGTGTTTATCCGATGAAACGAATTCCAACGGTTGATGTATTGCCATCATCACCTTCAGGTCCGTTGTCCAAACACATTACGGAAGATATTTTTGTTTCAGGTGTTCGTCCCGAAGATGTTGAGCTAGTTGAAAATGCAGATCTTGAAGAACGGCAAATGGCAGCAATCAATCATGCTCATAAGACAGATGCCGAGTCGGCAGCCGCAACAGAAAAAATCGTGACTAAACAAGAAGGCAGAGAGTCTGACGAAGAATTTAAAGAACGCTATTCGAAAATTAAAGAAGATCATGCAGAAGAACAAGCGAAAAAAGACAGTTTCTTAGTCCGCTTCTCTCGTGCCATTGGTGGTGTTATGAGTACCTTCTATCAATCTGGACGTGATGCTGTGGACATGCTATTGAAAAATATTATTCCATTTATGGCCTTTATCAGTATGATCGTAGGGATTATCAATTATACTGGAATTGGTGATTGGTTAGCAAAAGTGCTTTCTCCTCTAGCCGGTTCATTACCAGGAATGATCGTCTTAGCTTTGATTTGTAGCATCCCTGTATTGTCTCCGATTCTTGGTCCTGGCGCGGTAATCTCTCAGGTTATCGGGGTATTGATTGGAACACAGATTGCTAATGGATCGATTCCGGTTCAATATGCATTGCCAGCATTATTTGCTATCAGTGCTCATGCCGGATGTGACTTTATTCCTGTGGGCTTGTCATTAGGAGAAGCAAAACCAGAAACGGTATCGATCGGTGTACCAGCGATTCTTTACAGCCGGATGTTAACTGGTTTCACGGCTGTAATCTTGGCATGGTTAGCTAGTTTCGGAATGTATTAAAATAGTTTGAATGGAGCGAATGGACGGATGGTAAAATCTAAAATTATAGAAATCGGCAGCATGGTGCCAGCATTTGAAGAAGAACGATTGATTATTTTGTTTGGTCCTTCTGCCACGGCAGAATTGAGAGATATTTGTGTGATTCATGAGTTTGAGGATCGCCCAAGTGATGCCTTAAAAGTTGGTGGAAAAGTCAAATTTGGCGATCAGGAGTTTACGATCGAAGAAGTCGGCTCACAGGCAAATGCGAATTTTGAAGAATTAGGCCATATCTCGATTTATTTTCGTAACGCAATTGGAGAAATCTTACCAGGAGCGATTATTGTCAGTCCAGGTATTTTTCCAGAATTTGAAGTCGGCGGCGTGATCGAAATTATTTAATCCGAAGGTCGAGGATGTGCCAGAATTTGGTGCATCCTCATTTGTCGATTCTGCTCTTAGTAATAGTTATATCTCGAGTTTATGTATGATGAATTCTACTAATTAAGCAGAGGGATAAGTCTACGAAGGTACAATTATTCATTAAGAGTTTTACTTTTTGCAAGATACGACGATTTGAATTATTTTTAAGCTTAATGATGGTTAGGAGACCGTTGAGTTGCGAATACAATAAACAAAGCAGCTTCGGTCATGACTTTTTCCTACTTGCGTGAGATTGGAATCAACCGTATAGTGAATGAGATCAAAAGTTGTTCAGGGGATGGGATCATAATGGCTATAAAACATAATCGCGACATCGTAAAAGTAGCTACGATGTATTATAAAAAAAATTTGAAACAGTCGGAGATCGCCAAACAATTGGGCATCTCTCGTTCGCTGGTTTCAAAGTATTTGAATGACGCAAAAAATGAAGGCGTTGTTGATATTTTTATAAAGAGTGAGAGCGCTTATTCAATCGAATTAGAACTGGCCTTAGAAGAGCTATTCGGGTTAAAAAAGGCCGCAGTTTTAGATACCAGCAGTTTACGAAAAGATGAAATCGAACGTTTATTGGTTCAAACGGCGATCACGGCCTTTCAAAAAGAAATTGCTAAGGCTAAAACGATTGGACTTTCTTGGGGCAAAATGCTGCGAGGAATCGTTGATGAGTATCCTTATGAAAATCATGCAGATGCCACCATTATTCCATTGATTGGCGGACTAGGATCAGAAATGGTCGATGTCCATTCCAATCAGCTGGCCTATGATCTTTCAAAAAAATTACGGGCTAAGTGTAAGTATTTGTATGCACCAGCATTGGTGGATAATGCCTTTATCAAGAAAAGTCTGGTCGAAAATGAAGGGATTCGGGATGTCTTAGAGGCGGGGAAAAATGTTGATTTCGCTTTAGTCGGAATCGCTAGTCCTTTTTCTAAAAATAATACGATGACCGAGATCGGATATGTCGATCAGCAGGATATCGACGAACTGGAAAAGCTCAATGTGATCGGGGATGTCAACTCGAAATTTATCGATTCGGCGGGTCAGGAAGTGACTTGTGAGATCAATGAAAATGTCATTGGATTAGGTGTTGAGGATGTGCGTAAAATTTCCAATGTAGCTGTTGCCTGCTATGAAGATAGTAAAAAAGATGTTCTGTACGTGGGAACGAAAACGAAAATTTTTACTCATATAACAGTGACGGATACCTTAGCTGAGTATTTATTAGAACAAGCAAAAAACGAGGCACTTTAAGTGTCTCGTTTTTTGTATAGTAGTTAACTAAAAAGATTAGTGGACATATTTCTGTACAAATTCAGTAACCTTTTTCTGATACATGTCAGGGTCTTTACTTAGTGCTTCGGCATGTTTGGCACCGTGGACCACATACTTTTCTTTCGGTCCTTTAGTTGCGTTATAAACTTCGTCCAACATTGAATAAGGCACGAAATCATCTTTGTCACCATGAATAAACAACATTGGACGATGGTTTTTATTTAGCTGTTTGATAGCATCGGCCTCACCAAAAAAGTATCCTGCGCGAACTTTTGTTACCAGACTAGTGACAGGAATCAATGGAAATGATGGCAGATTGAACATTTCTTTTAATTGGTAATTCAATTCCCCTTTGGCTGAGCTGTAGCCGCAATCTTCGACAAAGGCTTTGACATTGTCCGGCAATTTTTCACCGCTAGTCATCATAACGGTTGCTCCCCCCATACTGACACCGTGAAGGACGATTTCAGCTTGAGAATCTTTTTCGATGATGCGATCAATCCATTGCAGATAGTCTTTTCGTTCAGGCCAGCCAAAACCGATATAGTCTCCTTCACTTTTTCCGTGACCGCGAGCGTCCGGCATCAAGACATTGTAGCCAAGGTCGTGATATATTTTTGCATATTGAGGCATATCAGAAGCCTGTCCCATGTAGCCATGTGCGAGGATAGCCGTTTTATGTTGATTTTTTTCTGCCGGCAGATAATAAGCTGATAATTTCAAGCCGTCGTCTGATGTAAGTTTCCAGTCGCTGCGATTGTCTTTATTGTTGAACCAGCTTTCGGCAGTAATCAATTCGGTTGATTTTTTTGCCGAGCCATCTGCCAGAAAATCTTTTTTTGCCGGAACGACGGCATAAGAATAGAAATAATTTCCTGCCGCAATCAGTACAATAACTAAAACTAGGACGATTCCTAAAATAATTTTTGTTGTTTTGTTCATTTTGTTACTCCTTTTTTTATAGTAAGGAATTTATTTTTAAGCCGTATGCCTTTAACTATCTATTCCAATTAAACCTATTAGGTAACTGAAAAGGGCTAGCCGGCAAAACGCTATCCTACGAACGTACCCTTAAGCAGTATAAAAAAAAATTTAGTTCATAGCAAGTTCGCCAGCTGGTGTATTTACAGGGCAAGTCATTCATGAGAAAATGTAGCAGAGTTTGAAGCAGGAGAGATCAGATGAAAAATAAGAAAATTACTATTAAGGATGTTGCTAAACAATCTGGGGTTTCGATCGCCACGGTCTCCCAAATTTTAAACGGCAATGAGCAGAAATTCAGTCCGAAAACAGTCGAGAAGGTGCTGGCGGCTAAGGCTGCATTGAACTATGAGCCGGACTATTTTGCCCGCCGGATGGTCATGAAAAAAAGCAAGACGATTGGCGTGCTAGTACCTGATATCACGAATCCCTTTTTTAGCACGTTGGTTCGTGGAATCGAAGGTGTTTTGTATCGCGAAAATTTTGTAACGATGTTATGCAATGCTGATCTGGATACGAAAAAAGAGACCGATTATTTAGAAGAGTTGAGCCGCCGAGGAGTTGACGGCTATATCATCGCTAGTTCTGCGATCTCCAATCAAGCTATCAATGACAGTTTACGGAAAAAGAACCTTCCTTATATCGTATTGGATCAAAAGAAGGCAGAAGGGTATAGCGATGCTGTTTTGACCGATGACCTTTCGGGCGGGAAACTGGCTGGTGAGCATCTGAATCAATTAGGGCATCAAAAAGTAGCGGTCGTTTTACCGGAAAATGCGACAGAGAATATTCAGACGCGTCTGACTGGTTTTCAAAAGATTTATCCCAATGCTGTATTGGTTCATGCGGAGCTGTCCAAAGATGGAGGGCGTCAAGCAGCCAAAGAAATAGTTAAGGCAGATGTAACTGCGATTTTTGCCATTAATGATGAATTAGCTTTTGGTTTGTATCTTGGATTAGCGGATGTAGAGAAAAGAATTCCGCAGGATTACAGCGTGATTGGTTACGATAATATTGATATGTGTGAATATGTCACACCGCAATTGACGACGATCGCACAACCAATCTATGAATTGGGCCAAACGACAGCGAATTTATTATTAGAAAGAGTAGAGCAACCTGAGAAAAATTGGGAAGAAAAGACTCTGCCGGTTCAATTGATCAAACGATTTTCAACTGCACGCTTGAAATAGCTTTCAAGCTGTGCTATATTTTTGGTGTCGAGTTAAAACGTTTTAATAAAACGTTTTAACTTAAATCAAATGAACGAATCTGACAACTATGAATGGAGTGAATAAAATGAATACGATTACAATCATTGGGAGTATCAACCTTGATCGCACGATTCGGGTGAAGCAAATGCCAAAACCAGGTGAAACGATGCACACGAAGGAGATCTTCTCTGCTGGCGGAGGTAAGGGTGCGAATCAGGCCGTTGCAGCGAAACGTTCTGAAACAGTCACCAATTTTATTGGAGCAGTCGGAAATGATGCCGCTGGTGATATGATGCGTGAACTTTTATCAGAAGAAGGCATCGACTTATCTGGTGTGCAAACGTTAGAAAAGCAAGCCACAGGACAAGCCTACATCATTGTTGACGATCAAGGCGAAAACAGCATCATGATTCATTCAGGTGCCAACAACGCTTTCACACCGCAACAAGTAAAAGAGCATGCTGAATTGATCAAAGCCAGCGATTTTGTTATTGCGCAATTTGAAAGCACTTTAGAAAGTACGATCGAAGCTTTTACCATCGCCCGACAAGCCGGTGTAAAAACGATTTTAAATCCAGCTCCAGCATTAGAAGAAGTGCCAGAAGACTTGTTAAAAGTTACGGATATGATTATTCCGAATGAAACCGAAACAGAAATTTTAACTGGGATCAAAGTCACGGATGAAGCAAGTCTAAAAACTGCGTCAGATCATCTGCATCAATTAGGAATCGAAGCGGTAATCATTACGATCGGCAGTAAAGGGGCCTTCTATGATGTGAACGGTCGAAGCGGAATCATACCGGCATTCAAAGTAAACGCGGTGGATACAACTGCTGCGGGAGATACGTTTATCGGTGCGATGAGCAGTATCCTAGCGAAGGATTTCAGCAACTTAGAACAAGCCATCGAATATGGAAACAAAGCGTCTTCTCTTACGGTACAACGATTTGGTGCTCAACCATCTATTCCATACAAAAACGAATTGAAGTAATGAAAGGATTTTTAGCATGAAAAAAAGTAAAGTCATCAACTCAGATATTTCTCGCGTAATCGCACAAATGGGTCACTTTGATCAATTAAGTATTGGCGATGCCGGTATGCCAGTGCCAATGACAACTGAAAAAATTGATTTAGCAGTCGATAATGGTATTCCGAGTTTCATGGATGTTTTGAATAATGTGTTAGAAGAACTAGCTGTTCAACGGATTTATTTAGCAGAAGAAATCAACACGGAAAACCCTGAAATGCTGACAAAGATTCAAGAACGATTACCTGAAACCCCAGTGACATTTCTTCCTCATAGCGAGATGAAGTCGGCTCTGCACGATAGTCGAGCATTCATCCGGACAGGCGAAATGACCCCTTATGCCAATATTTTATTGGAGAGCGGCGTCGTATTTTAAGCATTTTTACGAGGAGGAAATAATATGAATACAACAGCGATCTTGATTGGATTAGGACCGTTACTTGGTTGGGGACTATACCCAACCATCGCATCAAAAATTGGCGGCCGTCCAGTAAATCAAATCTTAGGCTCGACTTTAGGCACCTTGATCTTTGCATTAGTTTTTGCCGTGTTCAACGGAATGGGTCTTCCAACAGGAATGGATTTAGTCTTTTCGATTCTTTCTGGAGTAGGCTGGGCGATTGCTCAAATCATTACCTTTCAATCATTCACATTGATTGGTTCATCTCGAGCAATGCCGATAACGACGGCGTTCCAATTGCTGGGTGCCTCGTTATGGGGTGTTTTTGCGCTAGGTGATTGGCCGGGGATGAATGCCAAATTATTGGGTGGTTTAGCCTTAGTATTAATTATTTTAGGAGCATGGATGACGGTTTGGACAGAAGAAAAAACCAAAGAAAAAGCAAGTATCCTAAAAAAAGCGGTGCTTTTACTAGCTGTTGGTGAGATCGGTTATTGGGCGTATTCAGCTGCACCGCAGGCAACCAGCATTGATGGAATGCACGCATTTCTGCCTCAAGCGATTGGCATGCTTATAGTTGCGCTGGTTTATTCAGTAATTTTAAGTGTGAAAGATAAAGAGAAATCGGCTCTTGCAGAACCTGTTTCTTATAAACATATTTTTTCTGGTTTCTTTTTCGCTTTTGCTGCGTTGACTTACTTGATCTCTGCACAACCGGATATGAACGGTTTAGCCACTGGTTTTATCCTGTCTCAAACTTCAGTAGTTTTGGCAACCTTAACGGGTATCTGGTTCTTAGGTCAAAAGAAAACTAAAAAAGAAATGACCATTACGATCGTTGGTTTGTTGCTGATTCTAGCAGCGGCTGCGATGACGGTGATGATCTAAAGCTGTCGATTTTTGACAGCTTTTTTTGTTTGAGATAAACCAAAGTAAAATTTTGTCGGTCAATGCTATAATCAAACATGGAAAGAGAATTCTGATTGAACCATAGAAGGAGTTTTCGACTTTTGAGAAAATATATTCATTAGTAGGAAGAAGGCAAAATAATGAAACTAACAATCTCATTGGATATTTTAGAAGAGGCCTTTTATTATGTGTCGCCAGTTAAGCCGGTCTCTACTGTGCCGCTGATTTATGCGACTTTTTCAGTAGAAAAAGGACAAGTGGCTTATACAACAAATAATGAGATGAAATTCGCACGAAAAGTTGAACGAGCCTTCAAATCGGCATTTCACAAAATCGTTCAAGAAAATCGAGCCTATCGTGAAATACTGGATCAAGACAAGATCTTATCGCCGCAGGAGCATTTAGCTCTGCAAAACAAATTACTCGATTCTTTAATTATGGCGATTCAAGAATATCCTGAGTTGACTTTGATTCGTGTAGAACTCACTGGGAGTTGGCCAGTATTTCAAACAGAAGCTGGACACTTGGATCTGACAGAATAAGCGAGTTGTTTTTGGAAAATGGCTGTAGATGGTACAGTTAAGTTGAAAGGGTGAAGAAAATGGATATGATTTATTTTGAAGGACAGTCAGCATTTTTAGAAGATTATAAAAAAGTCGCAAAGGCAGCAACGATCGATCAGCAGCAAGTGATCGATGAAGTAATGGAGCAATTGAATAAACCAACACCGGATGATAAACTATCGTACATTTTACCCGGTGGAGATACGATTAAAGGGCATGCAGTCAGATTCCCGTTTCGTAAAGAGTTGATCGCAATGGACAATGAGGCGACCGTTTCAACTCAATTTTTTTATGAAGGTTCACCATATGAATATGAAGTTGTGGAAGATGAACAACTATAGCGCTAAGGGACTTTCAAGTTATTAAAAACTTGAAAGTCTTTTTCTATTTGCTTTAAAATAGGTAAGCTGTTATGATGGATGTTCTACTATTTGTTATTTTTTTGAAAGAATGGGAGGTGATGGTCTTGTATGATTTGCCAGCCGCAGGGCTATTTCCTGCATATGACAATTTAAATTTGAAAGGAAGATAATAAATTGTTTATTCTTGAAAAGAAAGCGAATACAACACAGAGGGTTTGGGAACATATGAAACGAAATTATCAAGGAGAGAAAATAGCAGTTGTTGGTGTGGAAAAGCAGCTTCCGCAAACTTTTTTACGCAACAAGCAGGTTATTTTTTATGAAAGTCTGACTGAAGATGCCGTGCTAGAAGAAGGTCGGCAATTCTTAAAAAATTTCGCAAAAGATTATACGGCTTTGGTGTTCTATTTGAATTGTTCATCAGAAATCGCTGAACAGCTGATCGAAGAAGGTCGTACTTTAGGTGTCAGAGTCACTGTTACTGTGGATGAAAAGGCCGCATAGAGTTTATGTGGAAAAAAGTTATTCGACAAACGACTGTTCAAAATACTATTTTGCGGAATGGCTTACGTTTGTTTCAAGAACATTCTTGGCATCAAAATAAGGACAGCCGAACATTGCTGGAGATTTCGGGACAGCTGCACAAAGTTATGCAGCTGCATCTAAATACCAAAAATTTAGTTGTCGGCGTCCCAGGCTATGGAAAAGAAGTCACCCTATTAGAAGTATCAGAACAAGATTTTGTCCCTCATTATCATCAAATTGAGCAGGTGCATGAGTCTAATGAAGGGTATTTTATTCGATTGAAATCAATTTAAAAAGGATCGCACAGTTGTGCGGTCCTTTTATGTTAAAAAATCAAACCTGTGATGATTGCACTTAGAAAGCTGACTAGACTCGCGCTTAATAAGATTTTTAAGCCATGTTTGGCAACTAGATTGCCTTTTTCTTCGTTTAGACCTTTCATTGCACCAGAGATAATTCCAATGGAAGAGAAGTTTGCAAAAGAAACTAAGAAAACAGAGAGAATCGCTGTTGTTCGAGCTGAGAAATCCCAGCCGCCTTTAGCCAATTCAGTCATAGCAACAAATTCGTTGGTTACTAGTTTGGTAGCCATCAAGCTTCCAGCATCAACAGCCTCTTTCCAAGGAATACCGGTGATGAAGGCTAATGGTGCGAAAACATAACCTAAAATTTCTTGGAAGGTCAGACCGGTGATTTTAGCAAAAATAAAATTGATCATGGCAATCAATGCTACAAACCCGATCAGCATTGCGGCTACAGTGACCGCAACATGGAACCCGTCCAAGATATACTCTCCCAACATTTGGAAGAAGGTCTGGTCTTTATCTTCCTCGATCACTAAGTTATCATTTTCCAAGTGGTAAGGATTAACGATTGAGGCAATGATGAAGCCGCCGAATAAGTTCAGTACAAGTGCAGTAATTACATATCGCGGTTGGATCAAAGCCATATAGGAACCAACGATCGACATGGAAACGGTGGACATTGCTGAAATACTCATGGAAGTCAAACGTTGTTCCGACAAAGTAGGCAGCTCCTTTTTAATGGAGATGAATACTTCTGATTGTCCCAGAATCGCTGAAGCAATCCCATTATAAGACTCCAGCTTGCCCATCCCGTTGATCTTGCTAAGAGCTAGACCAACACCTTTCATGAAGAGCGGCAAAATTTTAACGTAACGCAAGATTCCGATGATCGCGGAAATAAAGACGATCGGCATCAAGACGTTCAGAAAAAATGGGAAGCTCTCTTTGTTAGCAATACCGCCAAAAACAAAGTCCACACCCGAACCGGCAAAGCGCAACAATGCGTCGAACACGCCAGCCAAACCGCCAACGATGGTTGTGCCTACCGTTGTACGCAATAAAATGAAACCCAATAGAAATTGCAATACTAGCATGATCACAATCGGAGAATACCGAATGTGTTTCCGGTCGCTGCTGATCAAGAAACCTAAAACTAAGACAATTATCAACCCAATAATACCTATCACAAAATGCAAAAAATCACTCCTAATTTATATATTGTTGATTTTGATTTTCATCAAGCCGATCATTCCTAAAAACGTGCGTGAATAAACAATTGGATAAAGCAGAGTCAAGGAAATGACCGTTTAAAAATAATCTGAATTAGCGTAGCTTTTTTTGGGAGGATTTGCGAAGAATAACCATTAAAATATTTCCTCTATGAACAAATTCTAAACACGAAAACACTAACAAATTCATTTTCGGCGACTTGCAATGATTACAGCTTTTCTAAAAAAAATATGCTATGCTTGAAAAGAATTCTGCAGAAAAAGAGGGATCGAAATGGAAGGGGAAAACAAGAAGCGGATCTTACTTCCGCGTTATCAGCAAGTTGCGGTAGAGATTGCTGAACGAATTGCCGACAAACGTTATCAGGTAGGAGAAAAAATCCATGCACGCTCTACTTTAGCGAGTAACTTCAATGTTTCCCCTGAGACGGCCCGTAAAGCGATCAATGTTTTGGTCGATCTAGGTATTATGGAGGTTCGGCACGGCAGCGGAGCATATGTACTTTCGCGAGAAAAAGCGCAGGTCTATTTTGAAAAATATCAAGATGTGCAAACTGTTCAAGAAATCAAAAATGAGATTCAGGCCAGTGTTGAAAAACAAAAGCAGGAATTGGACAATGTCAGTGTACTGCTGAATCAGCTATTAGCTCAAACGAAGCGTGTTCATAACGTTGCGCCTTTTGTACCTTATGAATTGACGCTGACCGAAGAGGCGGTTCATTTAGAGAGTACGGTCAATGACTTGAATATTTGGCATGAGACGGGTGCAACGATCGTGGCTATTCAACAAAAAAATGAATTGCTGCTGTCTCCTGGACCGTATGCCAAAATTTGTGCTGGTGATACTCTGTTTTTCGTCGGAAACGAGCTAGTATTACAACGAATGCAGCATTTGTTTTACCCAGATAAATAAATGTCGAAAAAAGAGAAGCTGCGGCTTTTCTTTTTTTGTTTACTAAAAATTTTCAGCATCTTTTTTGACAAAAGTGACCACATGATGTTAAGGTTGTATGGTCACTTTTTTTAAGAGGAGGATATTTTTTGAGTAAAGTTAAGGTAGAACATCTGACTAAAATATTTGGTAAGAAACAGCAACAGGCCCTTGCGATGATTCAAGAGAATCGCGACAAGAATGAAATTGTAGAGCAAACAGGTGCAACTGTTGGTGTATATGATGCAAGTTTTGAAGTCAATGAAGGAGAAATTTTTGTTATCATGGGACTTTCCGGCAGCGGAAAATCTACAATGATTCGTTTATTAAATCGATTGATTGATCCAACATCTGGTGAGATTTATATTGATGGAGAAAATATTGCCCAAATGGATAAAGAAGCACTGCGGGAAGTGCGCCGCCATAAAATCAATATGGTTTTCCAAAACTTTGGACTATTTCCTCATCGTACGATTTTAGAGAATACAGAATATGGTCTTGAAGTGCGCGGTGTACCGAAAGCGGAACGTCAAGCCAAAGCAGAACAAGCATTAGACAACTCAGGATTACTGACCTTTAAGGATCAATATCCGAATCAACTATCCGGTGGGATGCAGCAGCGGGTCGGTTTGGCGCGTGCACTGGCCAATGATCCAGAAATATTATTGATGGATGAGGCATTCTCAGCATTAGATCCATTGATTCGCCGCGAGATGCAAGATGAACTGTTGGATTTGCAGTCCAATGTACAAAAAACGATTATCTTCATCACTCATGATTTGAATGAAGCCTTGCGGATCGGTGATCGGATTGCTTTGATGAAGGATGGTCAAATCATGCAGATCGGTACAGGTGAAGAGATTCTAACGCACCCAGCCAATCAATATGTTCGAGACTTTGTCGAAGACGTTGACCGTTCGAAAGTCTTGACCGCACAAAATATTATGGTCCCAGCGTTGACTACGAATATTGAAGTTGATGGCCCGAGTGTGGCCTTGAACCGGATGCGTAAAGAAGAAGTCAGCATGCTTTTAGCTGTTGACCGCAAACGTAAATTGAAAGGGAGTCTGACTGCGGATAAAGCGTTAGAGGCTCGTAAAAATAATTTAACACTGAAAGAAGTCATTGATAAAAATGTCCGCCGCATTCCTAAAGATATGCTGGTCACCGATATTTTCAATCTGATTTTTGATTCACCTGCTCCGCTGGCTGTAGTAGAAGGCGACCGTTTAGTCGGCGTCGTCATTCGCGGCAGTGTATTAGAGGCGTTGGCAGATACAGAAGCAGAAGAGGTGAAAGCACATGTCTAATATTTTACAGCAAGCATTACCCGTAGCAGATTGGGTTGAAGGATTTACTGATTGGCTGACCGGAACCTTTGCAGGATTATTCTCAGTCTTGCAGCACAGCGGCCAATTTTTGATGGATGGGATGACTAATCTCATGGCATCGATTCCGCCATTATTATTCATTCTTGTCTTAACTGTTGCCGCATTTTTCATTTCTAATAAAAAATGGGGATTGACGAGCTTTACCTTGATTGGGTTACTGTTTATTTACAATCAAGGATTGTGGCTCGATCTAATGAGCACTGTTACGCTAGTAATTTTATCTAGTGTCCTTTCGATCATCATTGGAGTACCATTAGGTATTTTAATGGCAAAAAGCGAGACAGCAAAGAAAATTATTACACCAATCTTGGACTTTATGCAGACGATGCCAGGTTTCGTGTACCTGATTCCTGCGGTTGCCTTCTTTGGTATCGGGATGGTACCGGGTGTTTTCGCATCAGTAATTTTTGCGTTGCCGCCAACGGTTCGTTTTACGAATCTTGGAATTCGCCAAATACCAAAAGAGTTGGTGGAAGCCTCTGATTCATTTGGCGGAACAGGTCGGCAAAAACTCTTTAAACTGGAATTGCCGTTAGCGAAAAGTACGATCTTAGCAGGGATTAACCAAACAACGATGCTGGCCTTATCAATGGTCGTAATCGCATCAATGATTGGTGCACCTGGTCTTGGTCGTGGTGTGTTGTCAGCCTTGCAGCGGGCACAAGTCGGGAATGGTTTTGTGAACGGGTTGGCGCTCGTTATCTTAGCAATCATCATTGACCGCTTTACACAAAACATTAACAAGCCGAAACAACAAGCGGCTGAAAAAATGCCGAAGTCGAAAAAGAAAAAAATCGGGATTGCTGCCGGTGTTGTCGCCGCAGTGGTTTTACTCGCTTCATTTGGTTTTGGCGGCAGCTCTGAAGAGAACAAAGGAACGATCAATCTTTCCTATGTGGAATGGGATACCGAAGTCGCTTCAACACACGTAGTCGGTGAAATTCTAAAAGAGATGGGCTACAACGTCAATATGACGCCGTTAGACAATGCCATCATGTGGGAATCTGTTGCAAAAGGCGAGTCTGATGCGATGGTAGCTGCTTGGCTGCCGAATACGCATAAGTCGCAATTTGCTCAGTACAAAGATCAAGTAGATGATCTTGGGGTCAATTTGAAAGGCGCAAAAGTTGGGATCGTCGTACCGGACTATATGGATGTAAATTCCATCGAAGATCTAACCGATCAAGCCAACAAAACGATCACAGGGATCGAACCTGGTGCCGGTGTAGTCAATGCTGCTGAAAATACCTTGAAGGCTTATCCGAACTTAGCAGATTGGAAAGTTTCAACGTCATCTTCTGGAGCAATGACAGTAGCACTTGGTCAAGCAATCAAAAAGAAAGAGCCGATCGTTATTACCGGTTGGTCACCGCATTGGATGTTTGCTAAATATGGATTGAAATATTTGGAAGATCCAAAGGGTGCCATGGGAACAGAGGAAGCTATCCATACGATGGCACGCAAAGGGTTGAAAAAAGATCAGCCGGAAGCATACAAAGTATTGGATAACTTTAATTGGAACCAAAAAGATATGGAAAGTGTCATGCTGGCTATTAATGAAGGTACCGATCCTTCTCAAGCAGCTAAAGATTGGATCAAAGATCATCAAAAAGAAGTTGATCAGTGGAAAAAATAGAATATAAGAAAAATTGCTGGTCATTATTGACCAGCAATTTTTTTATGTATTGGAGGCTTGTTTATTGAGATAGAATAATTTCATAAATACTTTCAAAAAAGAATAGTTACTATTAATTAGTAGTTTCATGATTAATGATGAAAAAAGGATGCCTTTAAACAATCAGGAAAATTTACTATGATGAGTATAAGAGATAGTGAAGTTGCCAGTTCAACTTTGTCAGTTCTACTAATCTTACTTTAGCAAGAGTAGTAGAAGGGTATGCGTACGAAAATCATTGGAACTTTTATGTTAGAAAAATTCTATCATTCATTTGTGAGCTAGCTTCATAATGTTGAATTGAAAAAGGAGGTGTGAAGATGGAAAAAAGTATGCGGCGGCGAAACCAGCTATTGTCCCTACTTCTTTCTGAAAGCGATTACAAAGCGACGGATTATTTTAGTGAGAAGTTAGAGGTCTCTACAAGAACAATTTTGAATGACGTCAATTTTTTAAATAAGGAACTGACCAAAAAAGAGATAGAGATTGTCAAAGTACCGCGTCATGGCATTAAGCTAGTAGGAACTGAAAAAAACGTTAGCAGAATCGGTGAACTTTCGTTGGAGAGCGATGGAGATGCCTATGATGTGTTAGGCAGAAGAGAAGCGTTGTTTCGTAAATTATTTATGTCTCCAGCAGGCCAATTACAAGAGGAACTTGAAAAGGAATTTTTTATTTCGGACTCGACTCTAAAAAAGGATCTGGATTATCTGCAACGTTATCTCCGTCATTTTGATGTCAAGATTTGTCAGAACAAGCGAAATGTCGTTCTTAAAGGAACCGAAGTCGATGTGCAGCAGTCCTATCAAAATTTTTTGATAACGAAGTTTCCGGAAGCCTTGTTCGTCAATAATGAAGAGCTGCTTATCCAATTGAGTAATTACTTTCCGAAGAAGCTGATTCAGTTAGTCAAAGAGACGTTAGAGAGGTTTTCGGATATGTTTTACAGCGATATTTCTAATAAATATTTTTCAGCAATTTTTCTTACCTTTTTATGTTTGCTTACTCGAGCGGAAAACGGCTGTCATATGACGATCAAAGAAAAGAAGAAAAGTGAGTTAGAAGACCTGGCGCTCTACACTCAAACATATGAAATTTGTGCCTTTATTTCGGCTAATAGTACGATCGAACTTTGGTATCCTGACATTTATCATCTATCGGAAACGTTGTATGCCATGAATGTAAAACCATATTATAAATCAACTAAAAGCTACAGCGGCTGCTATCAAGAGGCAGTAGAAGAATTGATGGCTGACTTAGGGAATCTGTTGAATATCGATTTTTCGAGGGACCAAGAATTACATGACTCGTTAATGAGCCATATCGTGCCGATGATTTATCGTCTGCGTCGCAATATCTTGATCAAGAATCCATTTATGGAAGAAATCAAAAACCGCTATTTATTATTATATTCTATGATGTGTTATGCCACGAGTAGTTTAGCGCAGCGTTTTTCGATCGAAATTACTGGTGATGAGATTTCTTTTTTAGTGATTTATTTCCAAGTTTCATTAGAACGCAAGTATGGAGTAAGTTTCCGCAATATTTATGTTGTGCTGTCTCGAGGGTTGATCACCAGCGACTTGATCTATACAAAAATTCGGCGAATCATCCCTCATACAGATAAGGTCATTCAGTTAACGACCAAAGAATTTGAGCAGGTAACGTTAAATTCTCGGGATGTTGTTGTTACTACCGATCCGCATTTAAAGGCGCGGAATGTCGTTTATATTTCTCCGATGATCAAGGATGAAGAAATCAGCCGGATCGTCCATACCTACTACAAACGGTATTACGCAACAGCAAAAGAAAAATCATAAGTTGAACACCAATGGATCAATCCAGATCTTATTTTCCTTCAGCAGCATGTGGAGAACAAACAAGAGTGTTTGAATTTCATGATCAAAAAATATCAGGCGTTGGGGATCGCTAAAGAAAATTTTGGCGAGTCAGTTTGGGTTCGTGAAAAGTTAGGGGATACTAGTTTTTCTGTGAGTGTTGCTATTCCCCATGCGGATCCCAGCGAGGTCAATCAAACCTCGATCGGGATCATGACCTTAGATAAGAAGATAAATTGGGGAATCAATAATGTGAATGTCATTCTATTTTTTGCCATTTCAGATACGGACATTGATGCTGCGAAGAGTAAGATCACGGGATTACTTGAATTTATCGAGAGGGAGGAGAATGTTGAGCAGTTGATTCAAGTAACGGATAAACAGACGCTATTAGAATTAGTGATGGGGGAAAGGAGTGCAATCTAAGTGGCTGACTTTTGGGACGATATGTATTTAGATGAATTTTTAGTAGATTTAGAAATGGATGAACCGGACAATTTTTCGGCATTGGCGGCATTAGCCGGTTGTCTTGAGAAAAACAAATGTGTGAATGGAGAGTTTAGTCAAGCGATTCAAGAACGAGAAAAAGAATTTGCGACAGGCTTACCGCTAGAGCACATCGGGGTTGCGATCCCCCACACAGATTCAGAGTACGTTTTCAAGCAATCGATGGCGATCGGTATTCTAAAGAATCCAGTGATGTTTGAAATGATGGGCTCGCCGGAAGTTTTAGTTCCGGTAAAAATCATGTTTATGCTGGCGATCAAAGAACCTAAGAAACAATTGGATTTTCTACAGGCATTAATCGATATGTTTCAAAAAGACGAAAAGGTCTTAGCAATTATTCAAGCGAAAACGGCAACGGAGGCCGTGCAAAAAATGAAACAGAATTTAAACTAGGGACGTGGAAAAAATGAAAAATATTTTATTGGCATGTGGTTCAGGAATTGCAACATCAACGGCGGTTAACGGAAAAATCTCTAAGGTTTTAGATGATAACGGTTATAAAGGGAAGTACAAAATTACGCAATGCAAGATTTCAGAAACACCAAACAAAGCATCGAACTATGACTTTTTGATTTCTACGACGGTGATACCTAAGGATTTAGATTGCGAGTCTGTTTCGGGCGTATGTTTCTTAACAGGAGTTAACACGAAGCCTACGATCGATCGAATTTTAGAGCTGATGGAAAAGTAGCCTGCTGTAAATAGTACGAGGAATGAGGGGGAATAATCATGGATGCTATTATCAAAGTGTTTCAATTTATTCAGGGTTTAGGTGTTTCCGTTGTAATGCCAATTGTTATCTTTATCATTGGTTGTGCCTTCAGAACAGGTGTCGGGAAAAGTCTTCGAGCAGGGTTAACAGTAGGGGTCGGTTTTATCGGCTTGAACTTGGTCATTAACTCGTTATTGGGAACCAGTCTCTCGCCAGCGGTACAAGCGATGGTTGATCGCTATGGATTGAGTTTATCAACGATTGATGTGGGATGGCCGGCTTCTGCAGCAATTGCGATGGGTTCGACGGTTGGATTGATCATCATTCCGTTAGGATTATTGGTAAATATCGTGATGCTGCTGACGAATACGACGCAAACAGTGGACGTAGATATTTGGGATTACTGGCACTTTGCTTTTACCGGAGCTTTGGTAGCTATCATCACCGATACTCTATGGTTGGGAATTATTGCGGCGGTCGTTAACATGGTCATCATTATGGTTCTGGGAGACGTTACCGCTCCAGAGGTAGAAAAATCACTGGATCTGCCGGGGGTCTCACTCCCCCACGGGTTTACAACAGCTTATGCGCCGATCGCGATGGTGATTAATAAATTAATCGATATGATCCCAGGGGTAAGAGATATCAATATTAATATGGATACGGTTCAAAGACGTTTTGGTGTTTTTGGCGAACCGATTCTAGTAGGAACGTTCTTGGGAATAATTATTGGGATTATCGCAGGGTATGACGTGACAGAAGTATTGACTCTAGGGATTTCACTGGGAGCAGTTTTAGTCTTAATTCCTAAAATGGCTGCTTTGCTGATGGAAGGGTTGATTCCGATTAGTGACGCTGCCAGCGAGTTTATTCAAGGAAGATTCCAAAATCGCGGAAAAATATATATTGGCCTAGATTCTGCGGTAGGGGTTGGACATCCAGTAACATTAGCAATCTCATTCATTTTAGTTCCATTATTGATTTTCTTGGCGGTTGTCTTGCCGGGAAATACAGTGATGCCATTTGCTGATTTGGCTGTTATTCCGTGGATGTTCGTTCTGATCACGCCAATCGTAAAAGAGAATGGCTTTAGAGGCCTGATCGTAGGATTGATCGTTCTTGTTTTCGGACTATGGATCGCGACAGACTTAGCGCCGATGATCACGACGGCCGCGAACAACGTGAATTTCCAAATGCCGGAGGGGGCATCGCAAATTTCTTCTATTTGTGACGGTGCGAACCCGCTGACTTGGGCATTGGTTCGCTTAAATGGCCTCGGATATATTGGTACTGGAGTTGGTGCGTTTGTTGCTGCGGCAATGGCGATCTGGAACCGTAATCGAATCAAAAAAGAAGCGTCTCAGCTGCATGATGGAGGAGAAGCAGCTTAATTCTTTCGTATGAAAAGGGGGAAGAACAAATGAAACGGTTTGAGTACGATAAAACATTGTATTTTATAGATGTCCCTGTTACAGGAGTAGTCTCATTGATTGTTTTCCTCATAGCGCTTGTCTCAATTATTACCAATCGAATACCAGCGTTGATGTTTCTTGTTGGGATCGTCGCTTTTTACAGCTTTTGGAACGCGCTTGTAGCGAAAGTCACACCGAAAGAAATCGATGTGGATGGGGACACACTGACTTTACGTTCATTTAACCGTAGAGATGCTTACAGCCTAACGCAGCTGAAAAGTTTTAAAATTCGTGAGTTCCCGAGTGCAGGAAAAATGTTTTTGCGTATGAATGGCGGCGGAGTGCTTAAAGGACGTTATTGGTTGAACACGAAAAATTATAATGATGGTCACGAGCTGTTTCGCTTACTGCTGGATATGGAATATGAAAAGCATCCAGAGTCACTGAAGGCTCGTGCTAGAAGAGTGAATACCGAGTATAACGCTCGTGCCAAAAAGAAAAAAGAGGCCAGCTGATGTTAGAAAAAGAAAAGACAGAGATTATCGCCGCAGGAATCAAATTGGATCGTTATGGATTGATTTCCTTATCCGGCGGAAATGTCAGTGTGCGGGTGGATCAGGAAACATTATTGGTTACCCCTAGCGGCATGATGTATGAAGAGATGGTTCCAGCAGATGTTCTCGTAATGAATAGTGATGGAAAGGTCATCGAAGGTGCGCGTCGTCCGAGTGTTGATACGATCGCGATACGTTATATTTTTCAGCAGATGCCTGAAGTTAATGCAGTCATTCATACGCATCAACCCTATGCTACGGGGATTGGCTTAGTGGTTGATCGGATCGATTGCGATGTTACTACGCTTGCTAATACAGCTAAAGGACCGGTCAATGTAGCACCGTATAGTTCGGCGGCTAGTATCGACATGGGCTATGCAGTGGTCGACCATATTGGTGATCAGTTAGCGGTCGTGTTGAAAAATCATGGGGTTGTGACGATAGGCAAAAATTTAAAAGAGGCGTTGTATGCAGCTGTCTATTTAGAAGAAGCCGCTAAAACACTTTATGTCGCACATTCCTATGGAGGCGATATCGCTAAACTAAATGACGAACAGATCCGGACAGCTGTTGAAGTATTTAAGGATTATGGTCAGGTTAAACAGTAAGTTGTTTATTTAAATACTAGAAGTACTACACAAAGACCGTCTGCTAGTTTTGGCAGGCGGTCTTTGTGTTTATTCAGGTTTCAGCAATACTTTCAGTTCGTCGCCGTTCATCGCCAAGTTGAAGGCTTCCTCCCATTGAGCTAAAGGGAGAATTTTTGTAACCACGGGAGCTAAATCGATCGTGGAGGTCTGCAGCCAGTCAATTGTTTTAAGCCAAGAACTTGTTTTTTGGGTTCGCGAGCCGATGAGTTGGATCTCTTTGTTTAGGAGCAAACTCATGTCGACGGGCACAGGATTTTTTGCGAACAGTCCTTCTTGAATGACTGTTCCTTTTTTCCTAACGATCTCTAGCGCTTGCTGCAAAGCTTGCGGACTGCCGGAGCATTCAAAGACTTGATCAAAGCCTAATTGATTGGTTGCCTCGCTGAGAAATGCGGACCAATCAGTTGTTTGACTATCAATAACTTGAGAGATACCCAGTTCCTTTGCTTTGGTCAAGCGATGAGCGTCTTTAGTGATGCCGATAAGTGTGACATCTGCCTTTAATGATTTTGCGACTAACGCCAGTAAGACACCGATAGGACCAGGACCGAATACGGCGATTTTCTCATCAGGCTGAATATGAGTTTTTTCCATCGCGGCATGAATACAGCATGCGAGAGGTTCGATTAAAGCGGCGACCTCATTTGATATGGAGTCTGGTAGTTTATGACAGCGAGCAGCTTTAGCGGCAACGAAAGTCGCAAAGCTTCCATCTACCTGCGTACCCAGTCCTTTTCGCTGACTGCATAAATTAAATTCTTGTGCCAAACAGTGAACGCATTTTTCACAAACTTCATAAGTTGTCTCACTGACAACCCTCTCTCCGATCGTGAAGTTTGTTACTTTATCCCCTATCTCATAAACTATACCAATGAACTCATGCCCAAGCGTTAAGGGTATTTTTTTGTTATATTCTCCTTTTAAGGCATGAATGTCTGATCCACAAATCCCGCTGAAGACTACTTTAATTATTATTTCATCATTTTTAGGAAATGGCTTGTTTATGTCACATAATTCCATGTTACCAAAACCGCTTGCTATCTTTCTTAATGCTTCCAATGCAATGACCTCCTCAAATGTTATATATGTAAGTGTTATTAAAAATGAACCTTTTATAGTATGCCAAGCGTAGCATAGAAGCTTATTCGCTAACTAGCACAATTCTTTTGAGAAGTGAACAAAAAGGATTGGTCTTGTGAAATAATAGGGGCAAGATACAATTAAATGTGTAGAGGTGATAGTGATGAACAGAAGGATCAATAAAATTTTATTGGATATTTTGCATGAGAAAGAAGATTCATTGGCCAATTATGCAAAATTATTTAAGGTCTCCGAACAAACGATTCGCAATGACGTCAAAGAAATCAACTTTCAATTGGAAAGCAGTAATGGCAATAGAGGAATCTATTTAGAAGATGGGTGTTTACAAATACCGGAGGAGGTTGATTTAAAGGAGTTATTCAAAACCTACGCATCATTTCAACACTATCATTTAACTCTCGATGAACGGCGAACCATACTAGCTTTGCTTCTGATCACCAGTCATGATTATGTGACAACGTACTATCTCTCTGAATACCTCTTAGTTAGCCGCAATACGCTAGTCAGTGATATCGAGGAATTAAAAAAATGGTTTGCCAAAAATGATTTGATTCTGTTGTCCCACATTGGAAAAGGCTACAAAGTCGCTGGCGATGAAATAAAGATTCGAAAGGCCATGACGAAACTAATCATTTTCAATGGGCTGTTTGATTACGGCTATGATTATGCTCTAGGCTGGGAAAACAATATTTTTCAAAATCTCTTATTGGACATTATTGATTCAGACAATCGTTATCAAATGGTCAGCCAGCTGCTGATGGAGGCGGAAAAGGAAGAGAACCTGCAATTATCTGATTTCTCTTATCAAGAGATGATCTGCTACTTGATCATTTTGATCGAACGAATCAAATTTAATCACTATATTGAATTCTCTGAAAGTTTAAATAAAATGCTGGAGAGTTCAAAATCGAGCTTTGCTAAAACGATCATCAAAAAAATTGAAGAAGCTTATTCTATTGAGGCCGCCGAAGGAGAATTAGGCTACTTGACCTCGATTTTACGCAGAAAAAGCTACATCAAAAATAATGGACGCAAAATCGATTCCATCGAAATTCAAATCTTGATCAATGAGTTTATTTTTAACTTGGCGAAAGAGATGGATATCAAATATTACTTGAACAGCGATTTATTTGATCTGTTGGAAAATCATTTGAAATTGTTGATTTATCGTCTTTCTTTAAACGACAGTGTCGTCAATGTTTTGTTTGATGAAATTTATCAGTCGTATCCGGAAATGTTTGAAATAGTAAAACGAAATTTGCGGGAGATCGAAGCCTGCTTGGGACTTGAGATTCAACCGAATGAGCTATCCTTTATCGTCATGTACGCGATGGCCATTCTGGAAAACAGAAGCAATACCCAGTCAAAAGGTCAGGTCCGCTTGCGAATTGTTTGCAATTCAGGCAGCGGGACCGCTCAACTGATCAAAGTGAAACTACTATCGGCGTTTCCTCAGATCTCGGTGATTTCTGTTGACTCCTCTCACGCGCTGCAAAAGGTGCGGCCAGCTGATCAAGATTTAATCGTCAGCACGGTTCCTTTGAAGTTTGATCAGTCGCCGGTGGTTTTAGTAAATCCGATCTTAACAGAGCAAGATATTGTGCGAATTCAAAAAGCGTTGTACAAGATCAAGCCGCGCCACTTCATTGATCAGGAATACTTGATCACTAAAGAAGAATCGATGATTGAAAATTTCTTGCCGATCATTCAGAAATATATCGATGAAGGCGAATATCAAAATTTTTTAAGCGATATCGAATCGTTTAATCGCTTGAATGAGCGCTTAACAGTCGAGGCACAAGAAGTGAGTCGTTTGACGTCGATCTTGACTGTCGAACGAATTAAATTGGACCAGCCTTGTGAGAATTGGCAAGCAGCAATTGAAGAGGCGGGACAATTATTGCTGATGGATGATTTGATTACAGCTGAATATATCCAAGGAATGATCCAAATGGTCGTCGAAAATGATTCGTATATCGTTATTTCACCAGGAGTGGCGATTCCACATGCGGAATTTTCGCATGGTGCAAAAAAGATCGGGGCTAGTTTTGTTCGTTTAGCCCAGCCGATAAATTTCAATCATCAGAAAAATGATCCAGTAAAATATGTAATCGCTTTCTCTTTGCCGGAGGGTGTTTCGATCGGGACCTGTCTATATTATTTTACTGAAATCTTAGCAACGGAGAATTTTTTAGAAATAATGGATCAGTGTCGTTCCGAACAAGCGGTAATGGTTCAGTTAAGAAAATTAGAAGATAAAGTGATGGGGTTTCCTTATGAATAAACTACTGAGTAATGAAAATCAAAAATTTCTGTATTATGCATTTGATGAACAGGAGCAAGAAACACTGCTGGCTAAGATGAGCGAAGTGCTGATTGAAGCGGGTTTTGTTCACGAAAGCTACAAAAATGCGGTGATTGAGCGGGAACGAGTCTTTCCGACGGGATTGCCGACCCAAGGGATTCATGTAGCGATCCCGCATACGGATTCGATCCATGTAAAAAAAGAAGGGTTTTTAGTGGGGGTGTTAGAACGGCCGATTGCGTTTGAGATGATGGCCAGTAAGGATGTTTTCCTTGATGTCGAACTTATTTTTATGTTGGCAATTAAACGGCCGGAGGATCAATTGGTCATGCTGCAGAAATTGATGCTCTTGTGTCAGGATGAAAAAAATTTACAGTTACTAAAATCAAAAGAGAAGGTTGTTGAGGTGGAGGCGCTGCTGAAAACCATACATTAAAGGTTGGCGGTTCCTCTTGTTCCAAAAATTAGGATCAGAAAAACGTGAGAGACAGCAATAAAAATGTTAGGGATCATAAAGGAAGGTCAGACAGATGGACATAAGAGAATTTTCTCGTTTTGGGGAAATTCATTCATACAAAAAAAGGAGAAAAAACTATGTTAGATATACTTAAAGCAGGGGTAAATTATATCTTGGATCTAGGTGCGGCGGCAATGCTGCCAATTATTTTGACCGTCTTTGGTTTAGTTTTAGGGCAAAAGTTAAGTAAATCTTTTCGAGCTGGTTTAACTGTCGGGATCGGTTTTACTGGTTTGAATCTAGTGATTGGCTTGCTTTCGGATTCGATTGGGGCATCCTCTCAGGCAATGATTGAACGCTTAGGTTTGCAATTAGATATTTTAGACGTGGGTTGGCCGATTGGAGCGGCAATTACGTTCGCAACACCGATCGCAGTTATTTTGATTCCAGTCATTTTTATTTTTAATATGATCTTGCTGCGATTTAACTTAACGAAAACGATGGACGTGGATCTGTGGAATTATTGGCATCTGATTTTTCCAGGAGCGATGATCTATTATGCGACAAATTCGATTTGGATCGCCATCATTTGTTCTTTGATCAACACCTTCGTCATTTTCAAACTGGCAGATTGGACAGCGCCAGCAGTAGAACACTTCTTTGGATTGCCGGGCATTTCGCTGCCGCATGGAGAGACGGTAAACTTCGCGCCGCTGACCTATGCGCTGAATCGTGTCTGGGATAAAGTTCCAGGTATCAACAAAATCGATATTAATGCGAAGAATTTAAAGGAACGATTGGGAATTTTTGGCGAGCCAATGATGATCGGGCTGGTATTAGGGGTCGGAATGGGCTTGCTGGCCGGTTATGATTCTCAGGCAATTATTCAATTAGGGGTTCAAACCTCAGCGGTCATGATCTTGATGCCGAGAATGGTTGCGTTATTGATGGAAGGGTTATCTCCGATTGCCGAAGGCGCTAAAGCATTTATCCAAAAACGTTTCCCAGGAAAAGAGGTGTACATTGGTTTAGATGCGGCGGTCGTAACGGCACATCCAGCGATTATCACGGTAGCGTTGCTGATGGTACCAATCACGATTTTATTGGCAGCAATTCTACCATTTAACCGTCTGTTGCCATTTGCCGATTTAGCCGTATTGCCGTTTACAGTTATTTGGTCAGTAGCGGCATCGAAGGGCAATATTTTTAGAGGCTTGCTGAATTCGATTGTATCCGTTTGTATTGTTTTCTTCATCGCAACGAATTTGGGGGCGCTGACAACAACAATGGCTCATGCAGTAGGTTTCGCCTTTCCTGAAGGGGCAACGATGATTTCAGGAATCGACATGAGCAGCCACATTACGTTATGGATTATGCTCAAACTGATTGATCCATCGAATCTACCGGCCTTTATGGCAGGAGCTATTGCTTTAGTTATGTACGGCGCATTGTGGTTCTGGACGCGGAATGACATTAAAAAGCAATATGGATTGCCTACCGGGAAAGGTGATTCCGACAACACAATCAAGGGAGCTGAGATGAATGAATAAAAAACATATTTTGATTGCTTGCGGAACAGGTGTGGCGACATCAACGGTCGTTTGCATGCGAGTAAAAGAAGAACTGGAAAAAAATAATATTCCAGCAACAGTGGAACAGTGCAAGGTGGCCGAGCTGCCATCAAAAATTCATGGTGCCGATTTGGTTGTGACCACAACGGCGTATGAAAGTGATGATATTCCCGTGATTCGCGCACTATCTTTTTTGACGGGAATTGGGATTGAAGAAGATGTGCAAAAGATTGTTGATATTTTGAGTTAAAGGAGCGGACCCATGAAAGGAAAAGTTGCAGTAGTTACTGGTGCGGCTAAAGGGATCGGCAAAGCGATTGCGAAGAAATTTGCAATCGCAGGAGCTCATACAGTAATTTTAGATTTCGACGAAAAAAGTGGGAAACAAACGGCCGCGGAGCTTTCCGCTGATTTCTCAGAATCAGTCTTCATCAAAACAGATGTTTCAGATCCGGAGTCATTAAAGCGGGCAAGCGAACAAGTTTTAGAAAAGTTTCAACGAGTGGATATTCTGGTGATCAACGCGGGAATCAGCTATTTGCATTCTATCGATGAGATTTCGATTGAGGAATGGCAGCGCGTATTGCATATCAACCTGGATGGTTCCTTTTATACGTTAAAGGCTTTTTGTGATCATTTTGCCGATAATGCAGGAAAGGTCATCTTTATTACTTCCGGTTCAGCGATTACTGGAACGGGGGGCGGTATGCATTATGCTTCTTCGAAAGCTGGGCAGCACGGATTGATGCGAGCGGCTTCGAAAGAATTTGGACCGCGGGGTATCAATGTCAATGCGATTGCTCCACGGGTCATTCAAACCGATATATTAGATACCCTTTACCCAGATGAGGCGAGTCGTGAGGAATTATTGAAAAAAATTCCGCTGCGGCGAATCGGTCAACCAGAAGACATAGCGAATCTCGCATTGTTTTTAGCAGGACCGGATAGCTCTTATATTCATGGACAGATTATTTTAGCGGATGGCGGACGAACTTATTAAAGGAGAAGCTATGAAGAAAATTTTAGTCGTTACCGGAACTTCAGACAACAAGCGGAAGTTTGCGGTGAATTATATTGAAACCTTTATGCGAGACAATGACGTGGAGGTCGCGGTGGTTGGTGAAAGTATCTATGACGTAACGGAAGTAGCTGAGGATATCTCAGCGATCGTCGCCATTGGGCAGCCCCAATTTACTACGGAGCGGCCGATTATCGATGGGACACCCTTCATTACGAAATTCAACATGGATGCATGCTGCCAACGGCTAATGGAGAAAATCTAAGAATGCATAAGAGCCACTGATTGAATGCTTTTGCTTCGTGCAGAGGGAAAAAATCAATGGCCTTATGCTTGCTCAAAATTTTATCCTCTATATAAAAAACGGCATCGCTCGATTCGTTCTTTCATGATTAATGATGAAAAAAGGATGCCTTTAAACAGGGGCTTGAATTGCTTATGATGGGTATAAGAAATAGGGAGAGACTGTGAGTTTCTACAAGGATAAGTCCTACTAAAGAGTAGAGAAAAAAGAGTATTGCCGCAAAATAAAATTTGGATATACTCCGGCTTCTAACAGAAATTGTATAGAACTTGGAAACGTCATAGTGAAAATCCTCCTTATTGGTCTGTTAGTAAGATCCCAATAATAAATGATTTTTACTATGATATTTTTTTCGCGGGTAAATCAAAGAGATATTTTAGAGTATGTGAAACGGCGTAACATTTGTTACGGGAATCGCGTGGTTGGAACATTCTGTAAAGATGGGCTTGTGAATGAAATCATTTGCTGAAAGCGTTGACACTTAGGGCGATGCCTCTTATGATGACAGTGTGACATATGTTAAATAAAGGAACATATGGTAACAGCGAACTAAATAAGTTCATTCGCAGAAACTAGGAGGGAATAAAAATGAGTTATTCCGACGACGCACGATTACTGACAGAAATCGCTTCAATGTATTACGAAGAGGGAGCCAAACAATCAGAAGTCGCAAAAAAGTTTAATATCAGTCGCTCGCTGGTCTCTAAATATTTGGCGAAGGCACGTTCTCTAGGGTTAGTAGAAATTATTATTCATGATGATTTAGTTCATCCTTATCGTTTGCTGGAGGAAAAGCTGATCGAGAAATTTGGGTTGACAGAGGTGATCTGTATCGCACCTGCGGCAGCCGAAATGTTGAACAAACGTATCGGTATCGCTGCTGGAAAATACTTATCGCGGATTTTAAAAGGCGATGAAACAATCGGTGTCTCCGCCGGGATGGTAGTTCACGAGGCTGCTCAGAATTTTTTACCGAAAAATCAAATGGAAAATATCCGATTTATTCCATTGGTTGGCGGTTTAGGTCAAGAACATACAGCGTTGCAAGCCAACGTGGTCTGTGAAATTTTTGCCCGCAAGAGCGGCGGCTCAGTATTAGAACTACACGCGCCGATTACAGTGGATTCTGCGGAGGCAAAAAAAGTTTTTATGGCACAGTCGTTTATTAAAAACGTTTTTGATAAAGGGAAAAAAGCAGATATCGCATTAGTCGGGATCGGAGGGCTGCCAGCCTATTCCACCATGACAAAAGCATATTTGCCAAATGAAGAAGTACCACTAAGAAAGGAATTATCTGCTGGTAATGTATCGGGAGATATTTGTTACAACTTTATTGATGAGGAGGGCGAGCTAACAGATTGTACATGGAATGATCGAGTTTTGGCGATCAGTTTGAAAGAGTTGAAGCAGATCCCAAAAAGGATCGGTGTATCTGGCGGCAAAGAAAAAGTCAGTGGCATACGGGCAGCGTTAAATGGGAAATTAGTCAATGTTTTGATCACTGATGAAGAGACAGCGAAGACGTTACTAGATGAAGATAAATAAAATGGAGGCGCATAAATGATGGCAGCAACGAAAAACATCTCGATTCCAAATCGAGCAGGTTTGACGGATGAAAACTTGGTAGAGCTTTACCGCAGAATGTGGGAAATTCGTTACTTTGATGAAAAAGTCGACCAATTATTTGCAAAGGGTCTGATCCACGGAACGACTCACTTGGCAGTAGGACAAGAGTCTACGGCGGCAGGCAGCGGCGCGGTCTTAAGAAAAACGGACTGGATCACTGCGACGCACCGCGGGCATGGGCAAACGATCGCTAAAGGAACGAATATCAACGAAATGATGGCGGAATTATTTGGCCGGACGACGGGAACCAACAATGGTAAAGGCGGATCGATGCATATCGCCGATTTAGATACAGGAAACCTTGGCGCTAACGGGATTGTCGGCGGCGGATTTCCAATCGCAACAGGCGCGGCGTTGACTTCAAAATTGAAGAAAAATGATACAGTGGCGTTGGCGTATGCAGGCGATGGTTCTACAAATGAGGGAAGTTTCCATGAATCATTGAATTTGGCTTCTATTTGGGACTTGCCGGTAGTCTTCTTTATTGAAAACAATCAATACGGGATGAGCGGACCGTTTAAAACAATGATGAATGTTGAACGTTTATCTGAACGGGCGAAAGCGTATGGAATCGAAGGCATTACAATCGAAGGAAATGACATTATTGAAGTTATCAATACAACCTATGATGCCGTCGAAAAAGCACGGCGCGGTGAAGGTCCGACATTGATCGAAGCGATGACTTATCGTTGGAAAGGTCATTCAAAATCTGACGCGAAGAAATACCGTACGAAGGAAGAGGAAGAAGATTGGCGCAAGAACCGCGACCCGATCAAATTGGCGCGTGAAAAATTTGTGGCGGCGGGGATTTTTACCGAAGAGGAAGCAGAAGAGCTTCGCATAGCTGCTAAACAAGCGATTGAAGATGCGGTTACTTTTGCGGAAGAAAGTCCGATGCCGGCGACCGAAAGTATGTACGAAGATGTTTATTCGGATTAATAGCCGCCAGCTTTACTGTCTGCTTGAGCAAGTCAGCGGATAGTACGCGTGGTGAGAGGCGAACTTATTTTTCTTTTGAAAAATAAATACTTGAGTACGAAATAGGAGGAGCGAAAAAAATGAGAGAAATCACATACGCAGAAGCGGTCAGAGAAGCAATGTCTGAAGCGATGCGAGAAGATGAAGATATTTTCATGTTAGGCGAAGACATCGGCGTTTATGGTGGCGCTTTCGGTGTGAGTCGCGGCATGGTAGAAGAATTTGGTGAAGAACGGGTTCGTTCCACGCCGATCTCTGAATCAGTGATCGCTGGAGCGGCTGTCGGTTCAGCAATGACAGGGATGCGTCCGATTTTTGAGATTCAGTTCTCGGATTTTGTGACGATCGCGTTGGATCAGATCGTTAACCAAGCAGCAAAAATCAGATACATGTACGGCGGGAAGGCGAAGATTCCATTGGTGATGCGCACGCCGGGAGGTTCGGGAACCGGTGCAGCGGCACAGCACTCGCAGAGTTTAGAAAACTGGACGGCACACGTACCTGGCTTGAAAGTCATTCAACCGGCGACCGCCTATGATGCAAAAGGTTTGCTGCATGCGGCGATTGAAGACAATAATCCTGTCATGTTTTATGAGCACAAGCTTTGCTACCGGACGAGCTCTGATGTGCCGGAAGGAAAATACACGATTCCGATTGGTGTGGCAGACATCAAACGAGATGGCTCGGATATTTCTGTCGTAGCGACTGGAATCATGGTGCACAAAGCGTTGGAAGCCGCCGATATTTTGGCAGAAGAAGGCATTCAAATCGAAGTTGTCGATCCACGCACATTGGTACCACTGGATAAGCAGACAATCATTGATTCGGTTGTTAAAACGGGGAAAGCAGTCGTGGTGACGGAAGCAGTGAAACGCAGCGGCTTCAGCGCTGAATTAGCCAGTGTGATTGCAGAAGAAGAATGCTTTGATTTCTTAGATGCACCGATCATCCGTTTAGCAGGTAAAGAAATCCCGATGCCGTATCACCCAGAGCTTGAGAAAAAAGCAGTTCCTCAGGTAGAGGATATCGTTGACGCTTGTCGCGGATTAATGGCATAAGGGGGGATAGAGATGGCGAATGAAGTATTGATGCCAAAGTTAAGTTCGACGATGGATGTCGGAACGATCACAACTTGGCTAAAAAATGAAGGCGATTCCGTCGAGGTCGGAGAAGCGATTTTTGAAGTCATGACCGACAAAATCGCGATCGAAGCGGAAGCCTATGATGAAGGAATTTTACTCAAAAAATATATCGGCGACGGAGATAGTGCACCGGTGAATTCCGTGATTGCCTATATTGGTGAGGCCGGGGAAGACGTTCCTGCGGAGATGCCGGGTGCTGAAGCAGAAGCAGCGGAGGAAACGGAAGCTGAAGAAGTAGCAGAAGTCGCGGAACCAACAGAATCCAACGAAGAAACAACTGTAACAACGACAAAAGTTCGCGCAACACCAGCGGCTCGCCGCATTGCCCGCGAAAAAGGGATCAATTTGCAGAAAGTACAAGGTTCTGGACCGAAAGGCCGGATTCAAGCACTGGACGTGAAGGAATATCAAGAGCCGACAGTAGCTGCGGCACCAAAAGCAGCGGAAGGCGAGCTAATTCCTTGGAGCGGTATGCGCAAAGCTATCGCAGACAAGATGTCGGAAAGCAAGCACACGATCCCGCATGTCACGATGAATGCCGAAGTCGATCTAACCAAAGTAATCGAGCTGCGTAAACAATTGCTGCCGATGGTAGAAGAACGCACGGACGAACGGCTATCCTTCTTGGAAATAATCGCAAAAGCAGCAATGGTAGCCCTAAAGGCTTATCCAGAATTCAATGCTAATGCCTATGCTGAAGGAATCAAACGTTTTGATCATGTAAACCTTGGTGTGGCAGTCGCGGTTTCTGATGGATTAGTCGTACCGGTCGTAGAGCAAGCAGATCAAAAAGGCTTAAGTGATTTGACCGCAGCTGTAAAAGCAGTGACGAAAAAAGCGCGGGATGGTCAATTGATGCCAGCCGAAATGAGCGGCGGCACTTTTACAATTAGTTCGTTAGGCCGCAGTAAAGTTCAAACCTTCAATCCAATCATCAACTTACCGGAAGTTGCGATTCTAGGCGTCGGCGGAAGCTATGATAAATTGGTTGTTGCAGATACACCGGAAGGCTCACAAGTCACAACAATCACCGCATTGAATCTATGTCTTTCTTTTGATCATCGGGTTGCTGACGGCGCTCCAGCGGCGGCATTCTTAAGTATGATCGTTGACTTGTTAGAAAATCCAATGAGCTTGTTGCTGTAGAGGAGGCTGAGTATGACGAAAAAGACAGATACAGTCGTAATTGGTGCAGGACCGGGCGGCTATGTAGCGGCGATCCGTGCCGCACAATTAGGACAAAAGGTGACCGTAGTAGAAGCTGAACATATCGGCGGAGTGTGCTTAAATGTTGGCTGCATTCCTTCAAAAGCGTTGATCACGGCTGGACATCGTTACCAAGAGGCGCAGCATTCTGACTTCCTTGGATTAAGTGTCAAAGATGCTCAGTTGGATTTTACGAAGACTCAGCAATGGAAAGATCAAAAGGTCGTTAAAACGCTGACTTCAGGTGTCGCAATGCTGTTGAAGAGGAATGGCGCTGAGGTGATTATGGGACGGGCGCAATTTACGGGTCCGCAAAATCTAACGATCACCACTAGCAAAGGCGAAGAGAAATTGCAGTTTAAGCATGCGATTATCGCTACCGGCAGTCGTCCAATCGAGATTCCCGGTTTTGCCTTTGGCGGCCGTGTAGTAGATTCTACTGGCGGTTTGAATTTGAAGGAAATTCCGAAGAAGCTGATTATTATCGGCGGCGGAATCGTTGGCTCTGAGCTGGGCGGCGCGTATCGCAATCTAGGATCAGAAGTAACGATCATTGAAGGAGCGGAAAACATCGTTCCGAATTTTGAAAGCGACATTCAACAATTGGTTGCGAAAAAGTTCAAGCAAAACGGGGTAGAGATCTTTACCAGTGCGAAAGCTAAAAAAGCGACCGAGACAGCGAATGGGGTAGCGGTAGAGTTTGAAGTCAAAGGGAAGACGCAAACGATCGAAGCGGATTACGTGATGGTAACAGTCGGCCGCAGACCGAATACCGAAAACTTAGGATTGGAAAAAGCGGGCGTCAAGCTGGCAGAACGCGGCTTGATTCAAGTGGATGAGCAATACCGCACATCACAGAAAACTATTTTTGCTATCGGCGATATCGTTCCCGGTCTAGCATTGGCTCATAAAGCCAGCTATGAAGCGAAAGTAGCGGCAGAAGTGATCGGCGGCAAGAATGTTGCGAAAGATTATCGTGCGATTCCAGCAATTTGCTTCACCGATCCAGAAGTGGCGACAGTCGGATATACGTTGGCGGAGGCGAAAGCGGCGGGGATCAAGGCTAAGACAGCGAATTTCCCGATGCAAGCCAATGGACGTGCCTTATCCTTGAATGCAACGGAAGGCTTTGTTCGTTTAGTCTTTGAAGCGGAAACGGAATTAATCTTAGGTGCTCAGATTGTCGGAGTCAACGCAAGTGATTTAGTGGCTGAGATCACTTTGGCGATCGAATCCTATCTGACGCTGGAAGATATTTCTCTGACGATCCATGGTCATCCAACACTATCTGAAATGGTGATGGATGCCTGTGAAGTCGGGTTGGGAATGCCGATTCATATGTAAAAAAAGAAGGTTATGCCGATTATCAGGCATAACCTTCTTTTGCTATTTCTTTCCTAACTCTTCGTCTTTTCGGATCGTTGCATCAATACCTTTGATCACGGTTGAGATAAAGGCGTTGTCTTCTAATTCCACGATTCCGGCGACGGTCGTTCCACCCGGTGAACTTACACGATCGATTAAGGTCCACGGATTTTCTTTACTGTGAGCTAATGTTTCTGCACTGCCTAGAACAGCTTGGGTCGCCATTTCCAGAGCGATGTCTTTTGGTAAGCCGTTCTTCACCGCAGCTCGAGCGATGGAATCGATAAATAAGAATGTATAAGCAGGCGAGCTCCCAGCGATCGCTGTGAAGATCGAGAAATATTTTTCTTCTAATGGCCAAGCTTTGCCGACTGCATTAAATAGATCGATGATCGTTGCGAGATCTTCCTTCGTTGCGCTGACATTTCCGCATACGGCGGCAGCACCTTCGCCGACCATTGCGTTCATGTTCGGCATTACGCGGACGATTCGAATTGGCTGATCGGTTTCAAAGACGTCATAGATGGCTTCTGTACTGGTTCCAGCAGCGATCGAGACGATCAATGGATCATTTTGCAAGATGGCGTCTTTGGCTTCCAGCAATACTCCCTTGATGACATTTGGTTTGACTGCCAAGATCAATGTATCGACTGTTTTGATGACCTCTTGGGGATCATTCAACGCGTGAGCCCCAACTTTTTCAGCGAAGGCTTGAACCTTCTCTGTTGAAATATCATATAAATAGATGTCCTCCGGGTTGCTGAATCCTTTCTGAACAATTCCTTCAACGATTGCGGATGCCATATTTCCAGCACCGATAAAACCAATTTTCATAGTAAATCCTCCTTATAAGTGTTTGAATCAAATGTATTAATTTTCAAAAGGTGATACAATCAATAAAGAAATTATATGCTGATAGAGACTTATTTAAAATAGTGTAGATAAAGAATAAAGTGTTCGATTCTAAGGTGGTGAGAAAATGGATGTTACAGCAGTACAATATGCCAGCTTCTATCAATTTTTAAAAACGCTGGATTGTTATCTAGGCGATGATGGGCAAATGATTGGCGAGGTTCAGCATTTTTCCGAGAACCCACGCCGGGAGATCGCCGCTTTTGTGACTAGAGAAACGACGGACCTGATTGAGGTCCCGTCCGATTTTATTCGAATGCTGTATATTATGAAGGGGTCTGTCAGAGTTGCGATCGATGGCTCGGAAAGTTGTTTGAGTGCGGGTGGGCTGATTTTAACGAATGCGGCTACGAAGCTTTCTTATAACGGCGATGCCGAAGCTGAAGTGATCGCATTCTATTTCAAGCCGGGCTATTTCACGGAGTCGCTGCTGGGTCAATTCTTCGAAGAGCCGCAGCTGTATCGTTTCTTTGTGGAGGCGTTGAGTGAGGAGTTCAGGGGAATCAGCCGCTATTTGATTTATGATTTTGCGGCGGTGACGGATGTTCATTTTTATACGCTGCTGCTGTTAAAACAAGTTGTCAAGATGGCGTACTTTAACAATAAGGTCACCAAATCGGCGTTTGTACTTTTAATTGTCGAGATCAGTCAGGCGGAGCCGGAACGCTTGATTGCCAAAGATAATTTTGTATCGAATGGACAACTGACAGAAGAGCTGTTGGCGTATATCGATGCGCGTTTGGAGCAGGTGACGTTGGAGGAGGTTGCGCGGAAATTCCATTTTCACCCGAATTATTTATCGAGTTTGTTGAAGGAAAAGACGGGGCACTCCTTCACAGAAATCGTCTTATTACGCAAAATTGAACGTTGTAAACAATATTTGGAACAGACGGATCTGACTGCTCAGGCGATCGTGGAGCGCTTAGGCTATAAAGATAAAGCCTTTTTTTATAAGCGGTTCAAACAGATCGAAGGCGTTACGCCGCGTCAGTACCGAAAAATGCGAGAGGAAGAAAACTAATGTATGAAGATATTTTTGCCGAGGTTCAGCTAACCGTCGTGGAACAGCCAATTGAATGGGTGAATGATTTGCCGCTCTATCGTGGACACATTAAGGAACTGCCTTTTCTTGTCGGAGAAGGGGCCTCGAAAAAAGCGATGTACCGCCAATTGGCGGAGCAGTATCAAGAATATGCCGCGTTGAACCAGGTGGAAGATAAGGAAGAAGAGATGACCTCTTCATTATTAACGGCCGATCAGCTGCTGAAGTATTATGATGGTGAGACCTTCGATGGTTTTTCTTTAGGCGATATGCTGAAGGATGAGTAGAGCAAGTTTGTATACCTTTTCAGCGATTTCCGCTAGACTAAAAAGAAAAAAGGGTGTGAAGCGATGTCACCGATAGAACAATATATCAACGAGGCTGAAAAAGACCAGCAGCCAATGTTGAAAGAAATTTATCAAGTCATCAAAGAAATGGTCCCGGTAGAAACAACGGAAAAACTTTCATACGGAATGCCGACATTTTATTTAACGGAGAATCTAGTTCACTTTGGCGCGATGAAGAAACATTTAGGTTTTTATCCAACTCCGAGTGCGATGACTGCTTTCCATGAACAATTGAAAGAGTATAAAACCTCAAAAGGCGCCTTGCAGATTCCTTATAAGAAAGAACTACCGGTCGACTTGATCAAAGAGATGGTTCGTTTTCGTCTGAAAGAGGTGGTGGAGAAAAATGCTTAAAGGGATTGAGATCATGCTGTATGTCGATGATGTCGCCGGTTCAGCGGCCTTTTGGCAAGAAGGATTAGGCGGAAAGATCGTCTCTCAGCAAACGATGCCGGATGAATCGCTGCAAGTCACAGTTGAGTTATTTGATTCAGTGCAGATGGTTTTGTTTGATCGTAATTTTATTAAACGTGTTTCTCCAGAAGTGGTGGATAATTTCCCTTCACTATTATTGAAGGTTTCGGACTTAGAGCAATATCATGGGCAGCTGCAAAAGCTTAGTCCTAAAGTCAATCCGATTATGGAGCAAGGCGGGAAACGGCTGTTTAATTTCGCGGATCCCGAAAATAATTATTTTGTTTTGAGTGAATGACCTTCAAGTAATTGAAGGTTATTTTTTTGCTTTTGGAGAAAACTCATAGAATCCTCTAATGATTATTGGACGGCTATCATCAAACTGTTAGTGGATTTAAGTCAAAATACTTGTGAATTGTTGTATTATCTTAAAAGGAAAAAGAGCTTTCATTGATTAATTTATTTAGAGGAGAAAAAGTATGGTACAAATTTTGTTGGGACTGCTAGCGGTTCTATTGGTTTATTATCTTTTTTATTTTGTTCGCGATTTGATCGCAGAACGCGGAAACTGGGGCGGCGGGAACTTTCTTATTTCTGGTGTGATTGGTTTTATTACAGATGCGATGGATACGTTGGGGATCGGGAGCTTTGCGCCGACGACGATGTTGTTAGAAACGACTAAACAATTGGACAACGACCGTCAATTGCCAGGAACGTTGAATGTTTCACACACGGTTCCGGTAATTATTGAAGCATTTATTTTTATCACAGTAGTAAAAGTAGCACCGTTAACACTATTCTCATTAGTACTCGCAGCGATCGTGGGTTCATACATCGGATCAAAAACGGTCAGCAAACTGCCTGAGAAAAAAGTGCAATTTTACATGGGGATCGCATTGATCATCACTGCGGCACTGATGGCATTGAAACAATTGGGCTTACTTGATCTATTGGGAACGGGCAATCATTTAACTAGTTTGACTGGAATAAAATTGATCATCGGTATCGTCGGCAACTTTATTTTGGGTGCTTTGATGACGATCGGTGTTGGGCTGTATGCACCTTGTATGGCGATGGTTTACATGTTAGGTCTGAGTCCTTTGGTCGCTTTTCCCATCATGATGGCTTCATGTGCCGGTCTGATGCCGGTTGCTGGAACAAACTTCATTAAATCTGGCGATTATTCTCGGAAAGTCAGCTTGGCGATTACAGTCGGCGGGATTCTTGGAGTGATCGTTGCAACCCGCTTCGTTACTGGCTTAAACATGAACGTATTGACTTGGGTCGTGATCGCAGTGGTTCTTTATTCAGGCTTCACTTATATCCGTAAAGGGATGCACGAATTTTCAGGTAATTTGAAAAAGTCTTAGAGAAATTCTCTAGGCTTTTTTTTTCGGGGAAAATTACCTAACTTTTGTACAAAACTTTAATATTGATGCGATTTTGTTATTCATTTTTTATAAATTTTTTAGCAAAAAATTCCTGTTCATTGGTTGTGTTATGGCAGATAATGAGTGAAATGGGCTATTTGACAGGAGAAATTATGGATCAGGAGTTATTAATCATCGAATTGCTTTCGGCGGCAGAGCCGATATATCGGCAAGCACAAAAAAATCGTCACCAAAATCTGATTTCTGCTTTTCTATACATAGTTGCCGTCTGTGTAGTTTTTTTTGTGATTGGAAGTTTTGCTTATCAACATCTACATGGGCAGGGCGGAACGACCGATAGCAATTATTGGTTGCATGGTTCAGCGGTTTTGGGAATTCTAATCGCAGTATTGGCAGTGTTTTTATTTAGCATTAATTTGATTCAGGGAATTGTTCTGCGGAGATCGTTCCAACGCTTTTTAGTACGATGTGTTCAGAAAACAGAAAGATATCCAATTATTTATCAAGATGATGATTCTTATTATTTAGCGGAACAATCAGAAAAGCTGAAGATTCGGTTATTGAAGGAAAACTGTGTTGAACTGCTGATTACAATGGATGAAGAGAAGATTTATTTGGGAAATCAGAAAATATTTTTTGGTTTTTCTTCTTTGCAATTATTTGTTCTGGTTGATGAACCAATATCAATAACGTTACCTTCTTCGAAAAACTCAAAAATCAATCGTAAATGGGTTGTTCTAATCATTTGCTTGTTTTTTGCTGGAGTAGCAGGAACCATCGCTCAGAGCAGAAGGAACCAACACCATCTTCTTGATGGTGATTCACCAGGAAGAACGGTTTCGACCTCCTCCAGTGAAACAATGCTGTCTAGTGACGATTTACTGATTCAGCAGGGGACAGCACCGAATAGGCAGATAAACCAAGTCAATCAATTGGACTTCAATAATGAAACCCATGAACTTTATATGACGACTGATGGTGGTGGATCATGGTCATTCGTCCCGCTGAAGCCTGAATGGATGCGTACAGGTAGATATTTATTAACTAGCGGTGAAATACCGATGGGTTACTGGATGGATAAAACGTACAATGTTTCGCCGGATTTCTCTTGGTTCATTTATTCTGAAGATGATGTAAAGCTGTATTTTTTGGCTTCTCATGACAATGGAAAAACGTGGCAAAAATCGCTCGTATCAGAAAATGTTCGTGGAATACGTTATCGTAAAGCACAATTTTTTGCTAATGGTAGTGGGGTTTTAGTATATTCAAATATAGGAAGTGTCAATTCTGCTGAAGGAGTAGAAGTTTATCAGACTATGGACTACGGAAAAACTTGGTATCCCGGTAATCGTGCTGGTGTATATCAACCTGTCCAAAACATTAGCTTCATCGACCCAATGTTGGGTTTTGTTTCGACACGAGAGAAGATTTATTATACAAATAATGGTGGAAAGACGTTGAAAGTTGCAGTTGTAACAATTCCGAAAGAATATCAAACTGGGGGGTTAGATATTTTCCAATCGCCTAATGAAGTTACTCAGATTGGTACAGGCCAACTAGAAGCGAAATTCTATCTAGTGAAAATTGCTGGCATTGATCAGGGCAAGATGTTCGCCTGCCTGTATCGTTCTTCCGATAATGGTGAGACGTGGCAGTTTGCGGAGCAGCTGTCGGAAGTGAAGCCGACCGAATAATTTTACATGCAGCATGGTTGCTGTTAAACTACTCAGTTACAGAAAAACGGTAATGGAGTGATTCGATGAAGGAAGTATTGGATGAGGGTCCGTTCTACCATGGGACAAAAGCTGAGTTGAACGCAGGGGATTTGCTTGAAGCGGGCAAAAATTCCAATTATGGCAAACAAGCCAAAGCGAATTTTGTTTATTTTTCGGCGACATTGGAGGCAGCGATCTGGGGCGCAGAATTAGCATTGGGAGACAAGCCGCAGCGAATCTATCAAGTCGAACCGACAGGAATCTTCGAAAATGATCCTAACTTGACGGATAAAAAATTTCCTGGGAATCCTACGCGGTCGTATCGAACGCGGCAGCCACTGAAAATAGTCGGTGAAGTACCGAACTGGAAGGGACATTCGTTGGAACAGGTGCAAACGATGCTGGAGCATCTCGAAAAGATGAAGCAGCAAGGAATCGAGGCCATCAACGAATAGGAAATTTAATTGATTTCGAGACACCTTCTTCCAACGAGAAGGTGTCTTTTTGTAGAGGGACTTCGTTTGAATAAATCATAATAGCTGATTACAATAAGAACGAGTGAATGAGAAGAGGCGAGGTTATGGAAGTAGCAAGCGATGATTTCCAATTGTTTGATCGGAAGTCATTTGCCTTTAAGCAATTAAAGGAACAGTATTCCAGTGAAGAAATCGAACAGATTAAGCACGACTATCAAGCGCACTGGCAAAAGTGGAAAGCGTTGCAGCAAGCGGTCGCAAAGTCGCTGCCGAAAGAATATCGGATGGAAAAACCAAAGATTGAAAGCTGGACCAACGGCTGGAATTTGCGCAATCATTTTTGGAGTGCCTATCGTGATCCGCAGCATGAGAATCAAAATGCCTGTCTGGCGGTGCTGCTGAACAAGAAGCAGCTTCAAGTGTATTTGATGTTTCAGCATTATAAAAGCGAAGAACGAGCAGGAAGTTTAACGGAGTATAATACCCTGTTGGCCATGCTAAATGAGTGGCGTAAGGGTATAGATATCAAGGATTACTATATCTGGCCGCAGGTCGAACATGAATTAGCGGACCATCTTCCGCTGGCTGAATTTCTGGCAGATGGTGCACAGCCAGAAAAGCTGATGAAGGCGATGCAGGGTCGCAGTTTTCAATTGGGGAAATTATTTTTCAAAGAAACCAGCATACCAAATACGGAACAAGTCATACGACAGACGTTGGAAGAACTTGCGCCTTTGTATTTTGCGTTAAATTAGTCGAACGAAAGAAAAAGCCTTGATCAATTTGAGATCAAGGCTTTTTTCTATTATTCAAAGGCTTTGTTGACGTCATCCAGCATCATTTTAACGGATTCTAATCCGCCGCCGCTTAGGTACCAAACATCTGGCTGCAGCGAGATGACCTTTTTGTTTTTGCCGGCGGTCGTTTGAGCGACTAACTCATTGTCGGCAACATTGTTGTTGCTGTCGTCTCCGCCGATTGCCTTCGTCCGATCGACGACGAAGAGAACATCCGGATTTTTATCTAAAACATATTCATAAGAAACACTTTGACCATGGGTAGAGGCCTTGATGGCATCATCGGCTTCCGCAAAACCAAAGGTATCATAAACGATTCCGAAGCGTGAATCCTTGCCATACGTAGACAATTGTCCCTCATTGACCAAGACAGTCAAAGCTTTGTCTTTGCTTTCTTCCGCTTTTGCTTTGGTTTCTTTGATGCTGGTCTCTAATTCGGCTAATTGCTTTTTAGCTGCTTTTTCTTTGCCGAAGATTTGGCCTAGTGTTTCAACATTTTGTTTGATTGAGTTCCATGTATTTGAAGTATCTACTGCTAGGTACATCGTTGGTGCGATCTCTTTTAATTGATCTAGAAAATCGCTTTGACGACCGGAAATAATGATCAAATCTGGTTTCATTTGATTGATCTTTTCTAGATCCGGTTCTTTGATTCCGCCAGCGGAGTCTACTTTTTTGTATTCTTTTAGATAAGCGGGCAAGTTATCCGTTGCTGCGCCGACGATTGTATCACCAACCCCTAAAGCATCCAAGGTATCCAAAGAGCCATTATCGAAAACGACGACCTTCTTCGGATTCTTTGGTACGGTCACCTTGCCGTTGGAGTCCTTCACTTCGAGTGTTTCATCCTTAACGGTGCTGCTTGTTGCCGCTTTGCCGGATGAATCACTGCTGCTTTCATTCGTCGTTGAACCGCAGCCGGCCAATCCTAAACCAAGTAAAACCAGCGATAAGCCTACTATATATTTTTTCATTCCTAATTCCCCCTAATTTATAATTAAAGCCTTCATTTTGAGGCTAAATACCTGTTTTTAATTGAAATACATACAAAATCGTTTGCCGTCTAGTTCGCAAATTTTGATATCCATTTCGTATAGCGCGTTCAATATCTGCGGCTGGATCATCTCATTCGTTGTTCCGTGAGCGAAAATCTGTCCGGCTTTCATCGCAACGATCTCGTCCGCGTAGCTTGCCGCGAAATTGATATCGTGAATGACTAGAAGAATCGTTTTATGTTCTTCTTCGACCAAGCGGCGCAGAGTCTGCATCAGCTGTACCGAATGATTCATATCCAAATTATTCAGCGGTTCATCCAATAGGATATAGTCGGTGTCCTGCGCTAAGATCATCGCGATATATGCCCGCTGCAATTGACCGCCAGATAAGGTATCGATTTGATCTTCCGCCATTTCCACTAATCCAAGCTTCTCTAGCGCATAGTCGATCAAGTCTTGATCCATGCTGGTCAAACGGCCTTTCGAATATGGAAAACGTCCAAAGCTGACCAGCTCACGAACCGTAATTCGCAGATTCACGCCGTTGCTTTGCTTTAAGATCGATAATTTTTTGGCTAGTTCATTAGAACGCCAAGCCTTGACCTCGTTGTGATCGAGATAAATCTGTCCCGCGTCGATTGTGATCAAGCGGCTGATCATCGACAACAGGGTACTTTTTCCTGCGCCGTTTGGTCCGATAAACGCGGTCAGCTGCTCCTCCTTGATTGGCAAACAGACTTCGGAAACGACCTTCTTTGCACCGTAATTTTTTGAGACCTCTTTGAGATCGATCATCTTTGCCGCCTCCTTTCATAAATAATTTTCCCGATAAAGTACAGACCACCGAAAAACTGAGTAACGACGCTGACCGTAGTCTTTAAATGGAAAACTTGTTCGACTAAAAATTGACTGCCGACTAAAAAGATAATGCCCAGCAAGATCGCGGTTGGAAATAAATAGCTGTGGCGATAGGTCGGCATCAGCTGGTAACTGATATTCGCAACGATAAATCCTAAGAAGGTGATCGGACCGACTAGTGCGGTCGCTGTTCCGGTCAGCAGACTGACTAAAAAAAGCAGAAGGATCTGGAACGTATTCAGCGAAATACCTAAGTTCGTCGCTTGATCCCCACCTAGATGCAAAACATCTAAATAGCGATTGACCGCGAATAAAATGAAGGAGCCTAGTAAAATAATTCCGGCAGCCAATCCTAAATGGGTAGTGTTGATATTGCTGAAGCTGGCAAAAAGCCGCCCCTGCAGCAAATCATATTCATTCGGGTCCATCATGACTTGCAAAAAGTTGCTGGTGCTGCTGAATAGGGTCCCGAAGATCATTCCCAGCATCAGCAGAATAAATAGATCATTTTGCCGCCTTTTTAGTAAAACCTTGGCTAATAGCAAACTTGATAAGGCCATCAATAGAATGCTGAGCAAAAAGATCGAAGTCTGTTCCTGCGACAGCATGTTGACTCCGCCAACGACAAAAAATAAGATCGTTTGAATCAGCACATACATGGAGTCTAAGCCGAGAATGTTTGGCGTCAAAAATTGGTTTTGGGTCATGGATTGGAAACTGACTGTCGCCATCCCCGTTGCCAAGGCGACCAGCACGAAGGCAGCTACTTTTTTCCCTCGCAGCATCAACGCAAATTGGATGTTGCCGTAGGTGTTGTAAGTCAGATAAAGTCCGCATAGGAGCAGTGCCAGGATCGTAAGACTAATCAGCAGTAGCTCTTTTTTTGGCAGAGAGAACTTCATGCGCGGTTCCTCCTAACCAATAAATAGATAAAGATCAGACTGCCTAAAATACCGACCGTCAAGCTGACCGGCACCTCATACGGCGCGATGACGATCCGCGAGATAATATCACAGGCCATTAAAAATAGACTGCCGCACAGCGCGGTAATCCATAGATTTTGTTTTACGTGATCGCCATAGATCAGGGAAACGATATTCGGTACGATCACGCCTAAAAAGGGAACCGTTCCCACCATAATTAGGACTAATCCGCTAGCCGCAGCCACTAAACCGATGCCTAATGTTTGAGTCAGGCGATAATTGACACCCAAGTTGACAGCGACATCTTCGCCTAAACCAACGATTGTGAAAAAATAGGCAAAAAAATAAATAATAAAAAATAGCGGGATCGTCAGATAGAGCAGCTCATAGCTGCCTTTTGCGACCAAGGAAAAATTTCCCTGCAGCCAAGAAGACATGTTTTGAATCAATTGAAATTGATAGGCAAAAAAGGTAGCCACAGAACCCACGATATTGCCGAACATTACGCCTAACAGCGGCAGAAAGATCGGGTCCTTCGTTGGAAGCAGGCGGCTTAAGCCTAGGAAAACCATCGTCCCGAAAAAGGCAAAAATAAACGCCGCAAGCGTTCGAGCTGCGGTGGAGGCGTTAGGCAAGAAAAGCATGACCAGCAAAATACCCAGACGAGCACTATCCATTGTCCCGGCAGTTGTTGGCGAAACAAATTTATTTTGAGTGAGATGCTGCATAATCAGTCCACAAATGCTCATCGTCGCACCAGCTAAGATCAAGCTGATTGTTCGCGGAAGACGAGTGGTCGCCACGATCAGCCATTGCTGCGAATCGCCGTGGAGCAGAGCTTGCACCATCAAATCTTTTACTCCGATAAAAATAGAGAGAGCGCTTAATAAAAGCAAAACAAGAAAAAGTCCTTTTCTTTTCAATGACTCACCCCTTAATAAATGATAATGATTCTCATTCTCTCTAAATATAAAGTTTAGGTGAAAAACAAAACAAATGCAAGTTATTTTTAAACAATTTTTTAATTAAAAATGACAATAATAAAAGTGATGACCAGCCAATTAACTTAATCTCATAGGGTTTATATCAATGAGGCAGGCAACAGAAGCTATTGTAAATACTTGTGAAGAATTGAAGAAATCAAAACCACAAAAAAAGACTGGGTATTTTTCCCCAGTCTTTAGCGAATACAGCTTTATTTTTCTTTTCTAAAGGTGACTAGAATCGCGCTTTTCGTTGCGATGACATTAGCCATATAGGAATGTGTCACAAATTCCCAACCCTCGGCCGCACGACTGTTGATCAAGTCATCTAACCGCTCCATATCCTCCACACTGGCGCTATCCTTAAACCATTTCACGGATGTCTCTAAAACCTCGCTATTGTAAACCCACATTATTAACTCCTCCTTTTCTATGATTATAAGCTGTTCCAGCAGGAGAAGGAGCAAACTGAAATGATTGTTTCGCAAATCGCGGCGAGCGCAGAGATTACTCGATTTTTTTGATGGATTGGAAACTATAGTTTCTGAAGAATCAGCGGTCTCTGTCGGCGAGCAGTTTTTTATAGGTCGCCTGTTTACTTTCCAGAAAGGCTAAATGATCGTCAATTTTTCTTTTTTCCGCTAACAAACGATTTCTTTGTGTAGCCAATAGCTTCATTCGTTTTTCGATTGTTTGATCACCTTGGCTTCTCAGTCGGGAATACTTTTGGATTGTCTTTAGGTCCATATCCGTTTGCTTTAAGCGATGGATGAAACGCAGCCACTCGATATCTGCTTCGTTATATTCGCGATAGCCGTTTTTATCTTTCGCAGGAGTAATAATTCCTAATTCTTCATAATACCGCAATGTCGGAACGCTGAAGCCGATCAACTCGGCAACTTCACTGATTTTATACATCCCATTTCTCCTTAACAAAATATTTTTCAATTAGTTTATGAATATCAGACACTAAAAATTTCTGTCTTGCTATAAAGTCTACTTGATAGTTTATAGTACTGTACCATAAAGAAGGCAGGAACTGCTATGAGCGAAAAAAGATTCGAACAGGGAAGTAAGAATTTACAAATGATTGATGGGGAGGCCGGTGAACGGGTGATCCAAGCACTGCAAGACATTGCTCCTGATGTCGGGCGTTATATTTTGGAATTTGCTTTTGGAGATATTTATGAGAATGATGTCTTATCCTTTAGAGAGCGGGAAATCGTCACGATCACCAGCTTGCTGACGCAGGGCGATACCAAGAACCAATTAATTGTTCATATCAACGGGTCATTAAATGTCGGACTCACGGAACGGGAGATCATTGAAGTGTTTACCCACTGTATCCCATATGTGGGTTTTCCCAAAGTCTTAAATGCGATCACAATCGCTAAAGAGGTTTTTGAGACGAGAAATCAGGCTTAAACGACTGAGGGCAACTCTTTTTTTCACAAGCTATTGACATTCCCCTACCATCTTAGGTACCGTTAATAGTGTAAGAGTGAATACGCTAACAATAAAGGAGGAGTTGGATTCTATGTTTGATTTAAATGGAAAAGTAGCAGTGGTAACAGGTGCGAGCAGCGGTTTAGGCCGAGATGCGGCGATTGCATATGCGGAAGCCGGAGCAGATGTGGTCTTGTTGGCTAGACGTTTGGAACGTTTAGAAGAAGTCGCAGAAGAGATCAAGAAAATGGATCGTGATGTTTTAGCGATCAAAATGGACGTGACAGATGAAGAAAACGTCAAGGCCGGTATCCAAACAGCGTATGATCATTTTGGTCATCTGGATATTCTATTGAACAATGCAGGTATCGCGGTGCGCGGCGGCGTGGATTCGTTGACTGTGGAAGACTTTGATAAATCAATGGATGTGAATGTGAAGGGGATCTTCTTAGTTAGCAAATACGTTGTGAAGCATATGATGGATAACAACTACGGAAGAATCGTCAATGTGGCATCGATCAACGCGATCATGGCCGACAAAGAAGACGTCTTTATCCGCCATTCGTACAATGCCAGCAAAGCAGCAGTCTTAGGATTGACTAAAGGTATGGCAGCTAGCTACGGAAAATACAATATTACCACCAATGCAATCGGACCAGGTCTGTTTGAATCTGAGATGACGGAAGATACATTGTTTAAATCAGATGATTTCTTGAACCTATATCAAGGTCTGAATCCAATGAGCCGTCCAGGCAAGCATGGGGAATTGAATGGGACGATTCTTTACTTCTCAAGCGATGCTTCAAGCTATACAAATGGCCAGTTCATCGTGGTTGATGGCGGAATGTCGATCGTCTAAACAAATATACAGAGGCACTTTCTCAATAGGAGAGAGTGCCTTTTTGATTTGTAAAAAATAATAGCCTCTTTGATTGTTATATTTGCTACAATCAATAGGTAGAATCAAACGAATGAATCGGGAGGATATCAATGAAAAATTGCCCTAATTGCGGTCATGAAAATTTGGCGGAGGCTCATTTTTGCGAAGAATGCGGTCAGCCATTCGCAGTGGACATTCCTGTAGAACTAGAAATTTTAGCAGAGGAAGAAAAGAAAAAGGAGCTGAAAGAGCAGCATTTCTGTCCCAATTGCGGCGAAGTGCTTCCGGCAGATGCCGAATTTTGTCCTAATTGCGGTCAGCCGTTAAAAGCAGCGGTGAGACCGGCAGTTCCTCCAAAAAAATCATTATCAAAGAACCAAAAAATTGGCATCGGAGCAGGTTTGGCGATCGTGGTATTACTAGTAGGTGGACTGCTGTTTGGCCGTTACTATTATAGTTATCCGCAACAGTTGAGCCGGTTGGAACAGACGTTTAAAACGCAGGACCCTGAAAAAATGGCGGAGGTCGTCATCTCGGAAGATCCTAATTATGAAGTTTCCGCCGCGAATCTGAAAAAATTCATCAGCTATTATCAAGCGGACGGACATAAAAAGGACTACGCTGACTTTTTAAGGGATTTAAAACACAACCCGAGTCAATTAGTCGACTTTTCAATTCATGAAAAAGGAAAATACTTAGGCTTATTCCCACGTTACCGATTAGTGATTCAGCCGGTCTATGTGACAGTCACGACGGATCAGTCAGACATGCAGCTGACCTTAGATGATAAAAAACTAGCGACCTCTAAAGGCAGTAATTACGAAACGACTTGGGGACCAATGACACCGGGCAGCTATCAAGTCGCGGGAAAATTAGACAATGAAGTATCTTCATTTACACAAGACTTGGTTCGCTACCATAATCCTGAATTTGAGACCAACAGTCACATCACGATCAACCTGCATAAGATTTCCTTCAAAGTCATGTCGAATATCGACGGCGCGAAAGTTTTGCTGAATGACAAGGAAGTTGGAACGATCAAAAATGAGGAAGCAGAGATCAAAGATGTGATCTGGCACCAAGGGATGAAGGTGCAGCTAACTTATAAAACAGCGGCCGATCAGTTGACTAGCGACACGTATCAAATTGCGGCTACGCAATTTATGGCTGACGAATATGAATCGGATAGTTATGATTCAGTGATCCATTTGAATTTTATGAATGTTCAATCAAAGGCTGATGTTCAAAGTTTTTTAGACAGTTTGTACAGAAGCCTATCCAGCTATACTAGTAAATTCAGCGACTTTGGTACGAGGGGAAGAAACGATTTGGCGAAGTACTTTGTTGACGGCATGAAAAATCCGGATGAGCAAGACTTCGAGAAATTTATCAATGAACTTCGAACAAGTGATAAAAGATCAGGGGTTGATGCTAAAGCCGAAGTGGAATCAGTGACCATGACGGGCAAGGATGTTTATACCGTTCAATACTTGATTGATTACAACACGGCCTATTCGGATGACACGGACGGTGTGAATGAAGTCTTTCGTTACAAGAAAGCCACGCTGCGCTACAACGAAGACGAGGATAAATTCCAGATCGATAATCTTGGCGGAGCCGAGAATTTTGAGCCGGTTAAAGAATAAAAAGAGAGGAATGCCAATTTTGGCATTCCTCTTTTAAATTAAAAACATTTCGAACACGGCTCTAATCCGCGCCCTTGTGCTTCTTCTAGTGTAGCTGGTGTGTACGTACCGTTCCCGCATTTGTGGGTATGGTACTTGCTGCCAGTGGGTGTGACATAAACCGTCTGCCCTTGAGCAGGCTCGGCGGCTGCTTGCTGCTGTGCTTCGGCCTCAGCTTGTGCCTGTGCTGCAGCTGCTTGCTGAGCGGCAGCTTCTTGGGCGATTCGAGCTTCTTCGGCCTTTCTAGCCGCTTCTGCTTGTTCCGCGGCCCGCTTTTCTTCGGCTTTTCTGTCAGCCTCGGCCTGTTCCGCAGCGCGTTTTTCTTCTGCAGCTTTGGCTTCTTGCTCTTTTTTCAGCCGCTCTGCTTCCGCTTTTTTAGCGGCCTCTGCTTCTTTTAGCGCTTTTTTATGAGCATCAACGACGGCTTGACTGTAGCCTTTACCAGCCTGCGCGTAATTCTCGATACTCCAAATATTTTGCTTTTGTTCTTTGGCTTTTTTCTCCGCAGTTTGAATTTGATCAAGGTACTTTTTATTTTTCCCCTTCGTGTCTCGGGCTACTGCCAACCCTTCATTAGCGAGTGTTTCTTGAACTAGCTTGCCATCGGCCCAAACATAAACCAGCTCTCTTTTTTGCTTGTCGCGTTTGCTTCCTTTGTCGTACTCGATCTGGATTTTTTTCGCATTTTTAAGCAGTTCTCTCGAACGATCCTTAGCCTCTTGTGCGTAAGGATAATCTTTTTTTATTTCAGGCGTTTCGATCAATAAATACTGTGCGGTGACGTTCTTGCCGTTTTTCAATTTGAAGCGCGTCGTATCCCCATCAATATACTTTTTCACTTTAACAGTGATTTTTTTGTTGGCCGTTCGTTTGATGGTAGCTTTCTTCTCCGTTTTCGTCTTTGCGGCTTCGACTTGATAACTTTGCGTCGGTGCAGCGAATAAGAAACTGACCAATACCGCGAACGTGACCCCAAGCTGAACCCCAAGTTTCCTTTTCATTTTTTACTCTCCTTCTTTCAATCCATTATAAAAAAATAATTATTAAAGAATATGTGTGTACTTAAATAATACTATATTTTGCGAAAAAAGTGATTATAAACAAAGAAAGTAACTTTACTAAACATTTATAGCGACAAGAAGCCAATTTGAAAATAAATTCTGAAGACTGATGTGGTTGTTCCATCCGCAAAACCGTCTAATTCGTATTCATGTAGGCTATTTTTTTCAAAACTCAAACTATTAGATAACTAATTGTTAGGTAGCGAATGTTTTTGATTGACATTCTTTTTCGCGACGTGTATATTCTTTTCGAACAGTTAGATATCTAATTATTAGCGAGGAGGGAATTCTTTTGGATAGAATGGTCGTTTCAAATTTATTGCGTTCGATCATGAATAAGTCTCGTGAATCGATGGAGCAGCGTGTTAAGGATATGGATGTCAGCCCGCAGCAAGGACGGATGATCTCATATATCGCGCAAAACGAAGATAAAGGTTTGATCCAAAAAGATCTGGCGGAAGTGTTTCAACGTCGCGGAGCCAGCATCACAAGTATGCTACAAGGTTTAGAGAAAAAAGGCTACATCGAACGGCGAATCCCAGAGAACAATGAGCGGCAAAAGAATATTTACGCATTACCCAAAGGGAAGGCCTTGGTTGCTGAGACCAACGAAGCCTTTTATGCGGCGGAGAAGGAATTAGTCCACGCCTTGAGCGAAGAGGAAGTCCAACAATTGACAGAGCTGCTCAGAAAAATTGATCACAGCCTCTAAAACGACAAGCAGCGATTGCCTGCTTGCAGCTAAATAGTTAGAATTCTAACATTTATAAATCTAATAGAAGAAGGAATTATCATGGAAGAACTTGAAGTCAATGAATCAAATATTTACTACTTAAAAGAAAGCCCGATCCGCAAAGCGATTGCCCATCTATCGATTCCCATGATGGTGGGGATTTCGGCTACAACAATCTACAATTTGATCAACGCCTACTTTATCGGCTTGATCCATGATACGAATATGATGTCCGCTATTACTTTGGCGATGCCGATCACGATCATTTTAATGGCGGTTGGAAATATGTTTGGTGTCGGCGGCGGAACATTTATTACCCGTCTGTTAGGCAGCGGCGATACTAACAAAGGCAAGCAGGTCGCTGGTTATTCCTTTTATACTAGCATTATTCTTGGTTTGATTATCGGAATCGCAGCGATCATCTTCATGAATCCATTTGTACATTTACTTGGTGCGGATGGTCAGACACTGCTTTACACGAAACAATATTCGACGATTTTGTTTGCCGGCGGCTTCGCCTTTGTCTTGAACTTTGCGTTAGAACAACTGGTTCGTTCAGAAGGTGCCTCAAAGGAATCGATGTACGGAATGTTCATCAGTGTCGCAGTGAGTATCGCGCTGGATGCGCTATTGATCTTAGTTTTCAATATGCATGTGATTGGTGCCGGTATTTCGACGGTAGTAGCGAACTTGGCTGCTACCGCGTATTATGTTTGGTTTTTAGAAAATAAAAGCGAATCGCTAAAAGGCTTTTTAAAACACTTCAAACTTTCCATCAAAGATCAATTAGAAGTCTACAAAATTGGTGTTTCTGAATTGTTTAAATCTGCCTTTATGATCGTGACAACGTTATTATTGAACAACTTTTCTGTTCAATACGGCGACAATGTCGTTGCCAGCTTTGGGATCGCGGTTCGGATCACACAATTGCCAGAATTTTTGACGATGGGGCTGTTTTTAGGGGCAATGCCGTTATTCGCTTACAGCTTTTCTGCACATAACACGAAACGCTTAAAAGAAGCGTTGAAAGAAGTCTCTTTATGGATCGGCGGTATCTCCATTCTCTTTGCGCTCGCTGTTTATCTATTCCGCGTACCTGTATTGGGTCTGTTTACGAGCGATCCGCGCGTGATACAAGTGGGATTGACGATTCTGGCTGCACAATTAGTATCTTCAGTCTTTAACGGATTTTCTGGACTCTTCACCGGAATCTTCCAGGCCTCTGGTTTCGGTGCTCAAACCGGCGTTATGTCAACGATTCAAGGGACATTCTTTATTCCAGTCGTGCTGTTATTGCACCATTTCTATGGCCTGAACGGTCTGATCTGGTCCATGACGATTACAGAAGGAATCGCATTTGTGGCTGGCGCAATTATGATGGTTCCGTATTTGAATAAATTGAATAAGAACGAATTGCCAGCGATGCAAGAACAATAAAAATGTCAAACTAACTACTGCTGAGAACGACCTCAAATTTTTGAGGTTGTTTTTTTATAGACTCAATGGGGTGGATAAGACGGTATATACTCAGATTTATTCATTATGATTAAAAGATAGAGTATTTCTAAGGCTATTTTTAGTTTATTCTGATGTATCATAAAAGTGGATTTAAAAACAAAGATCAAAAAAAATAATAACTTTAAAATAGAAGGAGAGCACTCTTATGCCAAAAACATTGTCGCAAATCACACTTTTTACCATGGGAAAAACGAATCTTGAGAAACGTATTTTGAAAGCGCACACAGAATCGCCGGATGCAGATACCACCATTCAATACCTTGTGGCTGTGCTGATTCGTCAATGTTTGTGCGTAAGTGACTTTGCAGGAATCTGCAACGACTTAATCAGAGAAATCTTTCTATTTGCGGAGCCGACAGAAGTGCTGCGCAAATTTTGTCCGCTGTTTCGCTATGCTTTTGAAAACGAAAAGGAATGGGACCAAGTCCTCAAACGTTTCTACAAAAATTCAAAACAAATCCACCGGTACAACAACCGTTTAGGCGACAGCAAAAGATACTTACTTGAAAAAACGACACCTATTGAAGCATTAGAAGGTCAACAATATAAAATTCTCTCGACCTTTGAAGATGCGATGGGCAAGGTGCATACGTGGAGTTTGCGAGATGCCGATCCGAATTCTTCGGCAACCAAAATCGATTCTGTCTTAGAATTGATGTCCTCTTTGACTATTTTCGAAAAGGATGACGTTCGACGTTTCGTTAAATTGGAAAACTCCGAAATCGACAACTGTACCCGCGATATCAAGATCAGAAAAGGGAAAATTGTGGAGGACACGAATCCAGTCGAGGAACTTCAAGCAGAAGTGGGACTATCACCAGAAGCTGATTTGGATGATTTAACGGAGGAAGAAAAGCTGGAAATAGTAAAATTACTTCTACCTGAGGGCATTGTTCTGACCGATACTCGTATGGAAGAACTCAAAAAAGAAGAATCGGTAAATGATTCGGACATTAATTCACCAGAAAAGTCGATCGCTGCTACAGCTCAAAAAGCTGAACCAATCATTGGTTCAACCGCATCCGCTCTCAAAGAACCGCCAAAAGCCGAAACCAAGAAACCCGCTGCACAGAAACCGATGGCACTTTCCGCAACAGAGAAAAGTCCCTATGCAGATTATAAAAAACCGAAAAGTAAGAAGCAAAAGCAGCGGGAATACGAAGATGGCCTGTGGAAAAAAACCAAGAAGGGCAAAAGTGATTCACGATCACGAAAAAGGAAGAAAAAGTAAGGGCGAATTTAGGATAAGTTGAGAAGTTTCTTTGGTATGACAAGTAGTTAAAGCCGCATCGACAGTTGAGTTTATTTGTTGTGGGTAGAATATTTTTGAATAGTTGAGAGACCATACATTTCTTTAAAAGTGAGTGTATGGTTATTTGGCTTTCAATTAGGTAATTTCGCCGGTGGAAACAATCATTGAGGTTCATTTTAACGGGTATATTAACAAGGAAACTAGAGTACAATATGATATGTGGATTGTTGATTTAAAAAGGAGAAAATAATGGGCGAAGAACAGAATCTTGAAAAGCAAAAAGTGGTCTATCTTTTACCGACAACGGCAGTGAGTTCTCCTATGAGCCGGATGTATGTTTTGTCTCATTACCGTGAGCCTGTCAAAAGAATGCAGGCTTGTTTTGGGGACCCTTATTTAGTGAAGTCGGATTTCGTGGATAATATAAAAAAATTTGAAGACGAGACTATCTATTTAGTACCTGAGCAATTTAGAAAGGTGCTAAATATGGATAAAATTGCTAAACATATTATGGTACCCTCGAATATTTTCTCTGATAAAGTTTTGGATGGCTTGCGTCGAGAAGTCGCTGTTTTTCAAATGCGCAGGCCGCTTTAAAACAGTGGCGGAACAGTAAATCAATCGAAATGAACAGTTGAATACAATCACTTCAGAGCACGTTCCTTTACTGGAGGGTGTTTTTCTTTTGTCTTTATTTATTCCTAAACCAAGGAAGTTTCGTCCGAAAGTGGGGTGAACTTTGCTAGAATTAAGAAGAGAATAATTATTTTTTACGAGGAGAAGGACGATGCAAGAGAAAATCAAGGTATTGATCATTGATGATGATCAGGAGCTTTGTTCGATTATTGACAAGTATTTGAAAAATGCTGATTATGCTGCCGAGTTTGCCCATACGGGTGCGGGTGGACTGAAGTTGGCGCTGACAGGCGATTATCATTTGATCGTGTTGGATATCATGCTGCCGCAGATTGATGGACTGAGTATTTTGACCGAGATTCGCAAGGAGAGTGTGGTGCCGGTCTTGATGCTGACGGCTAAGAATGAAGAGGCGGACAAGATTCGCGGACTGCAATTGGGGGCGGATGATTATTTGACCAAACCGTTTAGTATGGCGGAGCTGATGGCGCGAATCGATTCCTTGGTTCGGCGCTATACCCAGTTCAATCAAGCGGATCGTTTGGCAAAAACATTAACGTTAAATCACTTATCGATTGATGTGCAGAACCGATTAGTCTTGTTACATGGTATATACCTAGAATTAACAGTAAAAGAGTTTGATCTTTTATATTTTCTAGCTTCTCATAAAGGCCAGATTTTTACGAAGCGGCAAATCTATCAACAGGTCTGGGGTGAAGCCTATGCCTACGATGACAACAATATCATGTCGTTCATCAGCAAGCTGCGGAAGAAGATCGAGCCGAAAGCGTTGCCCGCTCCTTTCTTTATTCAAACAATCCGTGGTGTCGGCTATCGTTTTAATCCTAGGGGGTAAGAAATGATCGGGTTGAGTAGTATTTGTGTGCTTTTGGGTTTGATCTGTCTCTACCTTTTTGGAAAACTTCGCAAAAATAAACAGCAGCTGGCCCAAGCGTTGGTTGTTATAGAGGATGTCGGTCAAGGCAATCTTGATCGGAAAATTATCGCGGATGAAACTTCGGATGTTGCGGCGCTTTGTTTTAGACTCAATACGATCGTAGCGGAAATCAAGCAGCAGCTTAGTGGCTTGCAGGTGTCGGAGAATGAATATCGCAAACTGATTACGAGTTTGTCGCATGATGTTCGTACGCCGCTAGCTTCATTGATAGGTTATTTAGAGGCAATTAACGATGGGTTAGTAACCGAAGATGAGCAGCAGCATTATTTGCAGGCAGCTCAGGAAAAAGCGTTCGAATTAGAAAAATATATCGATACTCTTTTTGAGTGGGTCAAACTTGAATCGGGGGAACGGCGCTATCATTTTGAAAGGATCGATGTTTGCGAATTGCTGCGAGCCGGCGTTAGCGACTGGATCCCGCGAATGGAACCGCAGTTTAGTTATGAAATTGAGATTCCTGAAAAAGAGCTCTTTTATAAAGCAGATGCAGCGGCATTTCGCAGGATCATTGATAACTTATTGGAAAACAGTTTGAAACATAGTAATGGCGATAAAATTACGATCAAACTGACGGAACAAGATGAGCATCTTCAGCTTGAAATCGCGGATAATGGTCAAGGAATCGCGGAACAAAATTTGCCGCATATATTCGAACGGCTCTATAAAGCAGGTGAAGCTCGGGGGACAAAGGGCAACGGATTAGGTTTAGCGATTGTTCAGGAATTAGCAGCGGCCCATCACGGAGAAATCACTGTTCGCAGCGAACTTGGCGAGGGGACTAGATTTTTCCTAACACTGCCCAAATAAACCAGAGAAAAACAAGGATTCGGCAAGGTTAGGGCAAGGTGGCACTGCTAAGCTATAAGTATAGAAAGGATGGTCGCTATGGAAAAATTGATTATTAAAACCGCAGCCTTGTCGAAGCACTACAATGATCAGATTGTAGTAAAAGACGTTTCAATGACAATTCCCAAAGGAAAAATTTATGGGCTGTTGGGACGGAACGGTGCGGGAAAAACGACGATCATGAAAATGCTTTTAGGCTTAGCGGAAGCCAGTTCCGGCGAGATCGTATTATTTGGTCAAGCGCCTAAAAAGAATCCGTCAGTATACTCGCGAATCGGCAATATTATTGAGACACCGAGTTTTTATCCGTATTTATCGGGACCGGAAAACCTCAAAGTGTTCTCTAAATTAAAAGGTCAAACCCAAAGAAATAGTGTGGAGAAGGCGTTGAAACTGGTTGATCTGACACATGCTGAGCATAAACGGTTTGCGAATTATTCATTGGGAATGAAACAGCGGCTAGGGATCGCCAACGCCTTAATGAACGATCCGGAATTGTTGATCTTAGATGAGCCGACCAATGGATTGGACCCGATCGGGATTGTCGAAATCCGTAAACTGTTAAAAGAGCTGGCGGAGGTTCATGGAAAAACAATTTTGATTTCCAGCCATCAGTTGTCAGAAATCGAGCAAATCGCGGATATTATTGGCATTTTACATGATGGCGAGCTGCTGGAGGAATGTGATCTGGAAAAGATCGCGCAGCACAATCAGCGCTATATCAGTATCACTGTATCAGACGTGCATCAAGCCACGCGCTTGCTGGAAGAAGAGCTGAAGCTGACGAACTATACGGTAGACGAAGGGAACACGATCAAGATTTTTGATTTTACCTTTGAGCCGCAAACGATCAATCATTTATTGGGACAAAAAGGGATCGAAGTTTCCAGTCTGTTTATCGGTTCTGGCAATTTGGAAGAACACTTTCGGACGATTACAGGAGGTGTTGGCATTGCTTAATGTAATTTCTGCTGAGTGGATGAAACTCAAACGCAACCGGATTTTTGCAGTCTGCTCGTTGCTGACGCTGTTTGCCTCGGCTTTCATAGTATTTAAAGATTTAGTTATCGTAGAGAATCCGCCAGAGAATTATCAGACTTGGCTGATGAGTATTTACATAATTGTCGGTGCGCTTCTCTCGATCATGAGCGGTTTTATCATTACTTTTTTGATGCAGCGGGAATATGAAGACCGCACAATCAATAATGTTTTGACTGCTCCGACCTCGCGAATTAGATTTCTTTTAGGAAAATTAGCGATCTGGTTTATCTGGTATCTCGGAACCTTAGTCGGTGTCGTCATCATTTATGCAATCGGCGGCTGGCTGATCTATCCTGATACCTTCGGCTTTGCCGGAATGAAAAGCCTAGTAGTTACCATGCTTAAGTATTGTCTGTTGGGATTTGTGGCTGCGCTGCCGCTATTAACAGTGAGTGTGATGCAGCGAAAATTATTCTATCCCACAATCATGGTGGCATTGGCCTTTACTGGGATCGAAATGTTCGCGATGAACATGCCCTTCAAATTTGCCCGAGTTATTCCATGGTCGGCGGTGGTCGTTCAAAGCTTGGTCGAATTGCCCTTCAAAGAGGATCTATTAACCTTAGGAAGTATCTTTTTGACGGGGATCATTGGTTTCGTGGCGGCTTATTGGTTGTTTAAGAAACAGGATCTGTAATATTGGTTTTCGACATCAAAATAGCAAGAGACGCCAATAAATTTTGACGTCTCTTTTTTAGTTAAACTATTCCTGCTTGTTTCATTGCCTGCTGACCTGCTTGATTCAACAGATTCCAAGGGGTATTGAACAGCGGTTGGAAGAAGAAGTCTGTGTAGGCCAGCTGTTCAATGGTAAAACCTGCTTGGATCGCTAAAGAGACCGTATTGATATAGGCGGTCAAGTCTTTTTTCGAGAGAATCTGTGCACCTAAAATTTTCAATGTTTTTGGATCGTAAAATAATTTGAACAGCACCTCTGCATTGACTGGTGCAGAGAGATGATTGTCCAAAATCTTTTGCTTAAGGAAAACGGATCCTACCTCGGTACCGAATCGCTCACTAGCCGGCGTGTTCAGCCCAGTCGAAGCAAACATGTAATCGAATAATTTCAAGCCGGACGATCCTTGTACCCCTTCAAAGGGATGTAGCTTTTCCGTTAGATTGCGCACAGCAAAGCGCCCTTGACGAACGGCATTAGTCGCTAATTGAATCGTCAGTTCTTGTTTGGCAGCGTTGGAATAAACCGTTGTGGCATCGCCAATCGCAAAAATATCTGGTTCACTCGTTTGCATATAGTCGTCGGTTTTAATCATTCCGTTTGGTAGCAATGTAATTGCATCTTTTAGCCAAGCAGTATTAGGACGAGCCCCTGCCGATAATACGACAAGCTCTGCGGAAAAAGTTGCTTGGTCGGTTACGACTTCTTTAACAGTTCCTTCACCGACAAATTTTTCAACCCGCTGGCCGAGAGCGAGAGTGACACCGTGCTCAGTCATTTCTTTTGCTAAAACAGCAGTCAGTTCTGAATCTAAGTAGGTTGCTAAAGGGTGATCGAAAACATCGATCACAGTGACTTTCTTCCCAGCAGCGGCAAAAATCTCGACCGCTCCAATCCCAATGTAGCCTGCTCCGATTACAACGACGTGGTTGATTTCTGGGTCAAGTGCAGCTTGGCGCAAACCGTTCATATCTTGGCGGTTGCGCAATGTTTTGATCTTCGCTAATTGATTACCGGGAACAGGTAATTTCGCAGCCATTGCTCCAACGCCAAGAATCAACTTGTCATAGCTTTCTTGTAAGCTCTTGCCTCCAGCTTGCACTTCGATCATGTGTTTTTTCGGGTCGACATTGGTTACTTTACTATGGCTGAAGAGCTTGATTCTTTCAACAGGGATGTTTTTAAGCTCTGATCCGACTAAGGCTGGAATATCTCTTTGGTCAATCCATACTATTTCTGTAACATCGGTTCTTTCTGTTAAAGCCGCGACTGCTTCTAAACCGCCATGTGAGGCGCCGATAACGATAACTTTCATCATACATTCTCCTTTTTCAATTTGATGCCTTCATTCTTTGAATGTATCGAATTGATTTTAAGTACATTGCGTATCTTAAACTGAAAATATCATACATCTCGTCTCTTAAATATTCAATAAAAAACAACGTGTATCTTACTTTTTTTAAGGCACGTTTTAACCTATAATGACTCTAAAGGAATAGAGGCGAACATAATGGAGAAAAAAAAGCTTCAACGCAGACGAGGTGACCGCCTGGATGCGGAGATTTTTCGTGTGACATATCAATTGTTAGAAAACGAAGGCTATCAGGCGGTGACTTTTGCACGAATCGCTCGTGAAGCAGAAACGAGCCGCTCAGTCTTATATCGTCATTGGGATACGCCGTTTGATTTAGTGTTTGAGGCAGTTCATGATCGTAATCGTTCAGTGGAATTTGATATGCATGATCTGGACTTTGATCAGGGAAGTTTAGAGGAGGATCTTTACTATGTGGGTGATAATTTTTTGACGTGGCTGACCAGTGTTCCGACTTCTTTTAATCAGATGATGTTGCTAGAGATTCAAAATCAACCGAAACGAATCAAACAAATCATGCAAGAAGCGAGGATCTACAATATTTCGGTAATGGAACACGTATTAAAAAATGCGCGAAGACGAGGCGAGCTGACTAAATTTCCGCCTGAAGAAACTAAGCTTGCACTATTTCAGATCATTCGATGCAAGGTCATTATTGAAAGTGCGGATGTTACAAAAAAAGAATTGCGGGTTTTGGTGAGGTCGGTGGTCAAGCCAGCAATCCAACATTTTGACTATTAAAGGAGGAGTTATGGAAAATTCAGTAATGCAAAAACGTATCGAAACGTTTAAGGCGTTCGGTGAAACGTTAAAAGGCGCGAAAGTCTATTTTCGCGAAGATTGGGAAGTGCTCTATTTTGATTTGCAGGGCAAGATGTTTGGGATGATGAGTGATCAGGCTAGCGAGGATGCTATCATTACATTGAAAAATCTGCCGGAGAAAAACGAGGAGCTGCGGGAAATCTATGCGGGAACGGTGATACCAGGCTACTATACGAATAAAAATCATTGGAATTCGATCAAGCTGGCCAGTGAGGAACTGTCGGATGAGGCCATCAAGCAATTGATCGAAACCTCCTACCAATTGGTGTATCAGAAGTTAACAAAGAAACTAAAAGCTGCAATTGAAGAATAAAAAAATGACGCTGCGATTATGCAGCGTCATTTTCATTTTTTTTCTCCGACCAATGCAGGGCGAGGTAGTAGCCAGTAATGCCCATACCAATTATAAAGCAGGCGGCATCGAAACTATTAATGTCTGGTTTGAAGAGCGCGTAAATGATCACAACGATCAGCCAATTCGCTATCCCCCATAAAACATTCGTGGAGGCGGAAGCCGGCTTTTTCCAAGGAACATCCCATCTTTCGGCGGTGATTCCCTTAACAAAATGGGGGACCCCATTCGCAAATAGCATGCCCAGAACTATACAAATAATCGAATCCATTGTAATCTTCTCCTTCTCACGTGTTCAATCTGTAGTATACCTCTTTCCTTGTCTTTTTTCTGCCTATTCTCAAATTTTTTTCTGTTGAACTGAGCAGAGGATTTAACAGCCGAGAGTTTTTGATGTTAAGCTGAAAAGTAATAGCTGTTCTTGCGACTTAGCGAGAGGCTCAAAATAAGGAGGAATTTGAAGATGAAAGCACCATTGATTACATTGAATGACGGTCATCATTTGCCGGCAGTAGGCCTAGGTACGTATCAGATTCGCGGAGGAGAAGGACTTGATCAGGTTTTGACGGCGATCCAAGATGGCTACCGTCTGTTAGATACCTCTACCAATTATGATAGTGAAGGGATCGTCGGTGAAGCGATTCGCCGTTCAGGAATTCCTCGTTCGGAATTTTTTGTGACGACGAAGCTACCGGGCAAATACCATCATTATGAGGATGCGTTGATGATGATTCAGGAATCGTTATTCCGCATGGGCTTGGAGTACTTTGATTTGTATTTGATTCATTGGCCGCTGCCGAAACGTAAACTATACGTTGAAGCATGGCAAGCGCTAGTCACAGCTAAAAAATTAGGATTGATCCGTTCCATCGGTGTTTCTAACTTTGAACCGGAACATTTAGATAAAATCATTGAAGCGACTGGAGTGACACCAGCCGTCAATCAAATTGAACTGCATCCTTATTGGGTTCAAGAGCGGATGGTCAAAGCCAATCAAGAACGCGGAATCATTTCTGAGGCGTGGAGTCCTTTAGGGCGTGGCAGCGATGCACTGAAGGAATCAGTGATTACTGAATTAGCCGAAAAATACGGCAAAAATCCTGCTCAAATCATTTTGCGCTGGCATGTACAGCGTGGAGTTGTGCCGATTCCTAAGTCACGCAATTTGCAGCATCAGCGGGAAAACTTAGCGATCTTTGATTTTGAATTGTCCCAAACAGAAATTGAACGAATTAATCTGCTGGAAAAAGCGGATGGCCGGATTGAGGGGCAAGATCCAAACGAGTATGAAGAATTCGATTAAGACTACTATCAACTTTGTCCTTATCATTAACTAGAAAATAACCGAAATGCATACAATTATTTTATAAACCATTAAGTTTTTCATTCAAAAACGTTTTCAACTGTGGCATACTGAAAAGTAAGAGGATGTTTCAGGGGAGGATGCAATGAAAAAAGTAGTGGCACTGGTGGCGGTATTGGGAGCGGCGTTTCTATTTTTTTGGTTCAATCAAAAAGATGACGTGGCAGTCGAGGATAAGGCGACACCTGATTTTTCACAAACAGAGCAGGTCGAACATCGTGAAGATTTTTTTACGAATCGCGATCTGAACGAGCTAGAGCAGGTGACATATTCGCGCCACAAAGAACTGACAGATGATCTGACTGGTGAGGGTAAATTGGTTAGAAAATCTACTCAGAAAGAATTTGTTGGGGCAAAGGCAAATGAGGATGGTCTGACTTGGACCGGTTATTTCGAGAAGTAAAAACGTTTTGATCGCGAAGATCAAAACGTTTTTTTTGATGCAATTATAGATTGACCTGACTAAAATTACGGGCAGAGATCTTATACGTAGCCCACATTGCAATAATATAGATCAGCAGCCCCGCTCCTAAAATAGGAAGTTGCTGCATCTGCTGATCAAAGACAACACTGTCTAACCAGGCTAGTGTCGGAAAATGCACGAGGACTTCGACTAACATCGCTACAATAGTTGCCGGAACGAGCGCCTTTAAAAAAGAGCTCCCGACCTTATAAGCAGTCTGAAAATAAGTCGTTAGAAAGATAAAATTAAAGCAGGCAAAGATGATCAAGCCAAAGCCGTAAAAGGCAACGTTGGCTTCGATGCCAACGGGATTAGGTCGAGAAGAAAGGTGCAGCCGCAGAAAAGCAAAAGGAATCGAAATCAAGATCGTCATCATTTGGGAGACAAGCAAGACCAGCCATTTACTTAAAACGACTTCGGATCTTTTTAACGGCAGCAGGGTCGAATAATAAATGTCGTTCGTTTCCCGGGTGTACATCAGATTAATAAAGTTTCCGATCAGTCCAAAGATAAAGACCATCGTATAAGGGTAGCCGGGAATCAAAACTAGTGGCCCCATCAAAGTAAAAACAAACAGATTGGGATGTGCGGCTAAGCGAAGCTCTTTGTAAAGTAAATTAGAAATCATACTGTTTCCCCTCCATTCGGACCATGATGTCTTCTAAACTAAGTGATCCCGTTTCATCCGGTCGTTTCAATCTTTGAAAATCTTCAATAAAAACGTCCTTGGGAGCATCTTTGATCAGTTCCCCCTCTTTGATATAAATGATCGAATCTGCACACTTTTCTAAATCAGAGGTAATGTGCGTCGAGAATAAAATACTTTTGTCGCCATTTTTAACGATCTGCAAGAAAATCTCGATCAGTTCATCGCGGGAAACCGGATCAAGCCCGCTGGTTGGTTCATCAAAAATGAATAATTTGGCCTGATGGGAAAGTGCTAAAGCAATCAAATATTTCACTCGCATCCCAGCCGAAAGTTCCTTGATTTTTTTATTAGGGTCTAGCGAGAACAGCTTCAAAAAATTTTGATAAGCTGCTTCATCCCAATCCGCATAGAATCGTTTGGTAACTTTGGTGATGTCTTTGACTTTCTTTTCTTTATAGAAATCGATCCCGCCTAAAACGACACCCGTCTTTTGTTTGCAAGACAGTTCATTTTCCAAAAATATCTTTTCAAACATAAGTACACTGCCCTGATCAATCGGAATTAAGTTTAATAGCGCTTTCAATATAGTAGTCTTACCGGCGCCGTTAACGCCGATCAAACCGATAATTTTCCCTTCAGGTACTTGAAAGCTGACATTTTTCAAAGTAAATGTCGGGTAGTTTTTTGAGAGTTCTTTTACCTCCAGCAGATTCATTCGGATTCCTCCTTTGGTTCAAAAATTTGATCCATCATATGTCCGGTGATCCGCATGAAATTTTCACTATCCACCAAAGCCAGACCGGCTGTGGCTGGATTCGTATCGCCTAAGACGACCAATGTATCTCCAGGTTGGATATTGAGCGTATCCCGTGCTTTTTTTGGTAAAACAATTTGCCCGCGGGCTCCGACTGGAACGGTCCCAAAGATATGTTTGCCGGCCGGTCCAATGGGCAGGCCGTTGTCTTCTTGATTGTGATGGATCAAATCGGTCAAAGTAACATCGTAGAGACTAGCTAAAGCGTCACATTTTAAGACATCCGGCAGAGAATCCCCATTCTCCCATTTAGCGACTGCTTGACGTGATACCTCCAATCGTTCTGCCACATACTCTAGCGACCAATTATTTCGATTTCTTAATGACCGCAAATTGTTTGCGATCGGATTATTCTGATTATTCATACTTTTCATCCTCCTTGATTACACTTTAGCGTACTTAAATAAAAATGAGAACCAACTATTTGCGACGGAAATGGTTACCTTTAGTTACGCATCCGTAAAAATAAAGGGCGCTTAATTTATGAAAGCAAAAATGTTGTGTTTTCAGAAAACGGAGTCATAATGGTGGAGGAAAGAAGGGGTACCTGTGAAAGACCAAGAGAATCGCCATGAAGAAGAGAAGCGTTTTGTTAGTGATCATTTTTTTGAAAAAGGCCATTGGTGGAACAAGTTTTATATTGGTTTATTGACGATCGTAGGCTGGATTGCCGTATTTATCCCGATCTATTGGACAGTTTCTTCCACGCTGTTAAAAAATGATTCAAAGTTTTACCATGTTTGGAGTGATCGCACGGGCGAGGCGATCTATTATCACACCGGTTTTTTGTTTCTTGTCTCTTTGGCGATTATTTCAGTTGGTATCCTTTTTTTGACGCTGCATAACAACTACCGGATCAATCATCACGAAAAGGTAAAGCAACTTTATGATGGCGAAGGGCTGCAAGCGAGAAAAACAGCGTTGAACGAATTTTATACAGAACGTTTTGGGCCAAAAGAAACGCGCCATGCCACACGCTATTACTCTGTGCCGGAAAATAAAAATTTTGATGATGCCACGATTCGCGAACTTTACAAGGAGACAGAACAACATGACGATTGATACAGGCTATCCCATTTTAAGTGCGGTAGTGAATGTTTTGCTATTTATATTGGTTAGCTACCCCATTTTGGGTGCTTTTGTTTGGTTGATTGAAGTGCTGTTTTACCGCTTCTTGTTTAATAATAAGAAGCTCAGCTTCGAGAAGATTTCCGAGGCTGAGGAGCCTTTTGTAACGATCATGGTGCCTGCTCATAATGAAGAAGTCGTGATCGAAGACACCTTAGAGTATCTGCTTAATGAATTGAACTATCATAATTACGAGGTGCTAGTTACAGACGACGGCTCAACGGATCAAACACCAGAAATTTTGACCCGCCTGCAAGAAAAATATCCGCGCTTACGTGTTTTGCGGATTGAAAAAAATAAAGGCAAGGCTCACGCGTTTAATATCGGTATTGGGTTTGCTAAAGGTGAATACATATTAAGCAACGATGCGGATACGATTCCAGAAGCAGATGCTCTTTGGAAATATATGAACTATTTTATGACCGAGGCCGATCAGAATACAGCGGCGGTCACTGGCAATATGGACGTTCAAAATCGTTCGAAAATCATTGAGAAGGCGCAAACTGTGGAATTTTCCAGTATCGTCGGTGTGATCAAACGAGGCCAATTGGGGACGTTAGGCACGATGTACGCCTACAGCGGTGCGAATACGATGTATAGAAAAGATGCGTTGATCGATGTCGGCTTGTTCCGGCAAGACCGTGCGACTGAAGACATCAGTATCGCATGGGATCAGCAATTAAATGGCTGGATTCCGACGTTTGCACCGGACATCATGTTCTTTATGGCAGTTCCTAATACGTTAAAGATGCTGTATCTCCAACGAAAACGCTGGGCCAAAGGCGGCACTGAAGTTTGGTTGACGAACATGAAAAATGTACTGGTTCATCCAATCAAGTATTTTGAACAATTGCTGCTGTTTGCTGATCAGACCTTCAGTATTTTGTGGAGTTTGTACTATTGGGTGTTCTTAGCCTTTTTTGTGGGAATGCTGCTCCAATCAGTTTTCATTGGGGACTACCAACGCATTTTTCACATGCTGGCGCTCTCCTTCATCTTCATAAACTTTGAGATGCTGGCCGGCTTTCTGCAGGTGGTGGCGGCTTTGATCATTGACGATGACGGTCGAAAATTCAAATACCTGATTTTTGCGCCGTTTTACATGCTGATCTATTGGATGATGAATGCTCTGACGATCGCCACGACATTTGTTCCAGCAGTCAAAACGATTTTAGGCTTCGGCACAGGAACATGGGTCAGCCCGACACGAGTATCGATCAGTAAATAATTGAAGAAGCATTGCTCGTTAAGTGTTCGTGAACTTCTGCGAATACTTAACGAGTTTTTTTATAGATCGCTGAACAAGCTAAATAGAAGACTTAACTAGAGCCAGCACGTACAATATAAGAATCGGTACAATGAAAAAACGTTATCTTATTTTAAGGAAATTCAGAAAGGAATGTTTGGATGAAAAAAAGTGTCTTGTTGGTTTGTTTGGTAACTCTTTCAGCGTTTGCCGCCCCAGCGGCGGTTCAGGCGGAGGATGAGCTGCAAAGCTCCGCTGTAACGTCGAATAGTTCTACTATGGATAGTGGTTCTTCGGAAAGTGATTCTTCAAAAACTGGCATCGCTCCAGCTGAAGCACCGCAATCGGAGGCCGTTCCAACTGCAGAGGCGGATACCCAGCCGCAAACAGCAGTTGTAAATGGCGAGGTTGTCACATTAGAACCGCCAGTCAAGGAAGGACAGGCAGAAGCAGATGCGACTCAAGCACCGAAGGAAGAGCTGAGACAAGGAAATGCTCGTGCTTCAAGAGCGGCTGTTGCGTCAATTCCAATGTATCGTCTATACAATCCGAATAGCGGGGAGCATTTTTACACCAAGACGACTGGCGAACGGGACCATCTGCGTTCTGTCGGTTGGCGCTATGAGGGAATTGGCTGGCAGGCTCCTACTGGTGGAAGTCCTGTTTATCGTTTGTACAACCCGAATGCGGGTGACCATCACTATACATTGAATGCTGGTGAACGGGACCAGCTGAAAAAAGTTGGTTGGCGAGATGAAGGGATATCTTGGTATTCCCCAAGCTCAGGTACGCCGTTGTATCGGTTATATAATCCGAATGCTAAGGCCGGGTCGCATCACTACACGCCGATTACCTCTGAACGCGATCAGTTGAAGAAAGCCGGCTGGCGGTATGAAGGAATTGCTTGGTACGCGGTTGGCAGCGGGGAACAAAGCTATGAGGATTACCGTTTATTAGGTGTGCGCAATTATAATCAATATGCGCTTGGTGCACCAAGCGGCTGCGAAGGGGCTTCGTTGCTGCAAGCCCTGCAATACAAAGGCAAGCTGACGAATTGGAGTCTGCGCTCCTTCCTAAACACTATTCCGAAATCAACGAACGGCAATCCGAATAGCGGTTTTGTCGGTTCGCCGTTTGTGGAAAATTCTTATACTTATTCGGCCATCTATCCAGCTCCCTTGACCAGTTGGGGACAAAAATACGGCAATGTTCAAAATATTTCCGGCAGCTCAATGAACACCTTGATCAATGAAGTGAAAAACGGCAATCCAGTCGTTGCATGGGTAACGATCAATTTCCAACCGATTCGTTGGGGGAATTGGAACTTTGGTGTTGCTGCGAACAACAATCATGCGGTTACTTTAGATGGTTTCAACAAGGCTGGAAATCAAGTCCACGTCTCTGACCCGATCAGCGGTTCTTATTGGCTGAGTCGTACGACTTTTGAAAATATCTACAACGCAAGAAAATATGCGGTGGTCGTTCGATAAGCGAGCGCAAAATAAAAAAAAGCGGCGACTGCCGCTTTTTTTTATTTAGCCTCCACCCATGAGGAAGTCAAGAATATTCCAGCCATCAGAGGTTTCGCTGCGATAAAGTTCTGTATACCCGCACTGCTTACAGCTGATCGTGGTAAATTTTTTGTTTTGAATGTCGAAAATCTTTGAAAAATTTCCACCCGTTGCTTGAAACTGATCGGACGTATAATGCTGCGACCCGCATTTATCACAAACATATTGTTTCCTTTCCATCTTTTTCACACTCCTTTGATGTCTTAAATTATAGCAAATCCAGCGCGGCCTTCATCCGTCTTTAGGAGTATCTATCAAATTCTTTTTTGACAAGTCTGCTTTTTTTTGGTTAAATAAGAACATACGTTCGTATAAGGAGGATGTTTTTCGATGGAACTGGAGAGAAAAATAGAGATTTTAGCTGAATCTGCGAAATATGATGTTTCCTGTTCCAGCAGCGGTGTCGAAAATAATACGCGGCCAGGAACAGTCGGCAGTACCCAGCTTTCAGGAATTTGTCATTCGTTCACACCGGATGGCCGCTGTGTATCGTTATTGAAGCTGCTGTTTACCAATGCCTGCATTTTTGATTGTCATTACTGCATCAATCGAAAATCAAATGCCATTCCACGAGCGACCTTCACGCCGCAGGAAGTGGCGGATTTAACGATGGATTTTTACATGCGTAATTACATCGAAGGTTTATTCTTGAGTTCTGCGATTATCAAAAACTCGGACTACACTTGCGAACTCTTGATTAAAACTTTGAAAATTTTACGCGAAGAAAAAGGTTTTCGCGGGTATATCCACGTCAAGGCGATTCCCGGCGCGGATGAAAAGCTGATCGAACAATTAGGCTTTCTGGCAGATCGGATGAGCGTCAATGTCGAACTGCCTTCCCGCGAAAGTTTGAAATTGCTGGCTCCGGATAAAGATCCGTTTGACTTATATAAACCCATGAAGCAGATCACGACGGTAAAAAAAGAACAGGAATTTTTACCAGCGGTTCGGCGCGGACCAAGTTTTGTGCCAGCTGGGCAGTCAACACAGATGATTATCGGGGCCAGTCCTGAGAGTGATCGCTCGATCGTGAAGATTTCGGAGAATTTGTATCAAAAATATCAGTTGAAGCGGGTGTACTATTCGGCCTATATCCCCGTCAATCAAGACAATTTATTGCCAGCGGTCACGACTGAACCGCCATTGCTGCGGGAACACCGTTTGTATCAGGCGGATTGGCTGCTGCGCTATTACAAGTTCAGTGCCGATGAAATTTTGTCTGAGGATAAGCCGAATTTCAATCTCTATCTTGATCCCAAAGCCAATTGGGCGGTGCAAAACTATCAACGCTTCCCCGTAGATGTGCAGACCGCGCCTTATGATCAATTACTGCGAGTACCGGGGATTGGCCCAAAGAGTGCACAAAATATCGTAAAAGCCCGCAAGTATTATCGACTGCATCTGACCGATCTGAAAAAATTAGGAATCGTCATCAAACGGGCGCAATATTTTATTGCGTGTAATCATGAGACACCCGCGGGTTTGATCAAAGATCCTGAATGGATCATTACGTCATTGATCTCTTCAAAGCAATATGAAGTATTGAAAAAGCACAACACGCAATCAACGAGTGAGCAATTGTCATTATTTGATGTGGAACGGTTTGAACATGCGAAGAGTAGGTGAGGATGATGCAAGAATCAGCAGAGCATTGGGAATATGATGGCAGCTTTTTAGGATTTATGACGATCGTGGATCGCAGCTTCCGCGAAAAAAAGTTTCCGGCATTGATCCTATCACCAGAAACAGCAGTGGAAAGTTTATTTTTGTCCGAATGGGTCACGACCGATCCGAGGCGGGGTGAGAAAATTTATCATCGCTTGCGCCAACGGCTGCGGCCGGAAAACTTTTTGTTCATCCAAAATGGTTTCTACGCGACCCTTGAAGGTAAAGAACGCTATTTGCTGGATGCTATCGAGATCGCTTTGCAGACAAAGGATTTGCTGGAAAATCATTTAGGGCATCCATCGATTTTAGCCCTGCGGAAAAGTATTCGAACAATGTTGGGAGAGAATCATGCATTGACGGGGTTTGTCCGCTTTGAGTATGTCGGAGATGTCTTGTTCAGCAAGATTAACCCGAAGCATTATGTAATGCCGTATCTTTGTCCACATTTTGCGGAACGTTACCCGCAGGAAAAAATCATGATTTATGACGAGACCCATGAGCTGCTGGGGATCATTGATCATGGCGACATTCATTTAATGGAAAATACCAGCTGTCCAGAGTTTGCGGAGGCGAGTGATGAACAGGAGATTCGCCAGCAATGGAAAACCTTCTTACGGGCAGTAACGATTGATGAGCGGGCGAATTATAAAGCACAGCGGAATCATCTGCCCTTGCGTTTTCGTGGAAATATGACGGAATTCAAGGCTTAGGCAGCAGGATGCCTTTTTGCGCGAGATTAAGCAGACACGCTTCTAAGTAGGCATCGTCATGTTCCGGATATAATGGATGGGTCACAGGCAGTGGTTTGATTGTTTCTAATAATGGCAGATTTTTTCCGCGATACAGCGGATCATGCCACAAAGGGTCGGGAGCATAGTCGCGTCTTTCCATTTCTGCTAAAACCAATAAATGAAATTGAAACAACTTATAATAAGGGTGAGTGAAGACATAGTCGACGGTTGCGTGTTTCTTTCCCCATCCCTTGCCTCTGAGCGCTGCCGCCTCACGATGTTGTCCCAATAATTGCGGACGAGGGAGCAGCGGGATCAATGCTTCGTGCCAAAGCCGCATGTTTTCTCCTCCAATCTTTCATTAAACTGATTTTTTCATAAATAGCGGAGCCTGACGAATGTTTTGCTTGGAGGGCTTTGCTTTTATGATTTTTCCTTTCTGATTTATAATAGGCATAATCAGGAAGCGAGTGAATCAAATGGAAGAGAAAAAAGCGCAAGGGTCGATGGCTGTATTAGCGGCGCTGTTTGCCAATGTGTTAGTGGCGATCAGCAAGTTTGTTGGTTACATGCTTAGCGGCAGTGCCGCGATGATGAATGAAAGTATCCACAGTGTTGTGGATTGCAGCAATCAGATATTGCTTTTATTTGGCGATCGCCGAGCGGCGCGAGGTCAAAGCGATTTGCATCAATTTGGTGAAGGGCGGGCAAAATATTTTTTCAGTACAATTGTCGCAACGATGCTGTTTTTCGGTGGGGGCGCGTTGGGTATTTGGGAAGCGGTGGAAAAATTATTTCACCCCAGTCATGAAGTCTCGAATCCTTTGATCGTATTAGGGATCTTGGTTTTCGGTATTTTAGTTGAAGGCAGTTCGTTACGCGTGGCCATCAAAGAAATTCATGAGCTGAATACAGACAAATTGCCATTATTTCGATTTTTACACGAGAGCCGCCACAGCGAGATCTTGATTATTTTCACGGAGGATTTTTGTGCGGTGATCGGGTTAGTATTAGCGATCATCGGGACCTTATTGACCATGTTTACAGGAAATCCGATGTTTGATGCATTGAGCGGACTATTAATCGGGATGATGCTGTTATTCGCCTCGATCTTTTTAGCACGGGAATTTTACAGTCTGATTATTGGAGAAAGTGTCTCTAAAAATGATCTGGAAAAAATCCAAAATGCTTTCAAACGTGACGAGGTCAAAAAAGTAATCGACATCAAAACCGTTCATTTAGGCCCAACGGAAGTAATGATTGCGGCGAAAATCGATATCGCGGATTCTTATGAAGGGGTCAGTTACGATGTAGTGAATAAAATTGAGCAAATGATCCGTAAAGCCTTACCCGATAAAAAAGCCTATATTTATATTGAGACTGACGAGTTTGATCCGAATTACGATCAAAAACGTCAAATCCAATCGGACACATGATCTTTGTGCCCGATTTTTTGCCAGTTCTACTTCCTGCTTTAGCAGTTTAGTTAGAATGGTATGCGTACGTAAACAAATTCATTTTTCTGTTTTTTAGAAAAATGATTACATCAAAGCATGCAGCTAGCTGCCAGTTCTACTTCCTGCTTTAACAGGTTAGTAAAATGGTATGCGTACGTAAACAGATTCATCATTATCCGCAGAGAGGAGTGGACAAATGTCTTCACTACGATTCTTTTTCACTTATTCAAAAGAATTTTTACGCCATTGGGGCAGTTACATTCTTTTGATCGTAGGAACGAATATTGTTTTGGAAATGCTGGTGATTCCCTGCGTCCAGTTTCTGGTCGCGTTCATTTTGAAACAAGGAAATATCCCGTATGTTTCTAATACGAATATTTTAACGATTTTAACGAAACATCCCGCTGTCTTGGGGGCCTTATTGCTGCTATTGGCACTGGTACTGACCCTGGTTTTTTTACAGTTCACTTTTCAGCTATTTGGAATCAAAAGTATTCAAACAAAAGAGGACCGTTCGTTATGGGAGCTATTTAAGCAATCCATCTATCACATGCGGCATTTACGACCGGCGACGTTTTTTTTCTTTCTATTTTATTTTGTTCTGATTTTACCTTTTGCGAATGCCATTTTTCGTACTCCTTTATTAAGCAAGGTGACGATTCCCGTATTTATTTTGGACTATTTAAGTGAGAACTTACTGTTTCTTCTATTATTGTCGATTGCTTCACTGGTCATTTCGTATATCGGGATTCGCTTGCTGTTCGTTCTGCCGCTGATGATATTTTCTGACGAAACGCCCAAACAAGCGGTGTCAAAAAGTTTGGCATTGACCCACCATCGCTTTTGGCATTATGCTTGGCGGATTTTCATTTTGACGGTTTTCTTAACGATCGTTTCTTATGTTGGGTATGGAATAAGCTATGGTTTGCAGGTTGGATTAGATTTGCTGCCGAAACCATTTCCAGCGATCGGTGCAATGCTTACCTTGACGAGTATCCAATTCTTCAGTCAATTAATGCTGGCTTGGGCAACTGTTTTGTATTTCAGTGTACTCGTACAAAAATTTCATCCGCTAGTGATCAGCGGTGAACGCCCGCTGCGTATGATTCGTCCAAGTTTGTGGACACGAATCGCCGCGATCCTGCTATGTATCTTTTTTGGCGGATCGATTCTGATCAATAATGTACTGTACTTAACTGGCTTGGCAGATTCTACACCGTTAACGATCTCTCATCGAGGAGTCGATAATGGCAACGGGGTGCAAAATACGATCCCGGCGATGGCGGCCACGATCAAAGAAAAGCCGGATTATATTGAGATGGATATCCAAGAAACTAAGGACAATCAATTTGTCGTGTTCCATGATAAGAATTTAAAAAATCTTACCGGTGAGAACAAAACAATCCGTGAACTAACACTGGCTGAGCTGCAAGATTTACATGCAACAGAGAATGGACATGTAGCTCCGATCGCAAGTTTTGATGATTATTTGGCTTTTGCCAATGAACATGGGCAAAAATTGCTGATTGAAATCAAAACGTACTCTGGGTATTCTAAATCAATGCTGGAAAATTTCATCAAGAAATACCAGCAGAATATTTTAACTCATCATCATCGAATCCACTCCTTGGATTATGATGTGGTGATCGGACTGAAAGAGAAAGCGCCAAAGTTGTATGTGAGTTATGTCTTACCTTATAATTTAGTTTTCCCGCAAACCCCGGCGAATGCTTATACAATGGAAGAAACAACGTTAACGAGTGATTTTGTTCAACGGGCCCATCAGGAAGAAAAAGATGTTTATGCTTGGACAGTCAATGACGCCGATTCAATGGATCGGATGATTTCTCTGAATGTTAACGGCATCGTGACGGATGATCTTAAAACATTGCAAAAAGAGATCAGAATTTATGAGGAAAATCCTTCCTATGCAAAACGGATCGAGATGTACATCAACCGTCTTCCAGCGCTGGATGAACGAATTGGTGAAAATTGATCAAAAGGCGCAAAAAATTCATTAAATTTCCATAGAGTTTTCGCAAAAGATTTTCGAACAGATGCCCGCTCTATGGTAGAATAGCAATATATTTCACAAAGGATGTCAGTTTCTTACCTCCCAGTTTTTTTATTGGGAGAATGCGAATTAGGCAATCAGTTAAAAGGGAGTTTACAATGAAAAAAAGAGGTTTTGAAGTTACCGCAGCGTATCAAGATAAGGCAATCAATTTACCAAAACGAGCAACTAAAAATGCGGCGGGCTATGATTTTGAAGCGGCAGAAGATATCGTGATCCCAGCGGTTTGGAAACAAATCATTCAACATTTTACCAAAGGGACAGAGGCAGCTGAAAAAATCGTTAAACCAGTCTTAGTTCCCACAGGTATCAAGTCTTATATGGGGCAAGATGAATATTTACAACTAGCGAATCGGTCCAGCAACCCGTTGAAGCGTTTCATGACGCTGAGCAATGGTATTGGAGTGATCGATAGCGATTATTATAATAACCCTGACAACGAAGGGCATATTATGTTCCAATTTTCGAATTTCGGTTTGACGGATATTCACATCAAAAAAGGTGAACGAATCGGACAAGGGATTTTCTTACCGTTTCTTAAGGCCGACAATGATGAAGCCGCTACAGAACGAACTGGCGGATTTGGTTCATCTGACAAAAAATAAACTATTAATCAAATGAGTGAGGCGAACGTTTTGGCAAAAAAATCCAAGACACAATTTATCTGCCAAGAATGCGGTTATGTCTCGCCTAAGTATTTAGGGCGATGTCCTAACTGCGGTAGCTGGAACACGATGGTGGAAGAAATTGAACAAAACCATCCGGAAGATCGTCGCAATCGGGTCAGTATAACCGGTGAACGCGCGACACCCACTAAATTAAAAGATGTCGTCTTCAAAAAAGAAACGCGGATTCAAACGCAGTTAGCCGAGCTGAATCGGGTATTAGGCGGCGGTGTGGTGCCGGGCTCATTGGTATTGATCGGCGGGGACCCCGGTATTGGTAAATCCACCTTGCTATTGCAAGTGTCGCATCAATTAGCAGCGACGGGTGGAAATGTTTTATACGTTTCAGGAGAAGAAAGTGCTCAGCAGATTAAATTGCGGGCGGAACGATTAGGCTCCAGCGATACAGATTTTTATTTGTACGCAGAAACAGATATGGGGGAAATCAGCCGGACGATCGAAAATCTGAAACCCGATTATGTGATCATCGACTCGATTCAAACCATGACCCAGCCGGATATTACGAGTGTGGCAGGGTCTGTCAGTCAGGTTCGTGAAACCACAGCGGAGTTATTGAAGCTGGCTAAAACGAATGGGATTGCGATCTTCATCGTGGGTCACGTTACTAAAGAAGGGAATATTGCCGGTCCTCGTATGCTGGAACATATGGTGGATACCGTCTTGTATTTTGAGGGAGAAAAGCACCATAGTTTTAGAATATTGCGGGCGGTAAAAAACCGTTTTGGTTCCACCAATGAAATCGGTATTTTCGAGATGCGTGAACAAGGGTTAGTCGAAGTCGCCAATCCTTCTCAGGTTTTCTTAGAAGAACGACTGGAAGGTGCGACTGGATCGGCAATCGTTGTAGCGATGGAAGGCAGCCGGCCAATATTAGTTGAGGTGCAGGCGTTAGTAACGCCGACGGTTTTCGGGAACGCCAAGCGGACAACGACCGGACTAGATTTTAACCGAGTATCTTTGATCATGGCGGTCTTAGAAAAACGCGCCGGTCTACTGCTGCAAAATCAAGATGCCTATTTAAAGGCAGCCGGCGGTGTAAAATTAAATGAGCCGGCTATCGATTTGGCTGTTGCTGTAGCGATCGCTTCCAGCTATAAAGAAAATGGCACAGCGGCGACCGAATGTTTTATCGGTGAAATTGGTTTGACCGGCGAAATTCGCCGCGTCAGCAGCATTGAACAGCGGGTCAAAGAAGCCAGCAAATTAGGGTTCAAAAAGATTTATCTGCCCAAGAACAATATGGGCGATTGGACGCCGCCAAAAGGGATCGAGCTGGTCCCGGTAGCGACTTTAGGAGAAACATTAAGAAAAGTATTTCGTTAATAAGTGGTGGTGCCGGAAAGTATTTCTGGCACGCCCTTTATTCAAAGGTTTCGGCCTTTGAGCTATTATTTTGAGGAGGGATGGCATGCAGAAACGTGTGTTGACAGTAATTGTTCTGCTTGTTGGGATCAGTTTAGGAATCACTTTCCTACCAACAGCTTGGACAGCGATTAATTATGCAGACAACATGTGGTTGAATAATTCACTTACGAACGGCCTAATTGGTGCAATTATTTTTTATATTATTTCTTTGGCGATCGTAGACCCAATCACAGTTGGAGTAAAAAGAATTGAGAAACAATTAAATGAACTTAGCTTGACGTATATCTTATTTGGAGTAGTAGGTGCGATCCTAGGTTTGACCTTAGGATTGATTGGGACGACACCTTTGTATCAAATTCCAATCCCATTCATTAACAGCGCGTTACCAATTTTGATCATGCTGTTATTAGGGTATCTAGGCTTTCGGATGGGGACGACGCGGATTGATGAATTGAAAAAATTCTTCAGCGGTCGAAACAAAAAAGCAGAAACAAATGATGGCGAAGTCCTTGAGCGTAAAGCGGATGATCATTTCCATAAGTATAAAATCTTAGATACCAGCGTGATCATTGATGGCCGAATCTATGATATTGCGATGACCGGATTTTTAGAAGGAGTCTTGATGATTCCGAATTTCGTGTTGTATGAATTGCAATACATCGCCGATTCTGGGGACAGCTTGAAGCGTGTCCGGGGACGACGCGGGTTAGACATCTTAAACGCCTTGCAGAAAGAAGAAGGGATCGCCGTTGAAATGTACGACGGGGATTTCGAAGACATCAGCGAAGTTGACAGCAAGTTGATCAAGTTAGCTAAATTGCTAGATGGTGTAATCGTGACGAATGATTACAATTTAAATAAAGTATCCGAGTTCCAAAATGTGGCCGTATTGAACATCAACGCGTTGGCAAACGCTGTGAAACCGGTCGTAATCCCGGGAGAAAACATGAATGTTTTAGTCGTGAAGGCTGGGACAGAACGACAACAAGGGGTTGCTTATCTGGATGACGGTACGATGGTGGTCGTGGAAGACGGACAGCATTACATGAACGAACACATTGAAGTAGTCGTAACCAGTGCCCTGCAAACAGCGGCTGGCCGAATGATTTTCGCCAAACCTGCACATTCAAGCCGCAATATCAAAGATGATACACCTGATAAGAAATTAGATTATACGAATGATAAAGCAGCAAAATAACAGTGCAGCTTTACTAAACAGTGGATTGATTGTACAATTTATGTTGAGTAGTAAATGATTTTATTTACTAAATAAGCGGGAAAGAGGAACTAATATATGTCGAAAATTCGTGTGCGCTACGCACCAAGTCCTACTGGACACTTACACATCGGAAATGCCCGAACAGCGTTGTTCAATTATCTTTTTGCTCGTCACAATGACGGGGAGTTTATCATTCGGATCGAGGATACTGATTTAAAGAGAAATATTGAAGGCGGCGAAAAAAGCCAGTTAGAGAATTTAGCGTGGCTAGGAATCGATTGGGACGAATCACCAGAAAATCCTGGCGAATACGGACCTTACCGTCAATCTGAACGTCGTGAAGTTTATCAACCGCTGATTGACCAATTATTGATGAGCAATTTAGCGTATAAATGCTACTGTACCTCTGAAGAGTTGGAAGCTGAACGGGAAGAGCAGCGTGCCCGCGGTGAAATGCCTCACTACGCAGGCAAATGTGCCAACTTAACTCCAGAAGAACAAGCGGAAAAAGAAGCGGCTGGATTAGAACCCGTGATTCGTTTCCGTGTTCCTCGCAATACCAGTTTTGCTTTTGATGATATGGTCAAAGGTGAAATCAGTTTTGAATCAGATAATGTGGGCGGCGACTTTATCATCCAAAAACGCGATGGAATGCCTACCTATAACTTCGCAGTAGCAGTGGATGATCATTTGATGAAGATCACGCACGTGTTGCGCGGGGATGATCATATCGCAAACACACCGAAACAATTGATGATCTATGACGCATTTGGTTGGCCGCGTCCAACATTTGGCCATATGACCTTGATCATCAATAGTGAGACAGGGAAAAAATTAAGCAAACGCGATGAAAGCATTCTGCAATTCATTGAACAATATCGTGAATTAGGCTATCTGCCAGAAGCAATGTTCAACTTTGTAGCACTGCTTGGCTGGTCACCAGTTGGCGAAGACGAAATCTTCCCGCAGGATGAACTAATCAAAATTTTCGATACTAAACGTTTGAGTAAATCTCCAGCAGCCTTCGATCAGAAGAAATTGGAATGGGTCAATAACCATTACATCAAAGCAATGGATTTAGATAAATTAACTGAATTATGCTTGCCTTATTTAATCAAGGCTGGTAAAGTCGAAGAAAATCCAGCTCCGGAGCATAAGGAATGGGTCAAACGCGTAGTCAGCTTGTACCAACCGCAAATGAGTTATGCGGCAGAGATTACGGAAATTTCTAATCTATTTTTCCAAGATCAGCTTGAGCTAGACGATGCGGCCAAAGAAGTTTTAGCAGGTGAAGATGTTTCAACCGTGTTAAATGCTTTTAAAGCCCAACTTGAAGCGATGGATACTGTCGATGCAGCGAGTGTATTAGCAGCGATCAAAGCCGTTCAAAAAGAAACCGGTGTAAAAGGGAAAAACCTTTGGATGCCGATTCGTGTAGCGGTCAGCGGCATGGTGCATGGACCAGAATTACCAGAAACAGTCGAAATATTAGGCAAAGAAAAAGCCTTAGCACATTTAAATCAAGTAATGTAAACACAAAGAAGAGAAGAAGTAGTAAGTGATGGTTATTCAGAGAGATTGCGGGTGGTGAAAGCAGTCAGATCAACACTTACGAAATGCATCTCAGAGTGGTCTTGGCGATACGTAGCCAAGAACGGTTCACAGACGTTACCTGTTTCAAGGCATAACTGCAAACAAAAGTGGGACCACGTAAAAGCGTCTTTTGAGGAAACTCAAAAGACGCTTTTTTTGTCACTCCAACTTTAGCAGTAGTTTTAATAAAGCATTAAAGTATTGGTTTGAAGCAAATTATAGATTAAGAAGTTTAGTTGGATGATATGCGATTTGAGAATCAAACGAACTTTTTTGTATTTGGAAAAAGTTCATTCTTTAATACGAGATAGCTGCGAGTTTCGTTTTTCGCAGTTTCATATGACACAAGAATCAAATAATGGATAGAAGTAAAATGTTGGTTGGCAAATGGAATGGAAAATAGTTACATTTAAACGAAAAAGGAGTTGGTGTAAATGGGATGGTGGCAAGATGCAATCACAGCAGCGAAACGAAATGATCCGGCAGTCAGGTCAAACGTAGAAGTCGTACTTACATATCCAGGAATTCATGCATTGTTTTTTCATAAGTTTTCACATTTTCTTTATCGACATCGCTGGTTTTTATTGGCGCGGATTCACTCGCAATTTTGGCGCTTTTTGACAGGCATCGAGATTCATCCAGGGGCAAAAATCGCCCCCGGCGTTTTTATCGATCACGGAATGGGTGTAGTGATTGGTGAGACCGCAGAAGTTGAGCGCGATGTTGTATTATTCCACGGGGTAACCTTAGGCGGAACCGGAAAAGATACTGGTAAACGGCATCCAACGGTGCGTCAGGGAGCATTTGTTTCGGCTAATGCTCAAATATTGGGCCCAATTGAGATTGGTGAAAGAGTTAAGATCGGCGCTGGCGCCGTAGTCTTAAAAGATATACCTGCTGATACAACCGCTGTAGGAGTACCGGCTAAGGTAGTAAGAATAAAAGGGGAGAAGGTTCAACATGATTAGAATACACAATACATTGACACGAGAGAAAGAGCTTTTTAAACCAATTGAAGAGAATAAAGTTCGAATGTATGTCTGTGGACCAACTGTTTATAACTATATCCATATTGGAAATGCTCGGAGTTCGATTGCCTTTGACGTAATCCGCCGATACTTTGAATACCGCGGTTATGAAGTGAATTATGTATCGAATTTTACCGATGTAGATGACAAAATAATCAAGGCGGCGAAGGAGTTATCAATCACCGCTCCAGAAGTTGCGGATCGTTTTATTGAGGCTTTTGAGGAGGATACAGCTGCGCTGAATGTGAAGCCCGCGACGCTGCATCCACGTGTAATCAATCATATTCCAGATATATTAGCATTTATCGACGTTCTAATTGAAAAAGGCTACGCGTACGAAGCGCAAGGCGATGTGTATTACCGTACGCGTAAATTCGAGCACTACGGTGAGCTAAGTGACCAATCAATCGATGAATTAGAAATTGGTGCGAGTCAACGGACCGGTGCGGAACAGGCAATCAAAGAAGATCCGTTAGACTTTGCTTTATGGAAAAGCGCGAAGCCAGATGAAATTTCATGGGAATCTCCTTGGGGCGCAGGTCGTCCAGGCTGGCATATCGAATGCTCGGTAATGGCGACGAAGCATCTAGGGGATACAATCGATATTCATGGCGGCGGACAAGACTTGGAGTTTCCGCATCACGAAAACGAGATCGCTCAAAGTGAAGCTAAGACAGGCAAGCATTTTGCTAACTATTGGATGCATAACGGCTACGTGACGATTGGTGAAGACGATACGAAAATGAGTAAATCGTTGGGGAATTTCGTAACGGTCCATGATTTAGTTAAGGAAATTGATCCGCAAATCTTGCGTTTCTTCATGGCGACGACACAATATCGCCGTCCGATCCGTTACAGCGAAGCGACCATGAAAGATGCTCAAGCAAATCTGCAAAAATTACGGACCGCTTTTGAAAATGCGACCTTCCGTCAAGCGACAGCTGAAGCCGAATTAGCTGATGATCAGGAAAAACTGGTTGAGCTGCAGGCGTTGGAGGCTCGTTTTATCGAAGAGATGGATGATGATTTCAATGCGGCGAACGGCATCACGGTCGTTTATGAATTGGCTAAATGGATGAACAACTATAATGAACAAGAAAAAGTTTCGGCAGCAATCTTGTCTGCGGCATTGAAAATATTTACGGAGACGATGACCGTTTTTGGCATTGAGTTTCAAACGGCTGGTCTATTGGATGAAGAGATTGATCAATTGATCGAAGAGCGCAACCAAGCCCGCAAACATAAAAACTTTGCTCGCAGTGACGAGATTCGTGACCAATTAAAGGAACAAGGAATTATTTTGGAAGACACCCCGCAAGGCGTCCGTTGGAGACGAGCATAATGACAGATTATAAACAATTAAACGCGTTAGCATTGGCCTATGTCGGCGATGCGATCTATGAAACTTACGTGCGGGACTATCTCGTTCGCAAGGGGCAAACCCGCCCGAATAAACTACATCACATGGCAACCCACTATGTATCGGCTAAAGCTCAAGCAACATTGATCCAAAAGATGTTAGATGATGGTATGCTGACGGAAGAAGAGCAGGGAATCTATCGGCGAGGACGGAATGCCAAAAGTTATACCTCCGCAAAAAATACCAGTATCATGACGTATCGTATGTCTACTGGATTTGAAGCATTAATGGGGTATTTGCATTTATTGGAACAAAAAGAGCGATTGGAAGAATTAATCGGATGGTGTTTAGAGAAAGCGGGCGAAGCAAATGAAGGATAAAAAACAATGGCGAGGAAACGATCGACGCAATCAGCGAAAAAATGATCGACCGAAGGATCGCCGAAAAGAACAAGAAGAAATAGCTGAGGTAGAAGAAAATAATTTTGTCTTCGGTCATCATGCCAGCGTTGAGGCGCTGCAGGCGGGACGAGGAAATAAATTATTCATACAAGAAGATGCTCATGGCGATAAAATCGATCAGTTGAAGAGTTTAGCAAAGGAACAAGCAGTTCCAGTGAAATGGGTACCTAAACAAAAATTAGATACATTAAGTGATGGCGGTGTCCATCAAGGGATTGTTTTAGGAATCACTCCTTATGAATATCTGACATTAGATGATTTACTGACAAAGACATCTTCAGAAGAAGCACCTTTCTTGCTGATTTTAGACAGCTTGGAAGATCCACATAATTTTGGTTCGATCTTACGAACAGCGGACGCTAGCGGTGTGACAGGAGTGATTATTCCGAAACACCGTTCAGTGGGGATCACACCTGTTGTGACGAAGGCTTCGACCGGCGCGGTAGAATATGTACCGATTGCACGGGTAACGAATTTAGCCCAAAGCATCAAGCAATTAAAGGATGCTGGCTATTGGATTTTCGGAACGGATATGGAAGGAACCGATTATCGTCAATGGAAGGTTTCCGGTCCGATTGCTTTGATTATCGGAAATGAAGGCAAGGGCATGAGTGCCGGCTTGAAAAAGGAAGTTGATGAAATGTTGACGATTCCTATGACCGGACATGTTCAAAGCCTGAATGCCGGAGTTGCCGCCGGTCTATTGATGTATGAAGTCTTCCGAAAGCGAAGTGAACCGTAATGAAAAAACAATTGTTGATCGTTGACGGTTACAATATGATCGGCGCATGGCCCGAATTAACGGCGTTAAAAAACCAAGATCGTTTGGAAGAAGCCCGCGAGGCGTTACTGTTTCGACTTTCTAATTTTGCGAAGTATCAAGGGCTGGAAACAATCGTTGTGTTTGATGCTCAATTCGTTCCGGGGATCACGCAAAGCTATAAAAAATATCAATTGACAGTGGTTTTCACGAAAGAAGATGAAACTGCTGACAGCTATATTGAGCGGATCGCGGGTGAACTGAATGATCGCCTGACTCAGGTGACAGTAGCCACGAGTGATTTAGCTGAACAATGGACGATTTTTTCTCAAGGTGCTTTGCGAACATCTGCACGGGAACTATATAAAACCCTCCAACAAACGGAAGATTTAATTACTGGGGATACAGAAGATACGCATTTTAAAAATTTTCGCCGAAATTCTCCATGGAATAATGAACAATTGCAAAAATTGTCACATAAATTGGACGAATTGAGCCGAAAAAAATAAATCGACTGTCGACACGCCTCAACTCCACTCAGAAAGTGTATGCTTTTAATTGTTGAGAGGGGTGTATAAAATGGAAGATTTAATGCGTTTGGAAGAAATTGATGATGATGCTTTTGAGAAACTGTTTATGCAATACTTGCCGATTATTTACAGTATGCAGGCTCGCTACTTGATTCGTGATTTTGAGTATGATGATTGGCTGCAGGAAGGGCGGATCGCGCTGAATGATGCGTTGCATAGTTATCGCCGAGGTCGTGGGACGACGTTCGGTCTATACTATAAAATGATTTTTGAAAATCGCATTCGTTCCCTTTTACGCCGCCAGCAAGCAAAGAAGCGTTTGGCTCAACAGCAAGCTGTATCGATTGAAAAGGTGGGGGCAGAGGCCTTCAGTGAGCATTTTCAATATCATGAGTTCACGGAGGAGAATATTTACATCAGCGAGCTGCTGCTGGCGGGTGAAATTCCACTCTCGACCTTAGAAAATCGAACGTTGTATTATTACTTAAAGGGCGAGGAGCTAGTAACGATCGCCAATCGGTTAAACGAAACAGAGAAGGCGATTCATAACGCACTGAACCGTGCAAAAAATAAAATTAAGAAAAAAATATATAGTTTGAAATCATGATTTTTAAAGGAAAAACTTCACATTTATCGGATAGAAATTTGCAAATTTATTTATCTTATGATAACATTGAAAAGTTTTATATTTGTGCTATAATATAAGTTGAGGTGAACTGTATGCCAACAACTTTAGCGACTATCAAGAAAAACTTGGAAGATCGTATTGGAGCTCCGATAATGCTTGTAGCTCAGACGGGACGCAAGCGTCAGACACAACGTAAAGGGATCTTGACTGAGACTTACCCTTCAGTATTTGTGGTTGATTTGGATCCAGAAGAAAATTCTTTCGAACGTGTTTCATACAGCTATTCCGATGTATTGACTCGCACAGTAGAAATCGAATTTCTAACAGAAGCAATTTAAAAACCATGGAGCGGATGCTCCATGGTTTTTATTTTTCTTCGCCATTGTCTTGCGCAGCTTTATTTTGTTCAACTAAAAGATCGCGAATATCGGCCAAATAATCTTCGGCTGTGGGTACTTTGACTTCGGGTACGACAGCTTCTTCTTTGGTAGCAGTATCCTTTGCTTTGTTCGCTGCTTTAACGATCAAGAATAAAACAAAACCAGTAATTACGAAGGTAATCAGTGCGCTGACAACATCGCCAAAGGCAAATGTCACACCCTTAACTGGTGTCCAGTCTAAGACCGACATGGCCTCGTTCAAATCTTTTCCTTTAGTAAATAATGAAACGATTAATCCAACTAGTGGTGTAATCAATCCGTTAACGACATTCGTAACGATTGCAGTAAAGGCAGTACCAATAACAACACCAACGGCAAGATCGATGACATTGCCTCGCATTAGAAACTCTTTAAACTCTTTAAACATTATGTCACTCCTCTCTCCTTGTTCTTAATTTTAGTATAGCGAAAGAAGAAAAAAATTGAAATAAATGAGCCTGTCAGCCAGTGCTGATTCCAGTTCTTAGACCGTGCCTGTGCTATAATTGTCCTTAATGATTGACAGATATTGCCAGCTGCCAGGTCTATTTTCTGCTTTAGCAGGAAATAAATCGGAAATTGTCTAAATGGTTGCGTTAGAAGTATTTAAGCTGCTAATGTGCCAATTGATTTTTAGCATCACCATTATGGTATGCGGCAGAGTGTCAGCCTTATTTTTTCTGCGGAAAAAAATAAATACATTAGTTAGAATAAGGAGCTTTGTGATGATTGAACTTAAAAAGGGCGTGCGTTTGCACGTGATTGCGACCAAAAAATATAAAACGATTCAAATCTACGGGCGCTTTACTACCCGTTTAACCAAAGAAATTATGACTAAGCGAGCGCTTTTAGCAAATATGTTGGAGACGAATTCATTGCGTTATCCTGACCAAACCAAATTAAGCGGGCAATTGGCTGAACTTTATGGCGCTAGCTTTGGTCTCAATGTTGGCCGGAAAGGAAACCTGCATTGGCTGGATGTTGGTTTAGGAGTCGTGAATGGAAAATATGTGAATGATCCACAGCTTTTTCCGGCTGTTATGGATTTCTTGCAGGAAGTTCTATTTTATCCCAATATCCATGATGGAAAATTTGATGAACAAACTTTCCAGCTGGAAAAAGAAAATCTGCAAAGTTATATCGAGACATTGCACGAAGACAAACAAACGATGGCTTCTTTAAAAATCAAAGAGACTTATTTTACGGACGAAGCTCAAAAATTACCAAGTTTCGGTACGGTCGACGATCTGGCTGATGAAACCAGTGAAGCTTTGGCAGCATATTATCAAGAAATGATCACTCAAGATCAAGTAGATCTGTTCGTGATTGGTGATGTGGACGAAGCTGAGATGGCTGAAGTATTCAAACAACTGCCATTTGCGGATCGAGAAGAAAGTGTTCCTGCAATCTATTACTATCAAACAAATGACAATGTCATTCGTGAGCAGCAAGTTCAAGAAGCGGTCACACAAGGAAAATTAAATCTTGCATACGCGACGGATGTTTACTATGAAGATGTCGATCGGTTTGCATTGTTGGTTTTTAATGGGTTATTTGGCGGTTTTCCGCATTCGAAGCTATTCATGAACGTGCGGGAAAAAGCGAGTCTAGCCTATTATGCTTCTAGTTCCTTTGATACTTTCCGAGGCTATTTACAGGTGCAAACGGGAATCAACAGCAACAATCGTGAGAAGGTTCTACACCTAATCAATGAACAATTACTTGAACTGCAAGCCGGCAATTTTACCGAGCTGGCTTTTCAACAAACCAAGGCAATGCTGAAAAATCACTATTTGCTGGGCTTAGACAGCATGCAAAATACGATCGAGACTACTTACTTGGCACAATGGTTGCCGAAAAGTAAACTAACAGACGAAGAATGGTTGAGACGCTTGGAGGCAGTGACAACGAAAGATGTCCAAAAAGTCGCAAAAAAAATTCGTCTGCAAGCGATCTTCTTTCTAGATGGAGGACAGCAGAATGGATAAAGTAGCGTATCAAAAAATCAATGAAACTTTATATAAAGAAATTTTACCGAATGGGTTGACAGTCTATTTGCTGCCGAAAGCTGGATATCATAAAACGTATGGTTTGTTTAGCACTAACTATGGTTCGATTGATAATGAATTTATTCCGCGCGGCGGAAAAGAATACGTGAAAGTACCAGATGGTATCGCCCACTTTTTAGAACATAAAATGTTTGAAAAAGAAGACGGGGATGTTTTCCAAAAATTTGGCGAACAAGGAGCATCCGCAAATGCATTTACCAGCTTTACCCGTACGAGCTATCTATTCTCTACCACGGATCACTTGGAATTGAATTTGGCGACGTTGCTGGATTTCGTCCAAGCGCCGTATTTCACTGAAGAGTCCGTACAAAAAGAGCAGGGAATCATTGGTCAAGAAATCCAAATGTATCAAGATGATCCAAGCTGGCAGCAGTTTTTTGCTATCTTGAAGAATATGTATCCAAAACATCCTTTGCATATTGATATTGCGGGGACGATTGATTCGATCGCAGAGATTACGGCAGAAGACTTGTACACTTGCTACAACACCTTCTATCATCCTAGCAACATGACATTATTCGTAGTAGGGAATTTAGATGCAGAGGCCTTGATGGACTTCATTCGTAAAAATCAAGCTGAAAAAACGTTTGAAGCGCCAGAACCAATTCAACGCCGTTTCCCACAAGAAACGGCGGACGAGATCATCAAACTTAGTGAAGAAAAAATGCCGATAACGATGCCGAAAGCAATCGTAGGGGTCAAAGGCTTGGCAGAGCTGCCGGCTGATGACAAGGAACGCTTGATCTTTAAAGTGTCGATGGATCTATTATTCCAAATGCTAGTGGGATCAACTTCACAGAACTATTTACGGATGTACAATGAAGGGTTGCTAGATGACAGTTTTGGGTATGAATTCTCATTAGACCGCAGTTTCTATTTTGCAGATTTCGGCGGCGATAGCGAAGAACCACAGAAATTAGCCGATCGTTTAACTGAGATATTGTTGCACTTTGCGACTGACCCAGAGATCAATGAAAAAAATCTGACTTTACTGAAGAAGAAAATGTTAGGCAAGTATTTCCAATCACTGAACTCGTTAGAATATGTTGCCAATCAGTTTACGCAGTCATTGTTCGGGGAATGGACGTTGTTTGATATGCCGGAAATCATCCAAGAAATCGAACTGGCGGATGTTTTGGCAGCAGGCGAACTATTTATCAACGAAGATGCATTCACACGTTTTTACATGGACAAGGAGACCAGCTCCGCTTTTCCAAGTTAAATCTGCTGAAGAGCGTCAACAATCATTAATAAAGGAGGCATAATATGCCTTATGCGGTAGTAATGGGGGCCAGTGGCGATATTGGTCAAGCTGTTTGCGAAAAATTAGCGGGGCAAGGCTGGTCCCTCTACTGTCACTACAATCAGCAAAAAGAAAAAGTCTTAAATTTCGTTTCAGACTTACAGAAACGTTATCCTCAGCAAGATTTTTTTATGGTATCCTTAGACATGTTGAGGGAAGCGGAGATCCCTAAATTTCTAGCCCAATTGTTCCAAGTAGATGGCGTTGTTTTTGCCTCAGGCTTTACATTTTATGAGTTATTGCCAGAAACAAAAGCAGATCAAATGGACGCTCTATGGCAGGTCCATTTGAAAACACCGTTGCTCTTATTGCAGGGGTTGCAGGAAAAACTAGCTAAAAATGGAAATGGACGGGTCGTTTTTATCGGCTCAGTTTATGGTCATCGCGGCAGCAGCATGGAGACCGTTTATAGTGCTGTAAAAGGCGCGCAGGAAGCTTTTGCGAAAGCTTATGCAAAAGAGGTCGCTACTTTAGGAATTACGGTGAATGTCGTAGCTCCAGGTGCTGTACAGACGAAAATGAATGACAATTGGGACTCGCAAGAATTGTCAGATTTAAAGGCAGACATCCCTTTAGGACGCTTGGCTGACCCAAAGGAAATCGCGGCTGCCTGCCAGTATTTATTTTCAAAAGAAGCCAGCTACACGACCGGCATTGTTTTGCCTGTCGCCGGTGGTTGGATGGAATAGTTTAAGTCCCATTACATATTTTTAGCAGAATCAAAAAAGTGGGATACGTGTTGTGCATCGGAAATAATTTTTCTCAAGAGGATTATTCCATTATTATGAAATAGGATGTCAGTTCCACTTTGTACTTTAGTACATTTAGTGGAATGATATACGTGTTGAAAATCGGAGATAATTTTTCTTCAAAAAAATTATTCCATTATTATGAAATAGGAGTAGAGAATCAAGTGGCTAGTATTAATATTGGAGAAACGTTACGTAAAGCCCGTATCGATAAAAAAATCAGTTTAGATAAGCTGCAGCAGCGCACGAAGATCCAAAAGCGGTATTTGCTGGCGATTGAGGAAAACGATTTTCAAGAATTGCCTAGTGATTATTATTTGCGGACGTTTATTCGTCAATATGCTGATGAAGTGAAACTTGACGGCAATCATCTGATCGATGTGCTGGATGGCAAGGATCGACCATTGCCGAGTTATCCAGAACTGGAGACCGTGGATGAACTGAGAAAAAACAAACATGCTGAAAATCCTACACGGGCTCGTTTCAGAGCGACATTACCGATGATTATTTTAGGGCTGGTGGCACTAGCCATTATCTCGGTAGTAGGATATATGACTTGGTTGGACCATCAAGAAACCGCAATTATTCCAGAAAATAGTTCCGTTCAAGTCGAGCGTTCAGATGTGTCATCATCGGCGGCAGAAAAGGTTTCATCATCACAACCTAAACCAACGACAGAATCATCGAAGAAACCAGAAAAACCAAAGATGGCTTTTGCGATGGAAAACAATACAACGAACTCGGCAACGATGAAGATCGAACATGCGGAGAAACCATTGAAAATTACCTTTACCGGTAAAGAGCGTGTATGGGTAGGGGTGCAGATCAATGGCGCTTTGACTTATCAGTACACATTGCAGCCAGGAGAATCACAGACTACAGAACTTCCGGCAGATGCGGCCCAAGCGATTATTACGGTTGGCATGGCAAAATATGCAGAAGTCAAAGTGAATGATCAAGCACTCGATTTTCAACCCGGTGACTCATTGCTGCAAAAGAATGTGACACTGAACATCGCTTACGCGTCATAATGTCAGGCTTAATAGAATTAGGAGGAAACACTAATGAATTTACCAAATAAATTGACCGTCATTCGAATCTTTATGATTCCCTTGTTTATGATCGTCGTTTTAGTCCCATGGGATTGGGGAACACTACAGGTTGGAAATACGAGCTTAGCCGTCACTCAGTTAGTCGGGGCAATCATTTTTGCAATCGCCAGCTACACCGATCATTTAGACGGGAAAATCGCCCGTGCTCGCGGCTTAGTTACCAATTTCGGAAAATTTGCTGATCCATTAGCAGACAAAATGCTTGTGATGACAGCATTCATTGTTTTAGTCGAACAAGGTAAAGCTCCTTCTTGGGTAATCGCCATCATTGTATGTCGAGAGCTAGCGGTGACCGGCTTGCGTCTGTTGATCGTGGAACAAGGCGGCGGCGTTATGGCGGCAGCCATGCCAGGGAAAATCAAAACCGCAACTCAAATGGTTGGGATTGTACTGTTGTACTTAAACAATGTGCCATTCAATTTTATCGGTATTCCAATGGATCAAATTATGTTGTACGTCTGTCTATTCTTTACAATCTATTCAGGGTACGATTACTTTGCTAAAAACACAGCTATCTTTAAGGGTTCAATGTAAAAAAACGATCAGCGCGGTAGGAAATCTATCGTTCTGATCGTTTTTTCTGTTATAGTTGAGGAAAAATGGCGTATCTTAGAAAGAAGAGGAACAAATGAGAGCAGAAATTATTGCCGTGGGCACAGAACTTTTATTAGGACAAGTCGTGAATACGAACGCGACGTTTTTATCAGAAAAATTAGCAGATATGGGGATCGAAGTATATTTTCATACGGTTGTAGGAGATAATCCGCAACGTTTGGAAGAACTGCTTCAATTAGCGGATACTCGCAGCGACCTGATTATCTTAGGCGGCGGCTTAGGGCCTACCGATGATGACTTAACGAAAAATGTTTTGGCTGATCATGTAGGTGTCCCGCTGGTACAAAATCAAGCAGGATTAGAAGCATTGAATGCCTTCTTCGCACAGCGTCAAAGCGTCATGACGCCAAACAATTTAAGACAAATCGAGACACTGAAGGATGGAATCCCGTTGCCGAATCGTACAGGGTTGGCGATTGGCTGTTTATATAAAGGCGAGAAGAACAATTATATTCTATTACCAGGGCCACCGAGTGAATTAAAGCCGATGTTCTTGGAACAGGCTCGTCCGTTGCTGGAAAAGGAATTTCCAACAACGGAAAAACTTACTTCTCGCGTCTTGCGTTTCTTCGGTATCGGAGAATCAAAATTAGTGACAGATCTAGCGGAAATGATCGAACATCAATCGAATCCGACAATCGCGCCATATGCTAAACCAAACGAAGTAACATTGCGGATCACTGCGAAGACCGAAGATGAAATTTCTGCCAATGCTCTATTGGATCAAACAGAAGCGGAGATATTGGCAAAAGTCGGCGAGTTCTTCTATGGTTATGGAGAAGAGAATAGCTTGGTCGAGGTCGTAGTAGATTTATTGAAAGACAGAGGTTTGAGTATCACTGCAGCGGAAAGTTTGACGGCTGGAGAATTTCAAGCAACGTTAGGCACGATTCCAGGCGTTTCAGAGGTCTTTCCGGGAGGTTTCGTAACTTATTCCGAAACAACGAAGGCAAGCTTTCTAGGGATTGATCCAGCGTTATTAGAACGCGTCGGTGTGGTCAGTGAAGAGTGTGCAAAAGAAATGGCAGAAGCAGCATTGCGTTTAGCGGATACTGATTTTGCCGTATCTTTTACGGGAGTAGCTGGTCCAGATGAGTTGGAAGGAAAACCTAAAGGGACTGTTTATATTGCATTGGCGCAAAAAGATGGCGAGACACTCATAAGTGAAAATCATTTCTCTCGCGATCGTTCGTATGTTCGTCATAGTTCTGTAATGAAGGGCTTGGATATGGTTCGGCGGGCAATTCTAAACAAAAATTAAAAATGCGAATGTTTGTTCGTTTTTTGCTTGCTTTTTTGATTTCAAACCGATAAACTAGGGATATTGAAAAAGCAGTAATGATGTGGAAGCATATTTATTATACGAAATAGGAGGATCAGCTATTGGCTAATGATCGTAAGGCAGCTTTAGATGCTGCAATGAAGAAGATTGAAAAGAACTACGGAAAAGGTTCGATCATGAAATTAGGGGAAAAGGTCGATCAACAAATTTCAACGATCCCAAGTGGTTCTTTGGCATTGGATGTGGCGCTAGGTGTAGGCGGCTACCCTCGTGGGCGAATTATTGAAGTCTACGGTCCAGAAAGTTCTGGTAAAACGACGGTGGCATTGCATGCAATCGCAGAAGTGCAAAAACATGGCGGCACGGCAGCCTTTATCGATGCCGAGCACGCGTTAGATCCTCAATACGCACAGCGCTTAGGTGTAAACATTGATGAGCTGTTACTTTCACAACCAGATACTGGTGAACAGGGATTAGAGATCGCTGATGCTTTAGTTTCTAGTGGTGCTGTTGATATTATCGTTATCGACTCAGTGGCGGCGTTAGTACCGCGTGCCGAAATCGATGGCGAAATGGGTGACGCTCACGTTGGTTTACAAGCTCGTTTGATGTCTCAAGCGTTGCGTAAATTATCTGGTTCGATCAATAAAACGAAGACAATCGCAGTCTTTATCAACCAAATTCGGGAAAAAGTCGGCGTTATGTTCGGAAATCCTGAAGTAACACCAGGGGGACGTGCACTGAAATTCTACGCGACTGTTCGTTTAGAAGTGCGTCGTGCAGAACAATTGAAAAACGGAACAGATATCGTCGGTAACCGTACGAAGATCAAAGTCGTAAAAAACAAGGTAGCACCGCCATTTAAAGTGGCTGAAGTTGATATCATGTACGGATTCGGAATTTCGCAAGAAGGCGAATTGCTGGATATGGCTGTTGAAAAAGACATCGTTGATAAGAGCGGTGCGTGGTATGGCTATAAAGAAGATCGTATTGGTCAAGGTCGTGAGAATGCGAAGAAATACCTTGCTGATCATCCAGAAATGATGGCAGAAGTTGCCACACGTGTACGTGCAGCTTACGGTATCGGTGAAGAAGGCGAAGCGATTGAAGCTGAGGAAGCCGGTCAAGAAGAATTGCCTTTAGATGAATAAAAAACAAATCAACACTAATGACAGAGCGCATTTGCTTAGTCATTAGTGTTTTTTTTCGTGACTTTTTAAAACAAAGCAAAGCGCTTTACTGCTTAGCCCGACAAAAGGGAAATAAAGTTGACACGCTATCAGACAAACATTAGAATAAAGTTGTGTGACAAACACATATGCAAGTAGGCATATTGATAATTTGACATTCGTTTATCAAAAAACTACAGATAAGTAAATAAGATAGTACGGAGGTGGATTTAATGTTAGTTCCTATTCTCCTCGCTATCATCGGTTTAATTGTCGGTCTTGGTTTGGGTTTCGTGGTGGCAAAATCACGCCATGAAAAAGAAATTGATGGGGCACAAAACACAGCTAGAGGGATCATTACGCATGCAAATAAAGAAGCGGAGACCTTGAAGAAAGAAGCTTTGTTGGAAGCCAAGGAAGAAAACCAGCAGTATCGCGCACAAGTTGAAAGTGAGTTGAAAGAAAGCAGACAAGAACTAAAATCGCAAGAAAATCGCTTGCTTCAAAGAGAACAGACTTTAGATCGTAAAGACGACTCTCTCGAGAAGCGTGAGCACTCACTGGAAGAAAAAGAAACAAAAATCAGTGCTAGACAGCAATTAATTGACGAGCGAGAAAAAGATGTAGAACAACTAATCAATGAACAACAAACAAAATTGGAACAAGTTGCTTCTTTAACAAGAGATGAAGCGAAAGAAATAATCATGAAGACGACTGAAGAGGAATTGAACCATGAGTTAACAGTGATGGTCAAGGAATCTGAACAACGTGCCAAAGAAGAAGCGGATCGCAAAGCGAAAAATCTTCTAGCGATGGCGATTCAACGTTGTGGCGCCGATGCTGTTTCTGAAACGACTGTTTCGGTAGTAACGTTGCCAAATGATGAGATGAAAGGTCGCATCATTGGACGAGAAGGCCGGAATATTCGGACGCTTGAGACCTTGACGGGAATTGATTTAATTATCGATGACACGCCAGAAGCAGTCGTTCTATCCGGTTTTGATCCAATCAGACGGGAAATTGCCCGTATGACGTTAGAGAAATTGATTCAAGACGGTCGGATTCATCCGGCACGGATCGAAGAAATGGTTGAAAAATCTCGCAAGGAAATGGATGAACGCATTCGCGAATATGGTGAACAAGCAGCCTTTGAAGTTGGCGCTCATACCTTACATCCAGATTTGATCAAGATTTTAGGTCGTTTACATTTCCGAACCAGTTATGGTCAAAATGTGTTGAATCACTCAGTGGAAGTTGCTAAATTGACTGGTGTCTTAGCCGCAGAATTAGGTGAAGATGTTCAATTAGCGCAACGAGCTGGATTGCTTCATGATATCGGTAAGGCGTTAGACCATGAGATCGAAGGATCGCATGTGGAAATCGGCGCAGAACTTGCTGCCAAGTATCGTGAAAATTCAGTTGTTATCAACGCAATTGCTTCTCACCATGGAGATACAGAAGCAACTTCAGTTATCTCTGTTTTAGTAGCCGCTGCCGATGCAGTTTCAGCTGCTAGACCAGGTGCACGAAGCGAATCATTAGAAAACTATATCCGTCGTTTAGAAAACTTAGAAAATATTTCGAATAGTTTTGACGGAGTTGATTCAAGCTTTGCTGTTCAAGCAGGACGTGAAGTACGTGTCATGGTCAAACCAGAAGAAATTTCTGATTTAGATGCCACTCGTTTAGTTCGCGATATTCGTCGCAGAATCGAAGATGAGCTGGATTACCCAGGACACATCAAAGTAGTCGTTATTCGTGAAACACGTGCGACTGATTATGCAAAATAGTAAAAAGCCTCAATTTGAGGCTTTTTCTTTTTGTTCATTTTCGAGTACGTAGATATTCAAGCAATCACTGTAAAGAATAACAAATCAATTTTTAAGGGAATCCTAAATTTAAAAGGATAGCTTCAAAACAAGAATTCATTTAAAATAGAGTACAAGAAAAGAAAGAATGGGAGTAGTAGGATGACGACTATCAGTCGCTGGTTCAAACGGTACGCCACTTTGCTCAAAATTATCTTCTTCGGGGTCGTTTTATTTTTCGTCGCGAATCAAGTGAAAAATATCGCCCATGGTATGAGCTGGCAAACGGTTTGGCAAACGATCAAACAACAAGACCAAATTGCATTATTAAGTATGTTGGGAATCGGCCTATGCGGCGTTCTACCCATGCTTTTATATGATCATGTGGCGATTACAACGCTGGAAGAAGGCGGACGCCCACGGATGAATCGCAAAGAATGGCTGGTCTCTGCTTGGACCACTAACACGATCAATAACTTGGCCGGCTTTGGCGGAGTTGTCGGTGTAAGTCTGCGATCAAGTTTTTACGGCAAAGGAATGGAAAAGAAAAAAGTATTGGCTGTGATTTCTAAGATCGCTCTATTCATGTTGGCGGGTCTTTCGATTATGGCATTGATCACGGCTTTGGATTTATTTTTCTTCCGTACACAAAATCCATTTGTCCGATATCGAATCTGGTTATTGGCTGGCGGAGCTTTTGCGCCGATTCTTTTCGGCTTTGTCTATAGCCGGCGCCGCACGATTTTTAAAGAGTTTCGACTGAAACAAATTTTTGAATTATATTTGGCCTCAATGGGGCAGTGGTTAGGTGCTTTAACGGTCTTTTTAGTAGTCGGCTATTTGATGGGCGTGAAATTGAATATCGGTGAAGTATATCCGATGTTTGTGATCGCGACTGGTTTAGGGATGCTGACGATGGTACCGGGAGGCGCGGGTACATTTGATGTCATGATGATTTTAGGGTTAGGCCATCTTGGGTTGAATCAAAGCACCGCAGTAGTCTGGATCTTGTTTTATCGGATCTTTTATTATTTGGTTCCATTTCTGACTGGTATCGTGATCTTTTTGACCAATACCAGTGTCAAAATGAATCGCTACTTTGATAATTTACCGCGGTTGCTTTCACAAAAGGTTGCTCACGTGTTTATGGTCAGTGCCGTTTATTTTGCCGGAATTATGATGATTCTATTATCTACGCTGACGAACTTATCTAATATCAGCCGCCTGTTTCAGGTGCTGCTGCCGTTTTCTTTTGATTTCTTAGATCAGACGTTGAATCTATTGATTGGCTTTTTGCTGCTGGGCTTTGCTCGCGGCATCTCGCAAAAGGTCAAACGGGCTTTTTGGCCGACGATTTTATTATTGATCTTTGGGATCGTCAATACAGTGGCGCGGACAGCATCCATTCGCTTGATTGTCGTTTACTTGGTGATTTTATTGTTTGTCTGGATGTCACGGAAAGAATTTTATCGCGAACGCTTTGTTTATTCTTGGGGCGCCTTGACTTTCGATGGAATTTTGTTTGGGCTATTGTTCATTTTCTATGCGGTAGCAGGCTATCATAGTGGTCAGATTTGGAGTACCGAACGATTATCAACGAAATATTTTGCTTTTCCATCTGAAGAGATTTGGTTTTCTGGACTAGTTGGCTTGATTCTCTCGATTTTATGTCTGGCGATTTTGTATCAGTATCTGACACAGAGTGAAACAAAATTGGGCGTTGCTTGGGATGAAAAACGGTTCAACTATTTGATTAACCGCTATGGCGGTACGCCGGCCAGTCATTATCTGCGCGTATCGGGTTACCAGTATTTTTATTATCAGGAAAACGGCAATGATCAAATTGTTTTCGGATTCCAAACGCGTGCCAATAAATGTTTTGTTTTGGGTGATCCTGTAGGAAATCCTGAAAAATGGCAGGCGGCGACTTTGGCGTTTATGGAGCATGCGGATCAACTTGGCTATCAGCTGGCGTTTTATAAAATATCGGAAGACTATGTGCTGCTGTTACACGATGTTGGTTTTCATTTTGACAAGATCGGTGAAACTGGCGTGACAGATTTCACGCGGCATAAGCACGATGTTTTCTCTGATCGTTTCGAATTTAAGCGATTGACCAACGAAGGTTATCAATTTATCTATTTTGAAAAGCTGCCGGAAGAAGTTTTTGAAGAGCTGGAAGAAATCTCGGATGAATGGTTAAATGGGGAAAAAGAGAAATGTTTCTCAGTTGGCCGATTTGATCGAGCATATATCGAAACCAGCAATGTAGGAATCGCTCGCGACCCGCAAAACCGGATCGTCGGTTTTATTACCGAGCAGCCGGTCAATCGGGAAAGAGCTTCTTTTGATCTTTTGCGTTTTCGCAATGATGTTCCTAATGAGCTGCCAACTTTTCTGAAGCTGCATTTGATGGATGAATTGAAGGAACAAGGCTATGTGGAAGTCTATCAAGGGATGGCGCCACTGGCAAAAGTTGGTGAGACTTCTTTTGCTTTCTTAGGAGAGCGGATCATGAATTTGATCTATAAATACGGTCATTCAATTTATGCGTTTCAACAAGTTGCTGAAGAAAAAACCGTTTATGTTGATCAATGGCGGCCAAGATACTTTGCCTATATGAAAGACAGCAGTTTCTTGTTCTCAGCGTTGCAATTATTACTGCTGATCGGTCGTGGAAAGAATAAAGGAGCGACCATCTCGGAAGAAATGATCGAAGTATAAAAAATACGAGCCCAAGCGGCTCGTATTTTTTACTATTCAAAGGTTAATCAATCGTAATTGCTTTCCCTTTCTTTTCTTCATAATCAGCTTTTGGCAATTTCAAAGTAAGGACACCATTTTCAAAGGCGGCAGTGATTTTTTCCTCGTCGATACTTTTTACAACAAATTGACGGTGATAGGCACTGTTGGAACGCTCTCTGCGAACAAAACGCCCATCATCTTTGACTTCATTTTCGCTGGTATGTTCAGCATCGATCGAAAGGATATCATTGTTGTAGCGAACAGAAATTTCCGGTTTTTCAAATCCTGGCAGGTCCGCCTTTATTTCATAATGATCCTCTAAATCCCGGATATCGACACTCATTTTTCGATCATCCCAAAATGTATTCATCAGGCGTCCAACTAAATCTTCCCCATCCAACCACTCGTTTTTTGGTAATAGACTCATACAGCATTCCTCCTAATTCTTCATAATTTGACCTTCCATTGTCTAAAGCGGACAAATAAAAAGCCGAAATTATGCAACGACAGGTGCATCCGACAACCAATCTTTGACTTCGTGACTTTCTCTTTCTTTAATGGTAAAGCCTCCGGTAGAAATATTCAACTAATTTGAGGCGCCTATGCTAGAATGAATTATCTATACATTTACTATGGGCTGTGATAGAATCGTCTAGTGAAAAATTTGAACGGGTGAGAAAATGGAAATTATGGAGAAAGCCCCAGCGAAAATCAACTTGGGCCTCGATATTTTAGGCAAACGACCAGATGGCTTACATGAATTGGCGATGGTCATGGCAAGCATCGATCTAGCAGATCGTTTGTATCTGGAAGAGATTCCTGAAGATCGCATTATCATTGAAACCAACAAGGCTTTTTTACCCACGGATAAAAAGAACCATGTTTACGAAGCATTGGACTTAGTAAAAGAGCGCTTTGATATAAAAAAAGGCCTGCGGGTCAAGATTCATAAAGAAATTCCAGTAGCGGCTGGCTTAGGCGGCGGATCGACAGACTCGGCTGCGGCCTTGCGAGCAGTCAATCGTTTATGGAATTTGGGATTATCGATCGAGGAAGTAGCTGAACTAGGAGCAGAAGTCGGCTCAGATGTTCCCTATTGTGTTTATGGACAGACTTCTCTAGTAGAAGGGTTTGGCGAAAAGGTGACACCGATCGCACCGATGCCCCAATGTTGGGTCGTTGTCGTCAAACCGCGTATGAGTGTTTCGACACGCACGATTTTTGCCAAAATTGTGATGGAGGATTTGTATCATCCGGATATCGCGTCCCTTGTTTCGGCGATCGAAGAGAATGATTATCAAAAGATGACTGAAAACTTGGGGAATTCAATGGAGGTTGTCACGATTAAAAAGCATCCGGTTATTCAGCAGTTGAAAGACCGAATGATGAAATATGGTGCGGATGCGGCAATGATGAGCGGCAGCGGACCTACCGTTTATGCACTGTGTCATAAGTATTCACGAGCAAAGCATGTCTTTAACGCGCTAAAAGGTTTTTGCGATGAAGTCTATCTTGTACGTACGTTAAAGTAGATCCAATGAGGGTCTATTTTTTTTTGAGCTCGTATATGAGGTGAAATTCTCATTCATTTTAAGTAGAGGTCGTAATTAAATAACGTGAAAACAGTAATGAACCGGATACAGGTTTCGTTTTTCATATGAGCGTAATGTCATTTGTTTTACGGTTTATGGGTATTATTCTATTGTAAATCGTAAATTTTACGCTTTGAGTTGACGGATAGAAAAACATTTGTTAAATTAATTCATGTCTTAAAAGAGAAGAGAAGGTGTTTAGATAGATGAAGATGCAAAAAGGACTACTTTTATTAGGAACTGTGCTATTATCAGTCGTGCTGACTGCCTGCGGGGGTCAAGAGAAAAAAGAAACGACATCTGAGGATAAAATCCATGTGATGACGACTTTTTATCCGATGTACGAATTTACCAAACAAGTGGTAGGTAACAAAGGAAACGTGGAATTATTGATTCCAGCGGGAACTGAGCCTCACGATTTTGAGCCCTCGGCCAAGGATTTAGCGAAAATTTCAGATTCTGATGTGTTTGTCTACAATAGTCCGGAACTGGAAACATGGACGGATAATCTGACGGATACAATCAATACGAAGAAAACCGAAGTTATTCAAGCCTCTAAAGATATTAAATTGATGGAAGGCGCGGAACATGATCACGAAGAAGCGCATGATCATGATTCAGATGAGCATGAAGAACATGGACACGATCATGATTTGGATCCTCATGTGTGGTTAGATCCAGTCTTAGCGATCAAAGAAGTGGAAACGATTCGCGATCAATTGAGTAAAAAATACCCAGAGGACAAAGCGGCCTTTGAAAAAAATGCGGCAAGTTATATCGACGAATTAAAAGCGGTGGATCAAGAATACCAAACGGCATTCAAAGATGCGAAGAACAAAACATTTGTCACACAGCATGCGGCCTTTGGTTATTTAGCCAAACAATACGGTTTGACCCAAGAAGCGATTGCCGGAATTTCCCCCGATCAAGAGCCATCACCAAGCCGTTTAAGCGAACTGAAGCACTATGTTGATGACAATCAAGTCAAAGTTATCTACTTTGAAGAAAATGCCTCATCGAAAGTCGCCGAAACCTTGTCTAAAGAAACCGGTGTGAAATTAAAAGTCTTAAATCCGTTAGAAAGTTTGACGGATAAACAAATCAAAGATGGTGAAAGCTATCTTTCTGTTATGCGTGAAAATTTGAGCGCGTTGAAGGAAAGTATTCAGTAATAGGAAAAAGGTGAGAAAAAATGTCGTATATCGAAGTGGAAGATCTCTCGTTCTATTATGACAATGAACCAGTCTTGGAGAATGTGTCTTATCATGTGGACCCAGGCGAGTTTGTCATTTTGACAGGAGAAAATGGTGCCGCAAAATCGACATTGATCAAAGCGACATTAGGGTTATTAAAACCCAGCAGCGGAAAAGTGACGATCGCGAAAAAAAATGCTCAGGGTCAAAAATTGAGCATTGGCTATATTCCACAACAGGTCTCGTCATTTAACGCAGGATTTCCCAGCACAGTCTTGGAATTGGTGGAATCTGGCCGTTATCCGCAAGGAAAATGGTTCAAAAAACTATCCGAGCGTGATCATGAACATGTGAAAAAAGCGTTGGAATCAGTAGATATGTGGAATATGCGTCATAAAAAAGTGGGCGAATTATCCGGTGGACAAAAACAACGGATCAGCTTGGCCCGTTTATTTGCTAAGGACCCGGATCTATTGATTCTGGATGAGCCAACAACCGGGATGGACGAAAAATCCCGCAACGATTTTTATGAATTGTTACGACATAGTGCTCATGCCCATGGAAAAAGTATTTTAATGATCACACACGATCACGAGGATACGCAAAAATACATTGATCGCCATATTCGATTGGTGCGAAAGGAGAATTCAAAATGGCGTTGCTTTCATATGAGTTCATGAGACGGGCCTTCCTAGCTGCGATCTTTATTGCCGGAATTGCGCCGATGCTGGGTGTTTTTCTAGTCATTCGTCGGCAGTCTTTGATGGCGGACACCTTGTCTCATGTTTCGTTGGCCGGTGTAGCGTTAGGATTCTTCTTAAACTTAAATCCCACAGCCACGACACTGCTAGTAGTGGTCATTGCTGCGATCATCATGGAATACCTGCAAAACATGTACAGCTCCTATTCAGAAATATCGATCGCGATCTTAATGGCGGCAGGTTTGGCAATTGCTTTGGTGTTAATGAGTTTGGCACCAGGAAGCTCAGCGGTCAGTATCCAATCCTATTTATTTGGTTCGATCGTGACGATTACGTGGCAGCAGGTTGTCTTCCTAGGCGTTCTCTTTGTACTAGTCGGCATCTTATTCTTGCTATTTAAACGTCCGATGTATGTGCTGACCTTTGATGAAGATATTGCGGCGGTAGATAATCTGCCTGTCCGTATGATGTCAATGATCTTTAATATCGTTACAGGTGTAGCGATTGCAATAATGATCCCGATCGCAGGGGCTTTGTTGATTTCAGCGATTATGGTATTGCCGGCTGCAATCGGCATGCGTGTAGGAAAAAGCTTTAACTTGGTCATCTTGATCAGTGTCCTTGTTGGATTTGTCGGGATGATCGGCGGATTAACAGGATCCTATTATTTAGACACGCCGCCAGGAGCCACGATTACTCTAGGATTCATTTTATTGTTCCTAGTAATCAATGGCATTCGTCAATTGCGGTTCTTGGTTCAGCGAAAACAGTTGCAAAAATAGAGGAAAGCGAAAGCTTTTCCTCTTTTTTTGTGGAATAATTAATAAATTCCGAACTTTTCGACTTTAAAACGAGAAAATGCTCGAATTTTATTGGCTAAACCCTTATAATGGGAAACGATAAATCAGAATAGGCTTATCATGCGCTTTTTCTTTCTGAAACAGCGGGATGATACGCGTTGAGAATCAGAATTATTTTTCTCGGAGAAAAACAGTTTGACTAAAATGAACTAGGCGGCCAGTTTTATGTTGGGCTTTGGTCCATTAATCGGAAGCTCTACGGATTTGACATCAAATTTTTTTCAGCGAGGAAAAAATACATTAAATTGAAATAGGAGTGAATTACGTGAAAGTGCGTCGAAGTGAACGATTAATCGACATGACACAATACTTGTTGGATCATCCACATGACCTGATCCCATTGACTTTTTTTGCGGCTCGATACGGTTCGGCAAAATCTTCGATCAGTGAAGATTTAGCAATTGTTAAAAAGACCTTCAAAGAACGAGGAACAGGGTTCTTAGAAACAATACCAGGTGCTGCCGGAGGAGTTGTTTTTACACCGAGCATTACGGATGAAGAGGCGCAAGAATATATCGGATCTTTGGCTGAACGTTTGTCGGAAGAAGATCGTTTATTGCCGGGTGGGTATGTATACTTATCTGATATGTTGGGTCAGCCTGACTTATTACGTAAAGTGGGTCGAATTATTGCGGCTCAATATTTGGATAAAAAAGTGGATGCAGTCATGACAGTCGCAACGAAAGGCGTGCCGATTGCTCAAGCAGTTTCTTATTATTTGAATGCGCCGTTCGTTATCGTTCGCCGGGATTCAAAAATCACGGAGGGCTCTACAGTCAGCGTGAATTATGTTTCCGGTTCTTCTGAACGCATCGAAAAAATGGAGCTGTCAAAACGCAGCTTGAAGCGTGGTTCGAGAGTTTTGATCGTGGATGACTTCATGAAAGGCGGCGGAACCGTCAACGGCATGAAGAGCTTGATCGAGGAGTTCGAGGCTGAACTTGTCGGAATCACTGTCTTTGCGGAATCTAAGTTCAAAGGTGAACGCGCGATCGATGATTACAATTCATTACTATTTGTTCAAGACGTAGATACTAGTACGAAAACCATCTCGGTCGTACCAGGTAATTGCTTCGATAAATAGAAAACAAAATGCTAGACTGTTAAAACGCTCTCCTTTTTTGGAGAGCGTCTGACGAGCTAGTATTTTTTGCGTCAGGCTAGTAAAATAGTATAGTGGCAGAAATTAAAAAAACGATATCCTCACTATTGAAGGATATACACGTTGAGCATTAGTTTCATTTTTTTAAAATTGAATACATTAAAACGAAATAGGAGTGACTTCTTTTGGAAAATCGTTATGCGATTATTTTAGCAGCGGGTAAGGGAACTCGCATGAAATCAAAATTATACAAAGTTCTGCATCCAGTGGCGGGAAAGCCGATGGTGGAGCACATTATCGAACGCGTGGTTGAAACGCAGCCAGCGGATATCGTAACGATTGTGGGACATGGCGCAGAAATGGTTAAGGAGCAATTAGGCGATCGCAGTCAATATGTCTTGCAGGCCGAACAATTGGGAACTGGCCACGCGGTTATGCAGGCAGCGGATTTTTTAAAGGGAAAAAAGGGAACAACACTTGTCATTAGTGGGGATACACCGTTACTTACGACCCAAACGTTGAACAATTTATTCGATTACCATCAAGGGAAAAAAGCGAGTGCGACGATTCTGACTGCTCATGCTGACGATCCAACAGGCTATGGCCGTATTTTACGTGACCACGTAGGCATTGTTGAAAAAATCGTGGAGCAAAAAGATGCGACGCTGGAAGAAGCCCGGACGCAAGAGATTAATACAGGAACCTATTGCTTCGATAATGAACAATTATTTGCGGCATTAGAAAAAATCGGTACGAACAATGCTCAGGGTGAGTATTATTTGACCGACATCGTTGAGATTTTGAAAAATGACGGACAAACAGTTGCCGCATACCAAACGGATGATTTTGAAGAATCATTGGGTGTGAATGATCGGATCGCTTTGGCTCATGCCAATGAAATCATGCGTCACCGTATCAATAAACAGCATATGGTTAACGGCGTTACCTTTATTGACCCAGCAACGACGTATATTGACGCAGGTATTGAGATCGGTTCAGACACGATCATTGAACCTGGCGTGCAGATCCAAGGCAAGACTGTGATCGGTTCTGATTGTATTATCGGAGCGCACTCAAAAATCGTTGACAGCATTGTTGAGGACAAGGTAGAAATCAAAGCGTCTGTCTTAGAACAATGTATCGTGCGCAAAAATGCGGATGTTGGTCCGAATGCACACTTGCGTCCGCAAGCGGATATCGGTGAAAATGCGCATATCGGAAATTATGTAGAGGTCAAAAAAGCAACGATTGGTGAAAACACCAAGGTTGGTCATTTAACGTATGTTGGCGATGCGACACTTGGAAAAGACATCAACGTCGGCTGCGGCGTTGTCTTTGTCAATTATGACGGCAAGAACAAGCACCATACGAATGTTGGCGATCATGTCTTCATCGGGTCGGGTACAAATATCATTGCCCCTGTTAATATCGCTGACAATACGGTAACAGCAGCTGGTTCGACGATCACAGATGATATCGCGGAAGGTGATATGGCGATTGCTCGTGCGCGTCAAGTGAACAAAACAGGTTATGCGAATCGTTTGCCATTTTAAGGAAAATCTCTTGATTTCTTAAAAGGAAATGACTAGTATTTTATTTGAAATGGTATATAATCGGTAACGTATGTTTAAAAAGAAAGTGGAGGTCCCCATGTCGAAACATTATTTTGATCCAAGATTGAAAATTTTTGCTTTGAATTCAAATCGTCCCCTAGCTGAAAAAATCGCTGAAGAAGTCGGTGTTGAACTAGGAAAAAGTTCAGTGACCCAATTTAGTGATGGTGAAATTCAAGTAAACATTGAAGAAAGTATTCGTGGCTGTCATGTCTATGTCGTTCAGTCTACAAGTAGTCCGGTAAATGATAATCTGATGGAATTGTTGATTATGATCGATGCCTTGAAACGTGCGAGTGCAAAAACAATCAACGTCGTAATGCCTTATTATGGTTATGCTCGTCAAGACCGTAAAGCACGTGCACGGGAACCAATTACTGCTAAACTTGTTGCTAACATGATCGAAAAAGCTGGCGCAACACGTCTATTGACTTTAGATCTACATGCTTCTCAAATCCAAGGATTCTTTGATATCCCTGTGGATCATTTAATGGGTGCACCATTAATTGCTGATTACTTCCTAGAAAAAGAAATCTGCGGCGACGACGTTGTAGTTGTCTCACCTGACCATGGTGGTGTAACACGCGCCCGTAAATTAGCCGAGTTCTTGAAAGCACCAATCGCGATCATCGACAAACGTCGTCCAAAAGCGAATGTTGCCGAAGTAATGAACATCATCGGAAAAGTTGATGGAAAAACGTGTGTCATTATCGATGATATGATCGACACAGCGGGTACGATCACTTTAGCTGCGAATGCATTAAAAGAAGCTGGTGCAGAAAAAGTTTATGCTTCATGTACTCATCCTGTATTATCAGGTCCAGCGATGCAACGGATCCAAGATTCAGCGATTGAACATTTAGTCGTAACAGATTCAATCTACTTATCTGATGAACGTAAAATCGATAAGATCGACGAAATCAGTGTTGGTGAATTAATGGGTGATGCGATCAAACGTATCCACGAAAATAAACCAGTCAGCCCATTGTTCGAAACGCATAAAAAATAAACTATCTATACAACTAGGTACTCGCTGAGAGTGCCTAGTTTTTTTCATCTATAAATAATTTTCGGATGGATGACCAATCATTTTGGAAGATATTTTAGCTTATCAAAGAATTTTGAACAAACGCTTTCACGCGGGACAGCTTCTGATATGATACTAATTAGAAGATAGTAATGGGGAGGGCGTCATGCAGAAACGAATGGATCGAATTTCCATGGTAGCCGGCTATGGAATTTTATTAATTGCTTTATTTTTAAAAATAGTTGGTGGGGAAAATCGACGCTTCAGTTTGATTGAAGTCTGGGTTCGCAGCCTTATCAGTGGAGATTTCCTGCATTTTTGGCGTACAGAATTTTCTTCTGGGATCGGTGTTTTAGTAGGAACGGGAATATTTCTGTTGTTAGTACTGATCTATGTTCTCGATGCACTGCTGATAACCCGGCATCGACAGGTGAGTTTTCTACAATCGGCTAAGTCAGCATGGCTGTACTTCACGATGTTTTTTTACTTTATTTTTATTCAGTTTTACTCCAGCAGTATGTGGTTGGTTTTAATTCTTATCATAGGTGCTCTGGAATTTCTGTTGAATCGATATTTGGAAGATAAAATTGAGCGTGATCGAAAATATGCGGAGTCGCAAAAAATTGAAAAAACTTATACTGAAGATCGGAAAAGACGGCTGGCCTTTCCAGGGAAATACCCACCTGCGTTTCACCAGGTGATTCGTAAAAACTTTCGTTTCTATCGGAAAAATTATTTTTTATTGATTTTTGCTAATGCACTGGCATTCTTCGTTTTAAGTATTCTGATTTTTACCTATCATACGTTTAGTGGGACGCATACGCAGGATGCGATTTTTGACAAGACCGGACTTTTGCGGATTTTTATCGAATCAGGTGGCGTTCTTTTGCTACTGCTATTATTATTTCTATCATTTATGGATGGTCTATATGTCGATTTTAAAGCGAAACATATGGAGCTGTTTATTCAATTAGGTATTCGAAAAAATACGTTTCTAACGATGTTGTTGGAGGAATTTAGTTTTTGTGCGTTAGCGGGGATTCTGCTTGGAGGACTAGCGGGTCTAATAATCGTCAGAGAACCATCCAGTTTTGGTTGGGCATTGCTGTTGTACACAGGGCTGGTCATTCTTGCGATGGCCTTTCATCAAGAAAAAATCTTGCGTTTGATCCAATTCCAGCCGCGGAAGCAAGCCAAGGCGGATCGGCCAAGACAGCGTTGGACGCCCATCTTATTATTAGTAGGGGGTCTTTCACTAGCAATCACTTTTTGGTGGTTCCAGCGCCGGAAATCAGCGGAGACATTATTAGTAGTTGGGGCATTAGTCGCTGCTTTGTGGGGCTTGTTTTTAGGAGGCGGTGGTCTTTATGTGAAGCGCAATCGGGGAAAGCTTGGCATCTTACTTTCTCGCAATGACTTATTCTATCGTTTCCATAAAAGTATTAACGTATTGTTATTAGCAACACTTTTGCAGGTTTTAGTAGTGGGCTTCTTTTTACCGCGATTCGTGACTTTTCAACTGACTTCAGTCGATGATCAATTTCCTTATGGAGTCGTTGCGAAAGTGAAGCAGCCAGAAGTTTCTCAAACTGAAACGATTTTGAATAAGGAAAAGGCTTCGTGGAAAAAATACCCATTCGTCCCTGTAACGTCAGTCGATGGTGATCCTGAATGGGAAGTTTACGGAACCGCTCGACCAGTCATGTTTATTCAAGGACAGCATATCGGGATTTCTGAAACGACGTATCAACAATTACGCCAGGCGAATAAACTAGAGCCTCATCCACTGAATTTGAAAAAGGATCAATGGCATGTGGTCTATCAACAGGCAATCAGTATCCGGGGACAACCGATCGATTGGGACCCGCAAAGTTCACGACCGCGATTAAGAATCGGGACACCATTAGAGAGCTACAATACGGCGAATGTCGATATGATCTATCCAATGCGTCATATTAAGAGTCAAGAACGCTTGATATTGACCGGGATGTTTCAGCGGGGGCTGCAAGAAAATATTTTGGTCTTTACGGATCAGGAATTTGCGGAGCAGACGAAAAAAGAACATCCCAATCAATTGTTTTTGATAAACAGCGATAAGAAAATCGTCCCTTCACTGAATTTTTTGAAGCAAAAATATGTGGCGGATAAACGATGGGATTCGACGATTGAACCAGTGTATGAAAAGACGCAGCGTAAAAATAATGTCATCACCGAAAATCATCTGCAGGTCCTGCTGCTAATATTCACCTTAATTATCTGTATTTTTATGAGTGTCGGCTTATTAGTAGCGAAGTTTGAGAGCGAACAGACCAGTTTGATTGCACGCCGAAAACTACTGGATCAATTAGGCATGCGGCAAAAAGAACAGCGCGGTGTGCTGAAACAACAAGTCGGATTCTTTATCGTTTTGCCAATCGTCGCAGGTTTGATACTAAGCTGTGGATTTATTGGAATCATGGGTGCGCTGCGCTTTTTCTCAATACAGGAATGGCTGCAATTTGGACGCGTCTTTTTGTTGGATTACAGTGTGTACTTATTAGGTTGGGGAATCATTGCCAGCTTGATATATCGTAGAATCGAAAAATGGAGGTAAACAAATGGAGTCAGTCATCAAAGCCACGGCAATTACAAAAAAATATGCGCAACAAGAAGTCTTAAAAGGAATTGATATTGCGATTGCTCCAGGAGATTTCACTTGTATCATGGGGCGTTCCGGGTGCGGCAAAACGACGTTGCTGAAGATTCTGGGACTGATGCATCCGCCAACTGCGGGAGAGATTTTTTTCGAAGATAAACTGACCCACGAGCTTTTTCCAGATGAAATCTCGGATATTCGAAGACGAAAAATCGGATTTGTTTTTCAGGATTTTAATTTGATGGAGAGTATTACCGTGGGGGAGAATATTCTTTTGCCGGCAATTTTAGACAAGCAGGATCCCGCCGAGGCTGAGGAAAAGATGAAGCCATTTTTTCAAGTGCTGCGGATTGAACATCTTTTGGACAAGCTGCCTCATGAATTATCTGTAGGTGAAAAGCAACGTGCCGCGATTTGTCGTGCATTGATAAATGCGCCAGAGATTATTTTAGCCGATGAACCAACTGGGAATTTAGATAGCAACGCAGGCGCGGAAGTGATTAAAATTTTCCAGCGGATCAATCAAGAGCTGGGAATCACCATCGTAATGATTACCCATGACAGCAAAGTGGCCCAGGCCGCCAAAGAGGTCATCTTCTTAAAGGATGGACAAATCTATGACCGTTTAGTAAATGTCATTGGTTCTGAGGCCCAAATCGCAGAAAAAATGCTGGAAGTCTAATTGATAGATGAGAAAAAGGAACGCATCGGAAAATCGGTGCGTTCCTTTTTATAGCTAAGAGGATTGCAGTATCTGCTATGCCGAAGTTCGAACAGATAAATTTTTCCAAAAAAAGAGCTCATCGGTGGGTGGCCGATGAGCAAAGGAGTTAAAAAATGAAAAAGTGTTAGGGTTGTTTGTTGGTATGCTTATATAATAGCAAGTAGTTGTGAAAAAAGTGTGAATGAAGATTGTTCGAAAATTAAAAATTCTATAAAGAAACTGAAACTAAATTAAGTTGGGATATAAATTATTTTATTTATAAAAAAAAGGAGCTCATCGGTGGGTGGCCGATGAGCAAAGGAGTTAAAAAATGAAAAAGTGTTAGGGTTGTTTGTTGGTATACATATATAATAGCAAGTAGTTGTGAAAAAAGTGTGAACGATGATTGTTCGAACATTAAAATATTTGTAAAGAAATTGGGATTTAATTATTTGGACAAATATATTATTTTTATTTTCTATAAAAAAGAGCTCACCGGTGGGTAGCCGATGAGCAAAGGAGTTAAAAAATGAAAAAGTGTTAGGGTTGTTTGTTGGTATGTATGTATAATAGCAACGAGTTATGAATAAAATGTGATGAAAGGTTAGAGAAACCATTAATTTTAAAAAAAATAAATCTCACTAACATATATTTACGAAAAGAATATTTAATTTCGTTCGAAAGAAACTGAAAAATTACATCCGTTCTCTATTAGACAGGTCAAATATGATACTCGAAAACTAAAAATGGGTTTTCTTTGTCGATTTCTATAAGGAACCGTTCAAAAATAAAAAATGACCGAAGCATTGCGCTTCGGTCATCGTTTTATTCATAAACACGATTTTTCTTGTCGTAAATATTACGTAATTCCAAGTACAGTGGAACAAGTTCGTTTTTCGTGTAAGGAAAGTCCAATTGATACAAAGGAATATTTGGTTTCTCTTTTTTCAACAATGAAGAAGAACTGATGATCAAGTCATAATCATCCTTCAATGAGATGTCGTAAGGTTCCGCGTCAATGAAGCGCAGATCTTCCAAGAAACGATACAAGTCACGGACAAAGATAGCGTTGTGTTCCAACGCGATTCCGACCTTCAAATTATGCGCATATGGGAACTGGTTGAAGTAAGGCAGCAGCAACCGTTTGAACGCCCGTGTGATCATTGGGTGGACAGAGCCGACGAAGCTGTATGACGGATTGTCTTTAGCCATTTGCATAAAGTTTTGAATGTTTTGGAATAAAATATATTCGCCGCGTGTTTGTTTTTCATTTGGATCCATCACCAATTCGATGATGCTTGGAAATGGCTGACGGAAAATAAAGTAGCCAAAGGTAATGTTTAACATATTGGCAACGACTAATGGATCATCCATTATATCCGGGCGATCAGGGAACAACGCTTTTTTCGCGAAATTTCTGAACTCTGTGACAAAATCGTTGACTGGATTTGGTCGAGCATCAAAGTCATGAATCGTTTGTTTCATACTTTGATCGTCACGAATGGTATAGAACGGTGAATAGTGAGCTAAGAAATAGATAAAGCTCGATTCACCTTTTAATTGACGTGTTGTCATTGGGACATCCACTAATTCGCGTAACGAAGTAAAATCGTAATACGGATTGTCCTTCATCAAGAAATTATAACGCGGATCGTATTTGACAAACTTTTTGTTATTAACACGAATTAAATTGATACATGTAAATAATTTGATCTCTTGTGAACCAAAGTAGGTCCGTGACAAAGGGAAATAGTCTTTGTACGTGTCAATAAGTTGACTCAATTGATGCTGATCAACATCCAAAGGACATTCGATTCCGCGAGTTCCCAGCCATAAAAGATCAAATAGTGCCAATCGGATCAAGCGTTCATCCCCAGACATCCCAGCTTCGGTATATGTAAAGCGGATATTGAAGCGTTTTAAATGTCTCTTCAATTTATCGATTTTACGTGAAACGGTGGAACGACTCACAAAATATTTTTCACAAAAATGCTCAATAGTTGGATTTTCTTCATTTAAGAAGTATAACATGAATTGGAAAGGTACCGCCTGCTGCAATAAGTGGTAACGATACTCATCAACAGTAGCGTTAAGATTTTCCAGATTCACCTTGCCGGCACGCATCATAAGTGTTTCGTGATTCGGTCGAATTTCTGCCAATTCTTGATCTATTTCATTTAGTTCAATGACACTTTGTTGGTAGTTTAAATCTAAATCTTCTGACAATTGGTTGATTGCTAGAACTTGTTTAGTCGATTGGTTTAAATATTTAAAAATATTAAAACGTAAGAGGAGTGACGCGTCAAACATAAGTTCCTCATATAACATCTGTATTCCTCCTTTATTAAATTAGGTCATTAATCTGAATTTTTTTAAGTATATTTCTTCTATATTGTACTTTATTTACATAAAACTGTCAGTTATTAACCAATAAAAAGTGAGTAAAATTATATAGGGAAAAGCAATTATCATGCTATTCTAAGAAAGAAGGTGAGAAAATGACAAAGTCACGTTTAGAGGCATTTACCGATGGTGTTGTTGCGATCGTTTTAACAGTTCTCATATTGGATATTCAGATACCAGACGCGCCAACACTGGCTTCATTATTAAGTATAACGAATACGCTCTTCGCGTATATCGTTAGTTTTATTTTTGTCGCGGTGATCTGGGTAAACCACCATCGAATGATGCAGATGGCAGAAAAAATAAATTATCGTGTGATTTGGGCAAATATTTTTTGGTTATTTTGGCTAACTCTATGTCCCGCTGTAACGAGTTGGGTGGGGCGGAATCCTAACCAGTTTTGGCCTGAATTTTCTTATGTACTGATTTATACAATGTGGAGTTTTTCGTATGGTATTTTATCGAAGCAATTGAGCAAAGCGAATGACCCAGACAGCCATGTAGTAAAAGTTTTAGATCGGGATCAACGAAGCAGATTATCAATGGTGATCAATCTGGTCGTTCTGGCCGGTGTATTTATTTTTCCACCGATTGGAATTTTAGGCCGGTTCTTAGTTTCTGGAATCTGGGTCGTTTCCTATCGCAAAGCGGATCAATACTATCAAAAAATAATTGGCAAAAAAAACCGCGGCAGAAGCTGAAATCTTCTGCCGCGATTTTTTGTTTTTCAAGTTCTGTTTTAAGGTTCTGGATGCAGTACTCGGTGTAGAAATTCTTTGGTTCGAGCTTCTTTTGGATTTCCAAAAATATCTTCGGGTGATCCTTCTTCAGCAATGACGCCCTGATCCATGAAGATCACGCGATCGGAGACTTCTTTGGCGAAGGCCATTTCGTGAGTTACGATGACCATCGTCAAACCGCTCTCGGCTAATTTTTTCATGATCCGCAGTACGTCTCCGACCATTTCAGGATCGAGAGCAGAGGTCGGTTCATCGAACAACATGACTTCCGGGTCCATCGACAATGCGCGAGCGATTGCTACCCGTTGTTTTTGTCCACCGGAAAGCTGTGCTGGTTTCGCATCGATAAAACGATCCATGCCGACCTTTTCCAAATTTTCAATCGCGATTTTTTTCGCTTCTTCTTCTTTACGACCTAGGACGGTCACTTGTCCGCTCATACAGTTTTGCAAGACGTTCATATTATTAAATAAGTTGAAGGATTGAAACACCATTCCTAAGTGGGTGCGGTATTTTGGCAAATTATAACCTGGAGCTAAAACATTCTCTCCTTGATACATGATTTTTCCATCTGTTGGAGTCTCTAATAAATTGATGCAGCGCAGAAAAGTTGATTTCCCCGAGCCAGATGCACCGATGATGGTTACAACTTCTCCTTTGTTGACGTTCATACTGATATCTTTTAAGACGAGATTGTCGCCGAAACTTTTTTTCAAACGTTCAATTTCAATGATACTGTTCATAATAATCCTCCCTATTTCATTCGAATACTGCTAACTGACTATTTGTCTTCTCCAACCGCTACTTCTACATCGTCTAAACGAACATAGGCAGAAGGACCGTCCATTTTCTTCTCAACGACTCGCAAGATACGTGTCGCGGTAAAGGTCAAGACGAAGTAAATGACACAAATAATGAAGTACGTCTGGAAGAACATGTAGTTCGTTCCGGCTGCTGATTTCCCTTGGAAGAACAATTCAGAAACAGAGATGATACTCAATACGGAAGTATCTTTAATATTGATGACTAATTCATTCCCGGTGGCCGGCAAGATGTTACGCAAAACTTGCGGCAGGACTACTTTGCGCATCGTTTGTCCATGTGTCATCCCAATCGCATGAGCGGCTTCAAACTGTCCTTGGTCGACAGCGAAAATCCCGCCGCGGACGATTTCGGACATATAAGCACCGGTATTAATAGAAACGATGAACAAGGCAGCTGCGGTTCGGTTCAAATCGATTCCGAAGGCCATTGCGATACCGTAATAAATTACGGCAGATTGAACGATCATCGGTGTGCCGCGGAAAACTTCAATGTAGATATTCAGCAACCAACCGAAAACTTTTTGCAGCCCGCGTTTAGCACTATTGTCTGATTCAGGCAAGGTGCGGAAAACACCGACTAGTAAACCAATCAAGGTACCGACAGTCGTGCCGACAATTGCAAGCAGCAAGGTCACACCAGTCCCGCGTAGGAACATCGAACCGTTTTGTTTCAAGATACGAACAAAGACATTTTCTTTTTTACCAGAAGCGCTTTGTGTCTCATCTGTCGCCGGTTGATCCTTGATCGCTTTGTCCATGATTTTGACGCGTTCATCTTGTGAGATGCCTGCTAAAGTTTGATTGACTTGGGCCATATCAGAATCGCCTTTGCGCATCCCAACTGAGACTTGAACATCTTCAGGGTTAGTTTGAAACCCATTTGCTTTATCAAATTCGACCATTTTCAGATCAGAGTTAACACTTTCAGCTGTTACCCCTTCAGGTCGTTCGCTGACGTAACCATCGATTGTACCGGATTCCAAAGCAACTCGCATTGCCGGAAAATTATCCATGGCTTCCTGTTTATTTACGTCAGGGATCTGAGGGATAACATCATAATGGAAAGTACTCAATTGCGCGGTAATCTTCGCGCCAGCAAAATCTTTAATCGAAGTAGCTTTTGCATATTTTGTATCCTTACGAGTAACGATAACAAGTTGTGATTCATAATACGGATCAGAGAAATCGACTTCTTTGCGACGTTCGGCTGTTGGGGACATCCCCGCAATAATGGCATCGATTTTGCCAGATTGAAGAGCGGGCAATAAGCCGTCCCATTCGGTTTTGACAACCACTAATTTACGGTTCATTTTATCAGCGATTTTTTTCGCCATCTGAACATCGTAACCACCAGCATATGCTTTGTCGCCTTGAATTCGAACGGCGCCGTTACGGTCATCTTTTTGGGTCCAGTTGAAAGGGGCGTAGCCTGCTTCCATGCCGACCCGCAGTTCTCCCTCCGGTGTTTTTTCGTCTGCCCGCGTGATTAACGGGGCTCCTAAAAATGAAATAAATAATGCGATGAGTGCGATAACTGAAAATCTTCTTCTATTCATAATTTCTCCCTTTCTTGAAATGACGAGATTGGGTAAGGGGTGTTTTTGAAAAATCTGCAACAAAAAAAGCCGCCGATTTGTGTATAAGGCCGCTTGCAGATAATAAGAAGATGGTGTTCCCTCTCACAAAAACATAGCGCAACTTAGCATCACTGCTAAGACAGTCCGCAAGTTATTTGCTTGCGTCCCAACATACAAAATAAAGAGAATTCTGTACATTTCGGCGAAACTTCCTAGACCTATTTCATCGTGTCTCTGCACTCCATAGGGTTAATAAGGTTCGCGACCTCTACCTCATTGATTTGAGGCATCTCGTATTCAGTTATTATGTTTCACAGTCTAAAGCCTACAAATGAAAAAGTCAATGGAAATCATTTGGAACGAACAAAAATAATGGGTGAAATTTTTAATCTGCATAGATTTGATTGTTCAAAAAGACAAAAAAATGAAAAAAAAGCTCTTTCTTTGAGAAAAACCACTTTCTTTTCATTTTGACTAAAAGAATTCAACTGAAAAATTGAAGGCTCAATGATACGATTAAGTATTACATAAATAAACAAAAAAGTGCTTCGGTACAATCAAAAGAATTTTTCAAACGTAAATTGTACTGAAGAATGATCGATAATAAAACGGTTACACCCTATACTTTAGTCAGGAGGTGAGGAGAAAGTGAATTACAAGATGAGCTATCTCCTATCCAACAATTTTAATTGTTACGTAACATTAAAAGAAGCAATTCAACAAACGGGTTTGTCTGCCAATGAGCTCGCGACTCAATTAGCAGAGTTAGATTTGACCGTTGAGACAATTGCTGGCACAGAAGAGCAGCGCGTGTTCATCGCACCGATAGCGACTGAACAATGGACGCGAAAGCTCGTAAATGAAACACGAGATTACTTTGTTTACTCCGAGGAGCAGCGGCAAGCGTTGATTTACTTGTTGAGCTATTCCACTTTCGAAGAATTGTCACTGTTTCATTTTCAAGATTTTTTGGAAATCTCAAAAGGGACAGCGATCGCCGACGTGAAAAAACTGCGCAGCTATCTGGCTACGCAACAGATTGAACTGGTTTATTCCAGAAAGCAAGGCTTTTTCCTGAATGGAGCGGAGTTGGAGATTCGGCGTGTTGCTCAAAATTTTGTCGCACAGCTTTTACAAGACACGACTGGAAAGTTTAGTTTGTTTAATTGGTTGAATCACTATGATCTGACTTTATACGCGCAGGTTCGTGATGGCATCCAAGAACAAACCAGTGTCTTGGGACTAACAATCGTACCGAGCCGAATCGATGAGGTCAGCTTATTGATTGGTTTATCTTACAAGCGGATCAAAGAAACCCAGTTGAAAAATTTGTCTGAAATGACCGTTTTGGAATCACTGACAGCCTACCAGGCCAGCGAGCTGTTCCTTCAAGAGGTTTTCAATGAAAGGAATCCGTATGAAGTGGGTTACATGACGATCGCATTGATGACGATCGTGCAAGGCGAGATTCGGGATCTGCAATTAGATTTTCTGCTGAGCTGTTCCGCTGAAATCATTCATCGAATGGAAAATTACTCCGCGATTCAATTCTCCAATTTTCGCGAATTGCTGATGAACTTGTTTTATCATCTTGTCCCGGCCTATTTTCGAATTCGTTTTGGCTTTTACCTGCCGAATGTTTTGATCGAAAATATTCAAATGGATTATCCGGAAATTTTCGATTTCACTAAAGAAGCACTGTATCCATTGGAAAAAGTTGTCGGGCGGAAGATTCCTATCGAAGAAGTCGGCTTCTTTTCGATCCTCTTTGGCGGAGCGATCACGAATCAAAAGGCGGAAGCCGCAGATAAAGATGTACGAGCGTTGATCGTCTGTCCCAGCGGAATCAGCTCATCGTTGATTTTACAGACTGAACTGAAAAAAATGTTCTCGACGATTCGTTTTCAAGAAGCCAGTTCCGTGGATCAATTGCAAAATGTTTCGGAAGAAAATTACGATGTTGTTTTTTCGACTATCCCTTTGGAGAGTAAAAAACGAGTCTATCTCGTCAAACCGTTGATGTCGCAATTAGAAAAAAATCAATTGATCAATCAAGTCCAGGAAGAATTGCTTGTCCCCGGTTTTTCCATGCCCAGTGCCGAAGAAATTCTCAAAGCATTGAGCCCTCATATCGAGTTGAAAAGTGGAGTAACCAAGGAAAAACTATATAAAGTGTTGAACAAGAAAATGAATCGACTAATTGAGCAGAAGGAGGACAATCGTCCAATGCTAACAGAACTTATTACCCCGGAAATGATCCAAATCTGCGATGAGGTCGCTGATTGGGAAACGGCGATTCGTACGGCTGCCAAGCCACTAGTGGCCAGCCGAAAAATCGAAGATCGATATGCAGATGCTATGATCGAAAAAGTAAAACAATATGGGCCTTTTATCCATATCGGTAAAGGCATCGCTTTGCCGCATGCCCGGCCAGAAGATGGGGTAAAGGCATTAGGAATGTCGCTATTAAAAGTAGAAAACCCAGTCTTATTACTGGATGATGAAAAGCATGCGGTTCAATTATTCGTTTGCTTAGCTGCGGTTGATAACGAGGCGCATTTACGAGCGCTATCCAGCCTGACAAAATTATTATCCAATAAAGAAAATTTGGATGATCTATTAGCGGCAACAACTAAAGAAGAAATCACAACTATTTTAACTAGAGGAGAGAATAAATGATGAAATTTGCAGCAGTGTGCGGATCAGGATTAGGATCAAGTTTTATGGTAGAAATGAACATCAATAGCGTTTTACAAGAGTTGGGTGTCACTGATGTCGAAGTTGCTCATTACGATATGGGAAGCGCGACGCCAGACCTTGCAGATGTCTTTTTTGTAGGGACCGATCTAGCAGACAGTGCGCAGCATTTAGGAGAAGTTGTCGTGTTAGACAGCATCATTGATCTGGATGAATTAAAAACCAAGGTACAGGCCGTTTGCGAAGAAAAAGGCTTGCTCTAATTAAACGGAATGATACTACAGGTGATGTGACGAGCAGTCAATTTTCTTTTTTGAAAATGAGTACTTTAAAAGGAAACAGGAGGAATACAAATGAATGGGATTTTAGACATATTAATCGATATCGCAAGTACACCAGCACTATTAGTAGCACTGATTGCTATTTTAGGAAATCTTTTGCAGAAGAAGGATACCGCGTCAATCGTTAAGGGCGGAATTAAAACGTTTGTCGGTTTCTTAGTTGTGACCGCTGGGGCTGGTGTAGTCGAAGGGGCATTGGCACCCTTTGGCGAGATGTTCCAAGCAGCCTTCAATATGCAAGGTGTCGTACCGAATAACGAAGCGATCGTTGCACTAGCGTTAACGAAATATGGTACCTATACAGCACTTATTATGTTAGTCGGAATGGCTTTTAATATTTTGATCGCTCGCTTCACACGCTTTAAATATATCTATTTAACAGGACACGCAACGTTGTATATGTCTTGTATGATCGGTGTAATTTTGAGCGTAACAAAAATGGGATCCGTTCCTTTGGTCCTTTTCGGCGGATTGGCATTAGGAATCGCCAATACGATCTTCCCGGCAGTTGCTCAGCCCTTTACGAAGCAGATTACTAAAAATGATACCGTCGCTTTGGGTCATACGGGGAACTTTGGTTATGCCTTGAGTGGGCTGATCGGAAAATATGTTGGTAATAAAGAAAAATCGACCGAAGATATTAATTTCCCGAAAGGCTTGTCATTTTTACGTGACTCAACTGTAAGTATCACGATTACGATGGCGATCGTTTATGTAGTCGTTGCTCTATTTGCAGGGAATTCTTATGTTTCAACCAATTTGAGTGACGGAACAAACTATATTATTTACTCCTTGCAGCAGGCTGGATCATTTGCGGCCGGAGTATTCGTTATCCTAGCTGGGGTTCGTTTGATCTTGGCGGAAATCGTCCCAGCCTTCAAAGGGATTTCAGAGAAGCTGGTCCCGAATTCAGTTCCTGCCTTGGACTGCCCAATCGTGTTTCCATATGCGCCGAATGCGGTATTGATTGGTTTCCTTACAAGCTTTGTCGGCGGGATTGTAAGTCTGGTGATTATGGTGCTTACGGGTACGACAGTTATCATCCCTGGCGTGGTCCCTCATTTCTTCTGCGGCGCAACCGCCGGAGTTTATGGAAATGCGACTGGTGGATTACGCGGTGCGGTGGTTGGTTCCTTTGTTCATGGGGTAATTATCAGCTTTATGCCGATTCTTTTAATGCCTGTCATGGGTGATTTAGGGTTCCAAGGATCGACCTTCTCGGATACTGACTATGGGGTTGTCGGCATCTTCTTAGGAAACTTAGCGAATGCTGGCGGACAGATCGCAGTTATTTCAGGGATCGTTGCTGTGTTAGCAGTACTGGTTGGCTTGACCGTATTAGGAAAAAACAAAAAATCAAAGGCTGTCTCAGAATAAGAGGAGAAAAACAAAATGGATAGAGAGTTAATAGCAGAGTTAGAAAATCTAGCGGCAAAAATTCGTATCAACAGTATTGAAGCAATTCGCAAAGTTGGTTCGGGACATATTGGCGGCTCGCTTTCTATCGCGGATTTGCTGGCGGTGCTGTATGGCAAACAAATGATTTATGATCCAAAGAATCCGCAATGGGAAAAGCGAGATCGCTTAGTATTATCAAAAGGGCATGCAGGCCCCGCGTTATACAGCGCATTGTCAGCGGTAGGCTTCTTTGATGAAGAATGGTTGTGGACTTTGAATGAAGGCGGCACAAACTTGCCTTCACATCCGGATCGCATAAAAACGCCGGGTGTTGACGCCACCACGGGTTCTTTAGGACAAGGAACATCGTTGGCAGCCGGTATCGCAACCGGTTTGAACATGCAGGGCAGTGAGAATTACGTTTATTTGATCGTCGGCGATGGGGAATTGAATGAAGGACAGTGCTGGGAAGCTTTTCAGTATCTCGCCCACTTTAAGTTGAACCGCTGTATCGTGATTATTGACGAAAATAAAAAACAATTAGATGGAACGACACAAGATATTTTAAATCCTTTTGATATTGAAGAGAAAATGCGGGCTTTCGGGTTTGTCACACATAAAGTTAAGGGTGACGATCTTATCGCCATCGATCAAGCCATCGAAGATTGCAAAAAAATTGAAGATCAGGCTGTTTGCATTGTTTTAGATACCATCAAAGGACAGGGTGTAAAATTCTTTGAGGAGATGGACGCCAATCATTCAGTGAAGTTTGCTAGTGAAGCTGTTCAAATCGCTACAAACCAAGCCCTAGAGGAACTAAGAAAGGGGCGTGCGTAACATGTTTACCTTGGCAGATAATCATGAAATCGGAAAAGAATTACGAGCGACCGTGGTTGATGCACTGAAAGATGTGATGGCAAATGATCCAAAAGTTGTCGCTCTAGATGCAGATCTTGGCGGTGCAAGTAAATGGACAGATATTGCGGAAAATACACCAGACCGTTTTATCAATGTAGGGATTGCGGAAGCGAACATGGTTGGTGTAGCCGCTGGCCTGAGCTTGACTGGTTACACACCTTTCATTCATACTTTTGGTCCATTTGCGACACGGCGGGTGTTAGATCAGATTTATCTTTCCGGAGCTTACGGGGAGAATACCCTCAATATCTTTGGTTCTGATCCCGGTTTTGCGGCTGGGCATAACGGCGGGACGCATACTACTTGGGAAGATATCGCGTTGCTGCGTTCGATTCCAGAGGTAGTAATCTGTGATGCGGCAGACGAGATACAGATGGATTGGATTATCAAAGAATTTGCGAAATTAAAAGGGGTACACTATGTTCGCGGTAATCGAAAGGGTGTAAAAAATGTTTATGCACCGGGCTCAGCTTTTGAAATTGGTAAAGGAAATCTGCTGTGTGAAGGGCAAGATTACTTGATAGTGGCTGCCGGACAGCTTGTCTCCGAGGCATTAGAGGTTGCGGAAAAGCTAGAGGCTGAAGGCAATTCAATGGATGTGATCGATATGTTTACTATTAAACCTCTGGACAAAGAGTTGCTGCTGGAACGTTTTATTGGAAAGAAAGCCGTTATTACGATTGAAAATCATTCGATTACGGGCGGTTTAGGCAGCGCTGTAGCCGAGGTTCTAGCGGATAATGGATTGGCGATACCGTTGACACGAATCGGTGTCAACGAACGCTTCGGTCAAGTTGGGACACCTGATTTTCTACAAACGGCGTTTGGCCTAACCACCGAAAAAATTTTAGAACAGTTAAAAAGTAGATAAAAATAGTTCCCTAAGTCGTTTGACTGGGGAACTATTTTTATTTTACCGCGCATTTATACTATACTAATCCTTGAGGTGACAGAAATGGAAATCACAATCGATCAAGCGGTAAAAATGATTCAGCAAAGTAAAAAAATCACATTTTTGACGGGAGCAGGTGTCTCGACGCCTTCTGGAGTGCCGGATTATCGTTCGTTACAAGGTGTTTATCATGGGCTGGAAGCGCCCGAGTATTTGTTGAGTAATGAATGCTTGATTCACGAACCAGAGAAATTTTACCAATTTGTCAAACACTTATATCACGAGAAAGCTCGACCAAATATTATTCATCAGGCAATGGCTCAGATGGAAAAAACAAAAGATGTCTGGGTAGTTTCGCAAAATATTGATGGACTGCACGCGGCGGCTGGAAGTCAGCACTTAGTGAATTTCCATGGCTCGCTTTATGATTGCTATTGTCGCAAGTGCCATCAATCAGTGGATTGGTCGGAGTATTTACAAAGTGCTCAGCATGAAGATTGCGGGGGACAAATCCGACCAAACATTGTTTTGTATGGTGAGGGATTTGAAGAGGCTGTGATTCAACAGGCGATTGCGGCTGTTAGAAACGCGGAACTTGTAGTGATCGTGGGCACAAGCTTCCAAGTTCACCCATTTTGTGATTTAATTTATGAAAAAAGCAGAGACACGAATGTATTAGTGATCAATCAAACACCGATCCAACTAACCGGGGAGTATAGTTTTGTCCAAACGAATGGAACAACGGTCTTTGAAAAAGTGTAAACTGTTCGTTGGCTGGCAGAGTTAGGTGGGAAATTGGTTATTCTAGTTTGTTGAATAGGATGCAACTCAAAAAAAGAATGAATGTTTTTAATAGATATTAGGAGGAAAATGTGTGGAATTAACGGAGAAGGAAAAAATGATCGCCGGAAAATTATATTTCTCCGGCGACCCTGAATTAGTGGCAGATCGAAAAGACGCTCGTATTAAATTGCGCGGGATTAACCAAGAGACTGATAAGAAAAAACGGGAAGAGCTTGTAAAGCAAACGTTTGGCAGGACTAAAAATCGGGTATATGTAGAGCCGACGATCTCTTTTGATTATGGCTATAATATTTTTGTAGGAGAAAATTTCTATTGTAATTTCCACAATGTCTTTTTGGACATTTGTCCAATTACCATTGGAGATAATTGTTTGTTTGGGCCGAATGTCCAACTATATACAGCAAGCCATCCATTAGAGCCAGGAAAGCGGAACAGCGGACAAGAGTTGGGCAAACCGATCACGATCGGCAACAATGTCTGGATTGGCGGGTCTTCGGTAGTGATTCCCGGTGTAACACTAGGTGATAATGTGGTCGTTGCTGCTGGTGCAGTGGTGACGAAATCTTTTCCAGCGAATGTCGTAGTAGGTGGAAATCCCGCTCAGATCATCAAAACGATTGAAGAGGAATCGGACAAAGATGCACTGACTCAAGCGCGGGAAAAAATCGATCACATCGATCGTGAAATAATTGCATTGTTAGAAAAACGAATGTCGGCGGTTAGTGAAGTCACAGCTTATAAAGCGCAAACGAAAAAAGCTGTTTTGGATACCTCTCGTGAGGAGACAGTCTTGGCAAACGTTGCCGATTTAGTGAAAGATGAGAATTATCGTGAAACGATTGTTGAGACATTTAAGGATATTATGAAACAGTCAAGAAAATATCAAGAAGGGCGGTTAGAATAGTATGGTTGATGGCGACAGACGCAAGGCACAGATTTTAGAAGCGTTGCAGCAAGCAGAAAAACCCATCAGTGCCACGAGCTTTGCTAAAGAATTTAGTGTAAGCCGTCAGATTGTGGTCGGGGATGTGGCCCTTTTGAGAGCCGCAGGAGAAAATATTATTGCGACTGCTCGCGGCTATTTATTGGAACGCGAGTCGGAAAAATTGATCAGTAAGCTCGCGGTACAGCATAGTCCCGAACAGACCGAAGATGAATTGCGTACAATCGTTGAACATGGCGGTGAAGTTATCGATGTAGTGGTAGAACATCCTTTATATGGTGAATTAGTCGGCGGATTGCATTTGGCATCACAACAAGACGTTTCGGACTTCATTGAAGAGGCCGATAGATTGCAGGTGACACTTTTGTCCGAATTAACTGCGGGGATTCATCTGCACACGATTGCCTACGAAACACTGGAGGATCTAACAGAGATCAAAGCGGCGCTTTCGGAAAAAGGAATTTTATATGAAGAAAAACACCATTCAGCCTGAATGGTGTTTTCGTTTATTCAATGACTAAGACACCGTCTTTCAATTGCAACGGATTCTTTTCGTCAATATGATCATAGAACATGATACCGTTAATGTGGTCGATCTCATGCTGTACTACGATGGCGTTATAATTTTTCAAACGAATCTTATGCTTTTCGCCTTCTGCGTCAAAATAAGAAACGGTAATTCTTGCAGCGCGAACGACGTAACCAGGTACTTCGCGATCAACTGAAAGGCAGCCTTCACCTTCGCCTAGACAAGCTTCTTGGACCGAGTGGCTCAAGACTTTAGGATTGTACATTACGGTGCTGATACCGCTCTCCGGTTTTTCTGGATCGACGCTTGGAACATGGACCGCGATGATCCGTTTTGAGACATCTAATTGGGGAGCCGCCAAGCCGACACCGCCGCGTAACTGTAATTCTTCTGCTTTTTCAGGGTCTTGACTATTTTTAAGAAATTGCAACATTTCTTTTCCAAGTTCCACGTCTTCAGCAGTTGGAGGAATCGGGACTTCTTTGGCAACAGCCCGTAATGTCGGATGGCCTTCCCGAATTATATCATCCATAGTGATCATTAAAAAATCTCCTCTCAATACTGTATTTCATCACGTTAGTTTAACACAAAAAGTAAGTAAGGTAAAAAAACTGTCTTCAATAATAGTGTTCCTTAAAAAGATTGTAATGATTCTAAAAGATTGGCTTAAATTGTTGTACAGCTTGATTTTTTAGAACAAATAAAGTAAAGTGTTAGAGTGTGCATAGCGCACCACCTATCACTTGGTTAGGCGATTCACCAACGCTTTACTCAGTCATAGGAAGAAAAAAGGAAGAGGTGAAAACCATGGCATTATCAAAAGAACGTAAAAACGAAATCATCAATGACTTTGCTCGCCATGAAGGAGATACTGGTTCTCCAGAAGTACAGATCGCTGTATTAACGGAAGAAATCAATCAACTAAATGAGCATGCACGTGTCCACAAAAAAGACCACCATTCATACCGCGGTCTAATGAAAAAAGTTGGTCATCGTCGTAACTTGTTAGCTTACTTACGTAAGAACGAAGTACAACGTTACCGTGAATTAATCCAACGTCTAGGACTACGTCGTTAATTCGTACTACTATTAAAAGTGAGGTTCCTAGGAATCTCACTTTTTTTGCTAGTTATACTTTTTGTTTTGAATTTTTACGATAGAAAATTCATATAGTATAAATGAATCAGCCTGATGATTTTAATTCAGTAATCATCTGAGCCAAGCTCAGATAAAATAAAAAAACCTTTGATTGGCGTGTTGTCACTCTACTAACCAAATGCAAGAAGCGAATGATTTCGCTGTTTTCATTTGTTTAGTAGCGTCGCACTGGTCAAAGGGAAAAGGAGAAATTATGTCAGAAAAACAAGTTTTCAAAACCACTTGGGGCGGACGCCCTCTGCAAGTTGAAATCGGTCAGCTTGCCAAACAAGCCAATGGCGCAGTCTTAGTTCGCTATGGCGATACAGTCGTATTAAGTGCGGCGGTTGCCTCAAAAGAAGCGAAGGATACGAACTTTTTCCCATTAACAATTAATTACGAAGAAAAAATGTATGCAGTGGGTAAAATCCCTGGCGGCTTTATCAAACGTGAAGGTCGTCCAAGTACAGATGCGACATTAACTGCACGTTTAATTGACCGTCCAATTCGTCCTATGTTTGCGGATGGTTTCCGTAATGAAGTTCAAGTAACAAACGTTGTAATGAGTGTAGAACAAGATTGTTCACCAGCGATGGCAGCGATGTTTGGTTCTTCATTAGCGTTAGCTATCTCGGATGTTCCATTTGACGGACCTATCGCAGGTGTTGACGTAGGTCGTGTGAATGGCGAATACGTGTTGAATCCTACTGTGGAACAACATGCAGAATCAGATATCGATTTAACGGTTGCCGGAACTAAGCAAGCTATCAACATGGTAGAATCTGGTGCAAAAGAAGTTTCTGAAGAAGATATGCTAGGCGCATTGCTGTTTGGTTTCGAAGCAATCAAAGAAATGGTCGCTTTCCAATCTGAAATCGTTGCGGCAGTCGGTAAAGAAAAAATGGAAATTTCTTTATTACAAGTGGACGCTGAATTGAAAAAAGAAATCTTCGACAGCTATTATTCAACAATGAAAACAGCTGTAATGACGATGGATAAATTAGATCGCGAAGATGAAATCGAAAAGGTTAAAGAAACCGTTAAAGAAGTTTACGCTGAAAAATTTGCAAATGTTGAAACAGAAGATTTAGTTCAAATTACTAAAGAAGTAAAACAAATTGCAGAAGATCTTGAAAAAGATGTGGTTCGTGAGTTAATCACGATCGACAAAATTCGTCCTGATGGCCGTCAATTAGACGAAATTCGTCCATTGGCTGCTGAAACAGGTCTATTGCCGCGGGTTCACGGTTCTGGTCTATTCACTCGGGGACAAACGCAAGCATTGTCTGCTTGTACATTGGCTCCTTTAGGCGAACATCAAATTATTGATGGTTTGGGATCAGTTGAAAGCAAACGATTCATCCATCATTACAATTTTCCGCAATTCTCAGTTGGTTCAACAGGTCGTGCGGGCTCACCAGGTCGTCGTGAAATCGGTCATGGTGCATTAGGGGAACGTGCTTTAGCTCAAATTATCCCAAGCGAAGAAGATTTTCCTTACACAATTCGTCTAGTAGCGGAAGTGTTGGAATCAAATGGTTCTTCTTCCCAAGCAAGTATTTGTGCTGGAACATTGGCTTTGATGGATGCTGGGGTACCAATTAAAGCACCAGTTGCCGGGATCGCAATGGGACTTGTTTCTGATGGTGAAAACTATACGATCTTAACAGATATCCAAGGGCTAGAAGATCACCTTGGCGACATGGACTTTAAAGTTGCTGGAACAAAAGATGGGATCACTGCACTTCAAATGGATATCAAGATTCAAGGGATCACTGAACAAATCCTTTCTGAAGCATTGGTTCAAGCGAAAAAAGCCCGGATGGAAATCCTTGAAGTCTTAACAGATACAATTGCTGCACCACGTGAAGAATTAAGCCCATACGCACCGAAGATTGAAATGATCCAAATCGATCCAGATAAGATCAAGACAGTTATCGGTAAAGGCGGCGACACAATCAATGGAATCATTGATGAAACTGGCGTGAAGATCGATATCGATCAAGACGGCAATGTCAGCATCGCTTCATCTGACGCAGACATGATCAAGAAAGCCATCAAGATCATTGAAGAATTGACCAAAGAAGTCAAAGTCGGCGAAGTTTACTTAGGTAAAGTCGTTCGAGTTGAAAAATTTGGTGCTTTTGTAAACTTGATCAAGGGCAAAGACGCATTGGTTCATATTTCACAACTTGCCAACGAACGTGTCAATAAAGTTGAAGACGTTGTAAAAATGGGTGATGAAGTCTTAGTTAAGGTTACAGAAATCGATCGTCAAGGTCGTGTGAACGCTTCTCGTAAAGCTATGCTGAAAGAAGAAGAAAGCAAAAAAGAAGAAAAATAGTTTCTATTTTGAGGGTATTCTTTGACAATTCTCTTTGAAAACTGGATAATACGGTTAAGTTTTAGGGGAGTAGCGACATAGAGTAAACTCTATGCTTTTAGATCAACAACTAGTGCTCAGCGCTGGTCTAAGAGATAATTTGCAAGACCTAAACAATAGTGGAAGCTGTTGTTTAGGTCTTTTTTGCGAGTTTCACTTCCTGCTTTAGCGGATTCGCGCAGCAAACTTGAAACTTTTATATAGAAAAATGAATACCGATTCAGCATTTGGCTGTAACAGGAGTGTGCGAAATGGAAAAAAAGAAAGAACATATCAAAAAGCTTTCAGCGGCAGGGCTGTTGATTGCGATGGGTGTCGTTTATGGCGATATTGGAACAAGCCCATTATATGTAATGAAAGCTATTTTGGAAGAAAATGGCGGATTAAGTACTGTAACTCAAGACTTTGTTCTGGGTGCGGTCTCGTTAGTTTTTTGGACGGTGATGCTGTTAACTACCGTTAAATATGTATTGATCGCTTTAAGAGCCGATAATCATGGTGAGGGAGGAATTTTCTCATTGTATACGTTGGTGCGCAAAGGCGGTAAATATTTGATTGTGCCGGCGATGATTGGTGGGGCGGCATTACTGGCTGATGGTGTGTTGACGCCAGCCGTAACAGTAACAACAGCGATCGAAGGTTTGCGGGGGATTCCTGATTTTTATCAAGAGTTTGGGAATAATCAAAATGTCATTGTAATCATTACATTAGTGATTTTGCTCTTTTTATTTTTGATTCAACGATTTGGGACGGACTTCGTTGGGAAGGCCTTTGGACCGATCATGTTTTTATGGTTTACATTTTTGGGGTTGATGGGGCTGTTAAATATTCCGTATGACTTCAGTGTAATCAAGGCTTTGAATCCCTATTATGCAATCCATTTATTGTTCAACCCCGATAATAAAATGGGTATCTTTATTTTGGGAAGTATTTTCTTGGCAACGACGGGTGCCGAAGCATTGTATTCTGACTTGGGACATGTAGGTAAAAAGAATATTCGTTTCAGCTGGCCCTATGTTTTGCTTTGTTTAATGTTAAACTATGCGGGACAAGCGGCATGGATTTTACATGCGAAGGGCAATGCTTCAATTGAAGGAATCGAAAATTTAAATCCTTTCTTCCAAATTTTACCGGATGGCTGGATGATTTTCGGGGTAGTCTTTGCGACGATCGCTGCGGTTATCGCTTCCCAGGCTTTGATCTCTGGCTCGTTCACATTAGTCTCTGAAGCGATTAAACTGAAATTATTGCCAAGAATGCGGATCATGTATCCTGGGAAAAGCATTGGGCAGATGTACATTCCCGCGATCAATATGATTTTGTGGGGGGCCTGTTCGTTAATCGTCTTGACGTTCCGTACATCGAGTCATATGGAAGCAGCCTATGGCCTATCCATTACAGTAACCATGTTGATGACAACTTTCTTGTTGTATCATTATTTACTGCAAAATGGAACATCACGGATTTTAGCCGGTTTGATGCTGCTCTTTTTCGGTACGTTAGAAGGCTTTTTCTTCCTCTCAAGTGTTACCAAATTTTTCCACGGTGGTTTTGTAGCAGTGGGAATGGCACTCTTGATATTGAGTGTCATGTATATTTGGTATCGCAGCAATCGCGTACAAGAAAATGCCAGCCAAGATGTGAATTTTAAGGATTATCTCCCGCAATTACAAGAATTGCATAGTGATGAAAAAATTCCATATTATCAAACCAACGTGGTCTTTTTAGTTCCGCGCTTGGATGGTGATAAAATTCCTCAACAGTTTATCTACTCGATTTTAGATAAACGCTTGAAACGGGCAAAAGTCTATTGGTTTGTAAATGTTGAAGTAACGGATGAACCGTACACGGAAGAGTACAGTATCGATATGATGGGAACGGATTTCATCGTTAAGGTCAAGCTGTTCTTAGGTTTTCGTGTCGCGCAGGACGTCAATGTTTACTTGCGCCAAATTATTCATGATTTGATGAAACAAGGACGGCTGCCAAAACAACCGCAGCATTATTCTTTGACACCGGGACGCCAAGTTGGTGATTTTCGCTTTGTGATGATCCAAGAAGTATTGTCTACGACGACGAAGTTAGATAAATGGGATCGTCAAGTCATGCAGGCACGACTGGCAATTAAGCACCATACGGTTACTCCAGAACGCTGGTTTGGGATAGAGTATAGTGAAGTAACCTATGAAACAGTGCCGTTGATCGTTGGTGAAACAAGAAAAACATGGCTTAAGGAACGAAAAATATAGATTCTTAGAAATAGGGAGTTCGATCTCTAAGAAAAGACTGATCCAAACACTCTCATCCAAAAAATTTATTCTTAATAAGAGCTTTTGGCTTAAAGAAAAGGCAAAAGCTCTTTTCTTTTTATTGCTAATAAGTTAAATTAAGATTAGAAAATAGTGAAGGGGAGGGTTGCAAAATGGAAATGACAATATCGGGATTAAGAGAAAAACTTCGTGAAGCGGATGACGAACAGTTAAGAGAATTGATCTGTCAGCTATACAAACATTCTGAAGTCTCTCAACAAATTGTCGATTCGCGTTTTTTGGGAGATGATTACGGATTACGTTTGGCCAAAGCAACCAAGCAAAAATTGGATCAAGCATTTTTCCCACGAGGAAAGATTGATTATTCCTTGGAGAAGGCCAAGGAGTTATTGCGGCACTTCCGAAAAAGCTGCTTAAATCAGCGGGCATTAATTGATGTAGAACTCTATTTTGTAGAGTGCGGATTGGATTTTACGGGTATTTTTGGGGAGTCGGATGAATTAGTCAAAGATTTGTTGATTACGAATTATGCTTCGGCAGTGGCGCGAATTTTAGAGGATGATTCGCAAATTTATTTTCATCTCTATTTTTCTAGATGCAACCAGATTATTGATACAGCCAAAGAGTTTACTTCAGAATTTTCACAAAATATGCTGAATGTTTACTATCAGCTAGCAAAAGAGTGAGGCCTAGGCCTCACTCTTTATTTGCAGCTGGACTTGCTGTTCATGATCCAATTTTTTCAAATGTCTCATCGCTTTGAAGTAGGAAGCCAACAAGACAGCTGTTGAACCAATCCAAGCCAAAGGAGAAGCAAAAGCAGCACCTGCAAAACCAAAGGCATGAGTCAAGATAATAGCAGCGAAGGAACGCATAACTAATTCCATGATCCCGGCAATTGTCGGGATTTTTGCTTGTCCTAATCCTTGTAAAGTGTATCGAAGAATAAATAAGATAGCCAAAACCCAATACAAGGAACCGTTGATATTGAAATAAGTCTGCGCTAATTCAAATACTTGTACTTCACTCCGACTTACAAATAGAGCGACGAAGAAGTGACCACAAGTTATTACCAGCACACCGGCAAGAATACTAAATGCAATACTCATCATCAAACATTGTTTGACGCCGCGTAAAATTCGTCCATATTCCTTCGCGCCTAAATTCTGTGCCGTGAAAGTCGCCATAGTGATACCAAAGGACATCATAGGCAAAATCGCAAATTGATCGATTCGGTTGGCCGTTGTTTGAGCAGCAACAACATCAGTTCCTAACGTATTCAGGGCAGATTGTAAAATTACCGCGCCAATCGCAATAATGGATGACTGAAATCCCATTGGCAAAGCTGCGTTTAGATGTGTTCGGAAATCTTGTTTATCGAAAGTGAAATGTTTTCGGCTGATTTGCAGCAGAGGGATTTTCCTGCGAATAAACCAGACACACATGAGGCTTGCTGATACTTGTGCAATGACTGTAGCGAATCCGGCTCCGGCAACCCCCATATGAAAATAAATAATAAAAACGAGATCTAAAACAACATTGATTACGACTGCAAATGCCAAGAAAAATAAAGGAGTCCGGCTATCACCTAACGCTCGAACCATATTAGATAAAAGGTTAAAGCTCATTGAGGCGAAAATTCCGGCTAGAATGACTGAAATAAATTCTTGCGCTTGATTTAAAAGTTCCGGCGGCGTTTGCATCAAAAGCAGTAAAGGGCGCAAAAATAGCAAACTCAAAGTTGTTAAAACAACAGTTACTCCGAGGCTGATCATAATAGAGGTGGCGAAACTTTTTCGAACCCCTTGAGCATCCTTAGCACCAAACCGCTGCGCTGTAATGATCGAGAGACCCGCTGTCAATCCTTGCGCAAAACCAATAATCAAAAAACTGACACTGCTGGTGGCTCCAACTGCGGCAAGCGCATCTTTTCCTAAAGTCTGCCCAACCACGACCATGTCCACCATGCTATAAAATTGCTGAAAAACATTTCCTACAAATAAAGGCAAAGCGAATAGAATAATCAGCTTTGCTGGATTTCCATGAGTCAACTCTTTCATTTTTTTCCTGCTTTCTAAAAAAATTTTCTGATTGATAGTACCACATATTTTTCTGAAAGCAAGAGTCTCGCTTAAAATGTTAAGAAAAAAAGACAACCCTCAAAAAAGGATTGTCCTATCAGCTAACGTTGGCGAATCTCATTCGGCAACAAAATAGTTTGACGGCTGCCGTCATCATAAGCATAGACCTCTTGCGGAAACTCATTAGAGTAGCCAAAGGGTAAATCAATTCCCATCTCAACGCTGCTTCCCTCTTGAGAGAAGTGCATCGTGACATGGCCATCATTGTTGATTAAGTCAAAACTTAAGATATTTTCTAATGGGATCAAACCCTTCAAGTCTAAGTCAATGATATACCAGATACTATCAATCAGCTCGCCCGGCAAGCTGGACACCACACCGACAGAGGCATAACGACTTTTTTTCGAATCAAATGTTTCAAACATAGATTTTCCTCCTTTAGTTGGAATCACTTACTTAAAGTACAAGTAAGCTTTGTAGTGACTTATTGTAAATCTTTTTTTCCAAAAAGACCACTCATTGTGCTTGGTATATAAGAAAAAGTAAAAGAACGTACATTTGCTGATCAGGTTAAGAGATAGTTACTACCATAAAAAGAGGCATGCCGAAATATCTTTCGGCATGCCCCGCTAAGTTTCTATTCTTCCGTTGATTCGCCGATGACTTCTGGTTCAGCGCCTTCAGCAGGAGCGTCTTCTTCAGGAAGTTCTTGAGCTTCTTGGATCGCTGCGATTTGTTCTTCAGCATCCGTTACGATCGTGTAATCAGCGTTTTTAGGTAGATCGCCGATAGAGATCGATTCGCCGATTTCTAATCCAGAGATGTCTACTTCGATACCTTCTGGTAATTTTTCTGGTGTTGCGGAAACAGTTACTGTATAAAGTGTTTGAGTTAATACACCGCCAGCTTTCACGCCTGCAGATTCACCAACTAAGTTGATTTCTGTTTCTGCTTCTGTTTCTTCTGATAAGTTTACTGATAATAATTCAACGTGAGTTAAACGATGAGTAAAAGTATCCATTTGAGATCCGCGCAATAAAGTATTTACTTTTTTGCCGCCAATTTCAATTGTAAAAACAGTGTTTGCACCATTTTCACGCAATAATTTTGAGAAGTCACGTTCATCAATTGAGATAGGTGTGCTTTCTACTTTGTAACCATTAACGACTGCAGGGACTTTTCCTTCGTGACGCAATTGATTGCGAACGGAACGGGGACGAGTTGCTCTTTCTTCTACTTTCAATGATACTGCCATAACCAAATTCCTCCTTAAAATGTGACTGTCTGTGGTTTGTTCAGACAGATTTTATTTAAGTGACGGGTTATTCTCAGCACAATGGCTTCGCGAAAACGCAAAAAGACAGTTGAATACACAACTGTCCAAAAAAAGTCTAAGTTCAACTTTCTCTACCAGGTCGTAACGCTGTGTATGAGAAACCTTTGACACCGAAGTGTCGATTCACTTAATCATACGAATCTCTGACTCGTATAATTAAATTCTAGGACGTATCTCATGAAATTGCAAGGATAATCCCTTTTCTTTATTGAAAAGAGACAAAAGGAGCAAGCCAAAAAGTTTAAGAAAAGACTTTCACACGAGGGATTATTTGCTAAAAGACGAGCAAAAATGACATCAAAAGAAAATATTTTTTCTTTATAAATAAGCTGTGTATATTAAAAAAGAATAACTATGAAAAATAAACACACGCAGATAAGTGTTCATTTTTTCGATTTATAAATAGTCACCGCCATTTATTATTGATTTTCGAGCTATTTTATAAGAATGAAAGCGTATTTGTCTTATTAGTTTGAAACTGCTATCTTAAAGTATCAAGTAGCAAAATGGAGGGTAACAATGAAAAAGTGGAAGTTGGTTGCAAGTTTATTGATGGGGTTAGTCTTAGTGACAGGGTGTGGTAACGACACATCTGAGGATACAGCGAGCAGCAGTGAGCAAACAAGCAAAACCGAAAAAACGACTGAAAGAAGTACAAAAGAGAGCACGAAAGAAAGTGATGCAGGAAAACAAAGTGAGGAATCTGGGGATTGGGAAGCAGTCGAAAAAGTGTTGAAGACGGAAACGGAAGCGGAAAAGATCAATCTGCTTTATGAAAATAAAGAACCGATTGTATCGGAGAACGAGGATGCTAAGGTAACGATCGAGGGCTATCGGTATTACCAGATCGAAAACTTTTCTCGCAACTTTGATATTCCATTCGGTGGTCAGCATGAAAAGGGCGGCGTAGTAATCATGGATGCGTCGATTCAAAACAAGATGGATCAAAAGGTTTACGTAGGTCCTGGTTTTTCTTTAAATCTGACCGGTTACAATGCCGCAATTATGCGCAAAAAAGAACTGTTAGCGGAAGACTTAGTCAGCGACCTGATCAAAAAAGATAATGAAGTGGCAGAAAAAGCGCAAATTCGTGGATTTGTAGCATTGTCGATAAAACCAGAGGCGATGGAGAAAATTGTCGAACACGGCGAAGCAATGCTGGAAATTCCTGGTATCTATACTAAAAAGGACAGCTTTAAATCAGCTGATGCCGTTTTAGCAAAAAAAGAAGAGCCAGTCTCTTTCAATGTTGAGGGTGAAAAGAAAGTCGAAGATGCTAGTGCTTTCTATCAAGACAAAGCAACTGTAGAGAATATGGGGACCAAAACACTACTAGCTTCAAAAGAACCAAATGAAACGAAAGAATTTGAAGGTATTAAGGTGACCTTAGACGGTTATCAATTTACTGAATTTGTTCCAAATGAAGATCAGGCTTCCCGCTTCAAGAAATTTGAGACCGGTGTTGTTTTGTTGACGACCAAACTTATGGTGAAAAATGATGGAAAAGCGCCAATAAAATTTGGCAATACGTCGGGTTCATTAACGATGGGAAACTCTGTAAAAACGATGTCTCAAAATGGACTCGAGGTCACAGCAGAGAAAACGGATTTACCTGTTGGGGAAGAGGCAACGAAGTATCTAGTGTTTGCGACAGACAAAGAGTCGTATGAAAAACTTTATCACGAGCAAGAATTCAAACTGTCAGTCAGATTGTATGACGAAAAATTTGCTTCAATGACAAATCTGGATGATGTGACGTTTACCTTCAAAAATGAATAAAATGTAAAGACAAGACCTAAGTGGTTTTGTCTTTTTTTGAAATTTCGGTATAATGAGTCCGACAGATTTGAAGGAGTTTCAAAAATGCGGTTAGACAAAGTAATCGAACAAAATTTAGCGACAACTCGCAAAGAAATGAAGCGTTTGTTTCTTATGAAGAAAGTCTTTGTTGATGGTGTTGCTGAATTCAATCAGCAGCGCAACGTGGATAGCCAACTGCATGAAATCCAGGTTAATGGTCAGAATCTGCAGACGAACCATGTCTATTATTTACTGAATAAACCAGCAGGTGTTGTAACCGCGAAGAGCGACTCGAAATTTCAAACGGTAATAGAATTGGTCGCGAAAACTGAACGGCCGGCCGACTTGTATCCGGTCGGTCGTTTGGATCGTGACACAACAGGTTTGTTACTTTTGACTGATAATGGCCAATTAGGGTATGATCTTTTGCAACCAGGCTCCAAGGTAACGAAAACATATCGTGCGACGGTCAATGAAATGGTGACACACGAAGATATCTCGGCATTTGAAGAAGGCATCGTTTTTCACGGAGGGATTCGTTGTCAGCCAGCACAATTGGAAATTTTGAGTTCTGAGCCGAGCCATTCGGAAGTATTGCTGACAATTCGAGAAGGAAAATTTCATCAAGTCAAAAAAATGTTTTTGGCTTGTGGGAAAAAAGTAACAAGTTTGAAGCGACTTACGATGGGACCGCTACAGTTGCCGGAAGATTTGGCGCAAGGCGACTATCGTTCACTGGCACAAGAGGAGCTTCAACAATTAAAAACATATTTTAGATAGAAGGTTTGAAGATGCGATACGAGACAATTTTATTTGATATTGATGATACATTGCTAGATTTTAAAGCAGCGGAAGAACAAGCGCTTAGCTGGTTGTTCCAAGATATGGGGGTAGAACCCTCATTATCAGTAAAAAATAATTATAAAAAAATGAATCAAGGTTTTTGGCGCGATCATGAAGCAGGTTTGCTGTCACGCCAAGAGCTGCTAGACAATCGCTTTCGTTTATTTTTCGAACAGTATGAACGAGAAGTGGATGGGCCCAATACCGAAGCACGTTATCGCCAGTATTTGAATCAAGGGTATCAATTGATCGCAAATAGTCTAGAGGTCGTAGAAGCTCTAAGTCAGAAAGAGGACCTTTACATCGTGACGAATGGTGTCTCCGTAACACAGCATCAGCGGTTGAAAAAATCGGGTCTAGCACCGTACTTCAAGAAATTCTTTATCTCTGAAGAAATGGGTGTTCATAAACCGATGAAAGAATTTTTTGATATTGTTTTTTCTGAGATTCCACGTTTGAATAAGGAAAAGACGGTGATCATTGGTGATTCTTTAACCTCAGATATCAAAGGCGGACAAGTGGCTGGCATTGATACGATCTGGATGAATCCACAACAACAAGAACCAAATGAGATCAAACCGACATTTCAAATTAAAGAATTGACCGACCTCTATCAAATTTTAGAAGAATTTTGAGTTTTTAATAGCAATTTAACGCTGTTTCGCTATAATAGGACTAATGAAAAAACGAAAGAGGTTTTATTTGCATGAAAAACAAGCCGATCATTATTGGTGTAACAGGCGGTTCAGGCAGTGGGAAGACGAGTGTCAGTCGTGCGATCTACAATCGATTTCCAAATCACTCTATTATGATGTTGGAGCATGATTCTTATTATAAAGACCAAAGCGGTATCAGCTTTGATGAACGATTAAAAACTAATTACGATCATCCATTTGCCTTTGACACAGATTTATTGATCGAGCATCTAAAAGGATTAACGAGTTACCAAACGGTGGAAGTACCAATTTATGATTACGTAGCACATACACGCAGTGATCAAGTTTATGTACAGGAACCGAAGGAAGTTATTATAGTAGAAGGTATTCTAATTTTGGAAGACGAGCGCTTGCGAGATTTGATGGATATAAAAATCTACGTGGATACGGATGACGATACCCGAATCATTCGTCGAATTAAGCGTGACATGAATGAACGCGGTCGAACGTTAGATTCAGTGATTGATCAATATCTGACCGTAGTGAAACCGATGTATCATCAATTTATTGAACCAACGAAGCGTTATGCAGATATCATCGTGCCAGAAGGCGGAGAAAATCATGTAGCGATTGATTTGATTGCTACAAAGGTTGCAAGTTTTTTGAGTCATGATTAAAGCGTTGGGTTTCCCAGCGTTTTTTTTTATTAAAATCTTTATTTTATGCTAAAATAAAGAAGTGATTTATAATCGCGGTCGTGGCGGAATTGGCAGACGCGCTAGCTTCAGGCGCTAGTGGTAGTAATACCGTGGAAGTTCGAGTCTTCTCGGCCGCATAAAAAAAGACATGAAAAGAATTTTTTCTTTTTATGTCTTTTTTTATACAGAAAACCCGGCCCAATTATTGAGCCGGGAAGAATTTTATAAATAGTATTTTTTAGCTACTGTTAGGTCATCGTTTAATTCATAAACTAATGGTTGACCTGTTGGGATTTCTAAGTCCATGATATCTGCATCAGAAATGCCTTCGATGTGTTTAGCTAATGCACGCAATGAATTACCATGCGCAGCAACTAAAACAGTTTTGTCATCTTTCAAAGCAGGAGCGATTTCATCTTGCCAGAAAGGCAATGCACGTTCCAAAGTAACTTTTAGGTTTTCGCCGCCAGGAATATCGCGAGGGTCTAACATTGCATAACGACGTTCTTGTGCTGCTGAACCTTCGTCAGTAGCTTCCATCAATGGAGGTAATACGTCGTATGAACGGCGCCAGATATGAACTTGTTCGTCACCGTATTTTTCAGCGGTTTCTTTTTTGTTCAATCCTTGCAATTTACCATAGTGACGTTCGTTTAAGCGCCAAGATTTAATCGTTGGTACCCAAAGTTGATCAGAGTATTCTAAAATCAAGTCACAAGTTTTGATCGCACGAGTTAAAACAGATGTGTAAGCTACATCGAATTCAATTCCTGCTTCTCTAATTTTACGTCCGCCTTCTTTTGCTTCTTCGACACCTTCTGGAGCCAAATCAACGTCTGCCCAGCCTGTAAATTGGTTCAATTTGTTCCATTCACTTAAGCCGTGACGAGAAAAAACTAATTTTGGCATATCATTCTCTCCTTTTGAAATTTCTGAAATTTTCAATTCCTGATTCATTGTACAATGTTTCTGCCATGATTTCCATTAAATTGAGTGTGTTTTTTATCAAATCACGAGCTTTAAAGGGATTTTTATAAAAATTATTTTCCAGGTACTTCGAGGATTTTTGGCCCTTCTGGCGTGCCGACGATTACACGCGATATCATATCAATGAATAATCCGTGCTCAACAACACCCACACAAGTGTCCAATTCTTCAGCTAATGCATGAGGATCTTCAATCGTATCTAGGTGCAGATCAATAATGTAATGCCCGCCATCTGTTAACAAATATTCATTGGCGTCATTCATGCGCCAAGTCGGAGTATAGCCGCGCGATTCAAATAAACGAAAAACGTTATGACTACCAAATGGTACGACTTCAACTGGTAAAGGGAATTTACCCAGTTTATTGACCATCTTGCTTTCGTCTACGATCCACATGCAGTCTTTTGAATAAGTTGCTACCACTTTCTCGAAAAGCAGAGCTGCGCCGCCGCCTTTGATACCTTGGAAGTCATCGCTGATTTCATCTGCACCATCAATAGTAAGATCGACGGATTCTACATCATCGATAGCTTTCAGAGGAATGCCTAATTCTCTTGCTTGCTCCTCTGTTTTAGATGAAGTTACTACACCAGTAATCTTCAAGCCTTCTTCGTTTACTCGACGCCCTAATTCTTTTACTAAGTAATAAGCCGTAGATCCAGTTCCTAATCCGACAATCATCCCGTCTTTGACATATTTCGCTGCTTCGATCCCAACTAACTCTTTCAAATTCATTGAAAAATCCCACCTTCTGCTAAGTTACGTCCATTGTAATCGCAAAAAAAGAAAAAAGATAGCCTTTTCAGTAAAAAAGACCAAAAAAGTGAATGCGTTTACTTACTGTCTTTATGAGAAAAAAAGCCAATTGGAATAGAATGAAATTTTTCTTAGTCCAAATATTTTATGCAAAAAAACTACTTGAGAATAAAAGAAGAAAAAAGTCCAGAATGTTTGTTGACAGTAAAATCCAACCGTGGTATGCTAACAAAGGTGCTTTGTGAACAGGTCTCTCGAATGGGACGTGCTGACTGTGTCAAGGTACGCTTGATAGAGAATGCAGGGATGCATTATTTTTTATCGCCGAAAAAGAACCACCAGGATGTGTGGTACTAGAAAGCGAATCGAGGAAGGAGGAAACAAGGAATGCCTACAATTAACCAATTAGTACGTAAACCTCGTAAATCAAAGGTGGAAAAATCAAATTCACCAGCATTGAACAAAGGATATAATAGCTTTAAAAAAGCTCAAACAAACGTGAACTCACCACAAAAACGTGGAGTTTGTACACGTGTGGGGACTATGACACCTAAGAAACCTAACTCAGCGTTACGTAAGTATGCTCGTGTTCGTTTGTCAAACTTGATTGAAGTAACAGCTTATATTCCAGGTATCGGCCATAACCTACAAGAACATAGTGTTGTTCTATTACGTGGTGGACGTGTAAAAGATTTACCAGGGGTACGTTACCATATCGTTCGTGGCGCACTAGATACTGCCGGTGTAAACGATCGTAAACAAAGCCGTTCTAAATACGGTACTAAAAAACCTAAAGCTTAATCAAACGAATAGATAAGACATATTTTCGGAAGGAGGAGTTACGTATGACTCGTAAAGGAATGATTGCAAAACGTGATGTTTTGCCAGATCCTATGTATAACTCTAAGTTAGTAACTCGTTTAATCAACCGTGTAATGGTTGACGGCAAACGTGGTACTGCTTCAAATATCGTATACAATGCTTTTAGCACAATTAAAGAATCAACAGGAAATGATCCATTGGAAGTTTTCGAACAAGCAATGGAGAATATTATGCCTGTATTAGAAGTTAAAGCTCGCCGGGTTGGGGGTTCTAACTATCAAGTACCCGTTGAAGTACGTCCAGAACGTCGTACTACATTGGGATTGCGTTGGGTTGTTAACTTCGCTCGTTTACGCGGCGAACATACAATGGAAGAACGCTTAGCGAAAGAACTTATGGATGCTGCTAATAACACTGGCGCTTCTGTTAAAAAACGCGAAGATACACACAAAATGGCGGAAGCCAACCGTGCATTTGCTCATTATCGTTGGTAAGATTTTTTCTGCCGACGAAAGTTGGCAGAAAAACGACTCAACAATACTAATTTCAATTTAAGAGAGGAGCAAACAAAGAAATGGCAAGAGAATTTTCTCTAGACAATACTCGTAATATCGGGATCATGGCCCACGTTGATGCAGGTAAAACTACAGCAACTGAGCGTATCTTGTACTACACTGGTAAAATCCATAAAATTGGTGAAACCCACGAAGGCGCTTCTCAAATGGACTGGATGGAACAAGAACAAGAACGTGGTATCACGATCACTTCTGCTGCAACAACTGCACAATGGAAGGGTCACCGCGTAAATATTATTGATACCCCAGGGCACGTGGATTTCACAATTGAAGTTCAACGTTCATTACGTGTTCTTGACGGTGCAGTAACTGTGTTGGACTCACAATCAGGTGTAGAACCACAAACAGAAACTGTTTGGCGTCAAGCAACAGAATACGCTGTACCACGTATTGTATTCTGTAACAAAATGGATAAAATCGGTGCGGACTTCCTTTATTCAGTGAGCACTTTACATGATCGTTTACAAGCGAATGCTCATCCAATCCAATTACCAATTGGTGCTGAAGATGACTTCACTGGTATTATCGACTTAGTTAAAATGAAAGCTGAAATCTACACAAATGATTTAGGGACTGAAATCCAAGAGACTGAAATCCCTGCAGATTATCAAGAGTTAGCTGAAGAATGGCGTGAAAAATTAGTTGAAGCAGTTGCTGATACTGATGAAGACCTAATGATGAAATTCTTAGAAGGTGAAGAAATCACTGATGAAGAATTAAAAGCGGGTATCCGTAAAGCTACACTAGCTGTTGATTTCTATCCAGTTTTATGTGGATCAGCATTCAAAAATAAAGGGGTTCAATTGATGTTGGATGCAGTCATTGACTATCTTCCAGCACCTACTGACGTACCTGCAATCAAAGGTTTTAACCCTAAAACTGACGAAGAAACTGAACGTCCGGCTGATGATTCAGCTCCATTCTCATCACTAGCGTTTAAAGTTATGACTGACCCATTCGTAGGTCGTTTAACATTCTTCCGTGTTTATTCAGGTGTTTTAAACTCTGGTTCATACGTTTTGAACGCATCTAAAGGTAAACGTGAACGTATCGGTCGTATCTTGCAAATGCATGCAAATACTCGTAAAGAAATTGATACAGTTTACTCAGGTGATATCGCTGCCGCTGTTGGATTGAAAGATACAACAACTGGGGATACACTCTGTGCTGAAGATGCACCAGTTATTTTAGAATCTATCGAATTCCCTGATCCAGTTATCGAAGTTGCTGTTGAACCAAAATCAAAAGCTGACCAAGATAAAATGGGTATTGCATTACAAAAACTTGCTGAAGAAGATCCATCATTCCGCGTTGAAACAAACGTTGAAACTGGCGAAACTGTTATCGCTGGTATGGGTGAACTTCACTTGGACGTTTTAGTCGACCGTATGCGTCGTGAATTTAAAGTAGAGGCAAACGTTGGTGCGCCTCAAGTATCTTATCGTGAAACATTCCGTGCTGCGACAAATGCAGAAGGTAAGTTTGTACGTCAGTCTGGTGGTAAAGGTCAATACGGTCACGTATGGATAGAATTTACGCCAAACGAAGAAGGTGCCGGCTTTGAATTTGAAAATGCAATTGTCGGTGGTGTGGTTCCTCGTGAATACATTCCAGCAGTTGAAAAGGGATTAGAAGATTCAATGGCAAACGGTGTACTAGCTGGTTATCCATTGGTTGATATTAAAGCGAAACTTTATGATGGTTCATACCATGATGTCGATTCGAATGAAACGGCCTTCCGTGTAGCTGCGTCTATGGCGCTCCGTGCTGCTGCGAAGAAAGCTAGCCCTGCGATTCTTGAACCAATGATGAAGGTTACGATTACTGTTCCAGAAGATTACTTAGGTGATGTTATGGGTCACGTAACTGCTCGTCGTGGTCGTGTTGAAGGTATGGAAGCTCATGGTAACGCACAAATCGTTAACGCTATTGTACCGTTAGCTGAAATGTTCGGTTACGCAACAACGCTTCGTTCTTCTACTCAAGGACGCGGAACATTCATGATGGTCTTTGACCACTATGAAGATGTACCAAAATCTGTTCAAGAAGAGATTATTAAGAAAAACGGCGGCAAAGCTGAATAATTCTTAAAAGTCAATTGATTTTGGCAGGTTTCTAGTAAAAGACCTATATTTTTAACAGTATTTCATGTAAAATAATTAACTGATGATATGGGCTCGTATCGCTTCTGCGGTACGGACCTATCAGAATAAAAAACAAAACTCATTTAGGAGGAACATTTTAAATGGCTAAAGAAAAATTTGACCGTTCAAAACCCCATGTTAACATTGGTACTATCGGACACGTTGACCATGGTAAAACTACTTTAACAGCAGCAATTACAACTGTACTTGCTAAAAAAGGCGGCGCGACTGCTATGGATTACGCACAAATTGATGGTGCTCCAGAAGAACGCGAACGCGGAATCACTATTAACACTGCTCACGTTGAGTATGAAACTGACAACCGTCACTATGCTCACGTTGACTGCCCAGGACACGCGGACTACGTTAAAAACATGATCACTGGTGCTGCACAAATGGACGGAGCTATCTTAGTAGTATCTGCTGCTGATGGTCCTATGCCTCAAACTCGTGAACACATCTTGTTATCTCGTAACGTTGGTGTTCCTTACATCGTTGTATTCTTAAACAAAATGGATATGGTTGATGATGAAGAATTACTAGAACTAGTTGAAATGGAAGTTCGTGACTTATTGTCAGAATACGACTTCCCAGGTGACGACACTCCAGTTATCGCTGGTTCAGCTTTGAAAGCTTTAGAAGGCGATGCTTCATACGAAGAAAAAATCTTAGAATTAATGGCTGCTGTTGATGAATATATCCCAACACCAGTTCGTGATACTGACAAACCATTCATGATGCCAGTCGAAGATGTATTCTCAATCACTGGTCGTGGAACTGTTGCAACTGGTCGTGTTGAACGTGGACAAGTTCGCGTTGGTGACGAAGTTGAAATCGTAGGTATTGCTGAAGCAACTGCTAAAACAACTGTTACAGGTGTTGAAATGTTCCGTAAATTGTTAGATTACGCTGAAGCAGGCGATAACATTGGTGCATTATTACGTGGTGTTGCACGTGAAGACATCCAACGTGGGCAAGTATTGGCTAAACCAGCTTCAATCACTCCACATACAAAATTCTCTGCAGAAGTTTACGTTTTAACTAAAGAAGAAGGCGGACGTCATACTCCATTCTTCACTAACTACCGTCCTCAGTTCTACTTCCGTACAACTGACGTAACTGGTGTAGTTGATCTACCAGAAGGTACTGAAATGGTAATGCCTGGTGATAACGTAACTATGGAAGTTGAATTAATCCACCCAATCGCGATCGAAGACGGAACTCGTTTCTCTATTCGTGAAGGCGGACGTACTGTTGGTTCAGGCGTTGTAACTACAATCAAAGCTTAATCAACCTACAACTTAAAATTTGCTCGGACGTAAAGAGTCACCGATTTATCGGTGACTCTTTTTTTTGTTAGCTACACGTTCACATTTCGAATTGCTGGTTAAAACTGATTTAGATGCTATCGTTTCAAATTTATTAAAAATTTTAGTACGATACCAATGTAAATCTTTTGAAAGAAGAGGTGTAATATGATCCTTATTCCATTGCCTCATTACGGGTTCGATCCAACAGAATCAGCGGTGCCTTGGGAATACCTAACGAGCCGAGGGGTTGAAATCGTTTTTGCGACGCCCAACGGAAAGGCTGCTGCTGCGGATGAGCGCCTAATCACGGGTAGAGGTTTTGGCGTTTTCAAGACTTTTTTAATGGCAAATGATACAGCGATCGAGGCGTACCAACGAATGAGTGCGGATACCGCATTTAAGCATCCGATCAGTTATTCGGAGATCAAAGTAAGCGACTACGATGGACTTATATTGCCAGGAGGGCACGATAAAGGAATGAAGACTTATTTAGAGTCCTCGGTCTTACAAGCAAAAGTTGCAAAATTCTTTGCTGAAAAGAAAATAATAGGTGCGATCTGTCATGGTACTATTTTAGCAATTAGAACGATAAATCCGCAAAATCAACGATCCGTGCTCTATGATTATCAAACAACTTCTCTATTAAAAATGCAGGAAATGAGTGCGTACTATTTAACGGTGCTATGGCTGGGTGATTATTATCGAACCTATCCAATAACAGTGGAGGATGAAGTGAAATCTGGTCTGAAAAGTTCGAAACAATTTCAATCAGGTGCCTTTTCGCTACGTCGTGATTCTCTAAAGAATGAATCACCAGCATTTGTCACGGAAGATCGTAATTATCTTTCAGCTCGCTGGCCTGGAGATGCTTATACCTTTTCAAAGAGATTTTATCATCTGTTAAAAAAGGTGAAATGAATACCTAAATAATAGGAAAGAAAATTTTTTCTATCTGTTAAATTTTACTGTTTTCTGAAAACAGGACGAAAAATCGAAAATTACTCAGAAAATCCTTGCAATCATAGGTCTCATATAATATAATCATAAAGGTGCTGTTTGCAGGAGTGCAACAAACACTGGGGGGTTCGAAAAGAATCCGTCGGCTTTGAAACGAGAGGTTGCGACACGCCCGGACGCTTTGCCACGAACGAGCGTGACGGAGATTTTCGTGGAGCTATGTCTACTTTTAAAATAGGCGAAGGAGGGAACAAGATGGCAAAACAAAAAATTCGTATCCGTTTAAAAGCGTATGAACATGGTATTTTAGATCAATCAGCGGATAAAATCGTGGAAACTGCAAAAAGAACTGGAGCTGGCGTTTCAGGTCCAATTCCATTACCAACTGAACGCAGTCTTTACACTGTAATCCGTGCGACTCATAAATACAAAGATTCACGCGAACAATTCGAAATGCGGACTCACAAACGTCTAATCGACATTGTGAACCCAACACCGAAGACAGTTGATGCTTTAATGAAGCTTGACTTACCATCAGGTGTGAATATTGAAATCAAACTATAATAAGAAGATGGAGGTGTAATCATGACCAAAGGAATCTTAGGGAAAAAAGTGGGAATGACTCAAATCTTCACAGAATCTGGTGAATTAATTCCAGTTACTGTTATCGAAGCTACTCCAAACGTTGTTTTACAAGTGAAAACAATGGAAAATGATGGTTACGAAGCAGTTCAATTAGGTTACCAAGATATGCGTGAAGTTTTGTCTAACAAACCTGCGAAAGGTCATGTTGCAAAAGCAAACACGGCTCCTAAGCGCTTCATTCGAGAATTCAAAGATGTTGAGCTAGGAGACTATGAAGTAGGTAAAGAAGTGAAAGTTGATACTTTCCAAGCTGGAGACATCATTGATGTTACCGGAACGACTAAAGGTAAAGGATTCCAAGGCGTTATCAAACGTCATGGACAAAGCCGCGGCCCAATGGCTCACGGTTCTCGTTACCACCGTCGTCCTGGATCTATGGGTCCTGTTGCACCAAACCGCGTATTTAAAAATAAAAAATTAGCTGGTCGTATGGGCGGCAATCGCGTGACAATTCAAAATCTTGAAGTTGCTCGTGTTGACGTTGAACGTAATGCTATCTTAGTTAAGGGTAATGTACCTGGAGCTAAAAAATCATTAATCACTATCAAAAAAGCTGTAAAAGCTAAATAATAGTTAGAGGAAAGGAGGAACTAAGGAATGCCAACTGTAGCATTATTCAAACAAGATGGAACTCAAAACGGTGACATCACTTTAAATGAAGAAATCTTCGGAATTGAACCAAATGAGAGTGTTGTTTACGATGCAATCGTTATGCAACGCGCGTCATTAAGACAAGGAACACACGCTGTGAAAAATCGTAGCGCAGTTCGTGGCGGTGGTCGCAAACCATGGCGTCAAAAAGGAACTGGACGTGCTCGTCAAGGTTCTATCCGTTCACCACAATGGCGTGGAGGTGGTATCGTCTTCGGACCTACACCACGTTCATACAGTTACAAACTTCCTAAAAAAGTTCGTCGCTTAGCAATTAAATCTGTTTTGTCAGAAAAAGTTGCTGAAAATAATTTAGTTGCTGTTGACGCTTTAAGCTTTGACGCACCTAAAACAAAAGAATTCAAGCAAGTATTAACTGGCTTGTCTATCGATTCTAAGGTATTAGTTGTTCTTGAAACAGAAAACGAAGTTGCTGGCTTAGCTGCTCGTAACTTATCAAACGTGACTGTAACTACTTCAAACAACGTTACTGTATTAGATGTAGTCGCTAATGAAAAAATCTTAGCAACGCAAACCGCTCTTACTCAAATTGAGGAGGTGCTTGCATAATGAACTTACTAGACGTAATTAAACGCCCGGTGATCACTGAAAAATCTATGTTAGACATGGATGAAAAGAAATATACTTTCGAAGTTGACACTCGTGCGAATAAAACTTTAGTTAAACAAGCGGTTGAAGCTGCTTTTGACGTTAAAGTTAAAAATGTAAACATTATGAATGCTAAACCAAAAGCAAAACGTATGGGTAAATATCAAGGCTTCACGAAAAAACGTCGCAAAGCTGTTGTGACTTTATCTGAAGACTCAAAAGAAATTCAACTTTTTGACGCTGCTGAATAAGCGTCAGAAAATCACTAGTAAAGTAAGTAGGAGGGAAACTAGACGTGGCGATTAAAAAGTACAAACCTACCACAAATGGTCGTCGTAATATGACAAGTTCTGATTTCGCTGAAATCACGACTTCAACGCCTGAAAAGACGTTATTAGAACCATTGAAAAACAACGCCGGTCGTAACAACAACGGTCGAATCACTGTACGTCATCAAGGTGGCGGACATAAACGTCAATACCGTGTTATCGATTTTAAACGTAACAAAGATAACGTGGTTGCTACAGTTCAAACGATCGAGTACGATCCAAACCGCTCAGCAAACATTGCATTAGTTCATTATACAGACGGAGTGAAAGCTTACATCTTGGCCCCTAAAGGCTTAGAAGTTGGCATGACAATCGTATCTGGAACAGATGCAGATATCAAAATCGGAAATACTTTACCACTTGAAAACATTCCAGTTGGTACTGTAATCCACAACATTGAAATGAAACCCGGCAAAGGCGGACAATTAATCCGTTCAGCTGGTACAAGTGCTCAAGTACTTGGTAAAGAAGGAAAATACGTATTAGTACGTTTAAACTCTGGCGAAGTTCGTATGATCTTAGCTACTTGCCGTGCAACCATTGGTTCTGTTGGTAACGAACAACACGAATTGATCAACATCGGTAAGGCTGGTCGTTCTCGTTGGATGCGTAAACGTCCAACAGTACGTGGTAGCGTAATGAACCCTAACGATCACCCACACGGTGGTGGTGAAGGTAAAGCTCCAGTCGGACGTAAAGCTCCAGTATCTCCTTGGGGACAACCTGCATTGGGTTATAAAACACGTAACAAGAAGGCTGCGTCTGATAAGCTTATCGTACGTCGTCGTAAGACTAAATAGAACCATTGACTATGTGTCGCATATTTTGAGAGGAGGTACACCATGGGTCGTAGTTTGAAAAAAGGACCTTTCGTTGATGACCATTTGATGAAAAAGGTTGAAGCGCAACAAGGTGTTGAAAAGAAAAAAGTTATTAAAACTTGGTCTCGTCGTTCAACAATTTTCCCTAGTTTTGTAGGATTTACAATTGCTGTTTATGACGGACGCAAACATGTGCCAGTTTACATCCAGGAAGACATGGTAGGACATAAATTAGGTGAATTTGCACCATCAAGAACTTATCGTGGACATGCCACCGACGATAAGAAAACAAGACGTTAATTTTGAGGGGAGGATATTAACATGGCAGAACAAATTACATCAGCTAAGGCAACTGCGAAAACAGTTCGCACTTCTCCTCGCAAGGCGCGTTTAGTTATCGATCTTATTAGAGGAAAAAGCGTAGCGGAAGCAATTTCGATTTTGAAATTTACACCAAATAAATCTGCTGGAATCATTGAAAAAGTTATGATGTCAGCTGTTGCTAACGCAGAAAACAACTTTGACTTAGATGTTGAAAATTTGGTAGTTTCTGAAGCATTTGTTAACGAAGGACCAACAATGAAACGTTTCCGTCCACGTGCAAAAGGTTCAGCTTCACCAATTAACAAACGTACAAGTCATATTACCGTTGTGGTATCAGAAAAATAGGGAGGGATAATCAGTGGGTCAAAAAGTAAATCCTATTGGAATGCGTGTAGGCATTATCCGTGAGTGGGATGCTAAATGGTATGCCGAAAAAGAGTATGCTGAATTTCTACACGAAGATTTGAGAATCCGTAAGTTCATCGCAACTAAACTTGCTGATGCCGCTGTGTCAACAGTTGAAATCGAACGCGCTGCAAATCGTGTAAACATTTCAATCCACACAGCTAAGCCTGGCATGGTTATCGGTAAAGGCGGATCTGAAGTTGAAAGCCTAAGAAAAGAATTAAATAAATTAACTGGTAAACGAGTTCACATCAACATTGTTGAAATCAAAAAACCAGATTTAGATGCAAAACTAGTCGGAGAAGGAATTGCACGTCAATTAGAAAACCGTGTTGCTTTCCGTCGTGCGCAAAAACAAGCGATCCAACGCACTATGCGTTCAGGCGCTAAAGGAATCAAAACTCAAGTATCTGGTCGTTTGAATGGTGCGGATATCGCTCGTTCAGAAGGATACTCAGAAGGTACTGTTCCTCTTCATACATTGCGTGCAGATATCGACTACGCTTGGGAAGAAGCGAATACAACATACGGAAAACTAGGAGTTAAAGTGTGGATTTATCGTGGAGAAATTCTTCCTACAAAGAAAAACACTGAGAAAGGAGGGAAATAATCATGTTAGTACCTAAACGTGTAAAACACCGTCGTGAATTCCGCGGTAAAATGCGTGGAGAAGCTAAAGGTGGTAAAGAAATCGCATTTGGTGAATTCGGCTTACAAGCTGTTGAATCACACTGGATCACTAACCGCCAAATCGAAGCATCACGTATCGCTATGACTCGTTACATGAAACGTGGTGGGAAAGTATGGATTAAGATTTTCCCTCATAAATCATATACATCAAAAGCCATCGGCGTACGTATGGGTAAAGGTAAAGGGGCTCCTGAAGGCTGGGTTTCACCAGTTAAACGCGGTAAGATTATGTTTGAAATCGCCGGCGTTCCTGAAGAAGTTGCGCGTGAAGCATTACGTCTTGCCTCTCACAAATTACCAATGAAGACTAAGATCGTAAAACGCGAGGAAATGGGTGGTGAATCGAATGAAGGTTAAAGATATCAGAGAATTAACCACTGCCGAAATGCTAGATCAAGAAAAACAATTAAAAGAAGAATTGTTCAATCTTAGATTTCAATTAGCAACAGGTCAATTAGAAAACACTGCACGTATTAAAGAAGTACGTAAATCGATTGCACGCATTAAAACTGTGTTGCACGAGCAAGCTGACAAATAGTGGAAGGAGGCCATTTCCAGTATGACTGAAGAAAGAAATCAACGTAAAGTTTATCAAGGACGCGTGGTATCTGACAAAATGGACAAAACGATCACTGTTGTCGTTGAGACCAAGAAGAACCATCCAATCTACGGTAAGCGTATGAAGTATTCTAAAAAATACAAAGCTCACGATGAAAACAATGAAGCAAAAATTGGCGATATCGTGAAAATCATGGAAACTCGTCCATTATCAGCTACCAAACGTTTCCGTCTGGTTGAAATTGTTGAAAAAGCAGTGATTATCTAATCACACGAGATTTTCCTATATAGATGTTTTTTAAATCTGAAAGGAGGATACACAAGTGATCCAAGCAGAAAGCCGTTTAAAAATCGCTGACAATTCAGGCGCTCGTGAAATTTTAACTATTAAAGTTCTTGGCGGATCTGGTCGCAAAACCGCAAATATCGGTGATGTGATTGTTGCTACGGTTAAACAAGCAACGCCAGGTGGTGTTGTCAAAAAAGGTGATGTCGTTAAAGCCGTTATCGTTCGAACTAAATCAGGCGCTCGCCGTACTGATGGTTCTTATATCAAATTTGATGAAAATGCAGCTGTTATCATTCGTGATGACAAGAGCCCAAGAGGAACACGTATCTTCGGACCTGTCGCTCGTGAATTACGCGAAGGCAACTTCATGAAGATCGTTTCATTGGCACCGGAAGTATTATAATCGAAAGATTCAACCAAAGGAGGTGCGCAACAGTAATGTTCGTTAAAAAAGGCGATAAAGTAAAAGTTATCTCTGGTAAAGACAGAAATAAAGAAGGCGTTGTATTAGAAGCCCTTCCTAAACAAGATAAAGTCGTTGTTGAAGGCATCAATGTCGTTAAAAAACATAAAAAAGCCTCTCAAGAAGCCCCTCAAGGCGGAATCGTTGAGGTAGAAGCACCAATTCATGCTTCTAATGTTATGGTGATCGACCCTTCAAACGGAGAAGCGACACGCGTTGGCTATAAAGTGGTTGACGGAAAAAAAGTCCGTGTTTCTAAGAAAACCGGCGAAACTTTAGATAAATAATTAAACAAGGAAGGAGGATCTTATAGATGAACCGCCTAAAAGAAAAATTTGTAAGTGAAATTACACCATCTTTGATGGAAAAATTCAATTATGATTCAGTTATGGAAGTTCCTAAAGTTGAAAAGATTGTCATCAACATGGGTGTTGGTGATGCGGTATCAAATGCAAAAAACTTAGATAAAGCTGTTGAAGAATTAGCGTTAATTTCTGGTCAAAAACCAATTATCACAAAAGCTAAAAAATCAATCGCTGGATTCCGTTTGCGTGAAGGAATGCCAATCGGTGCGAAAGTAACACTACGTGGAGAAAGAATGTATGAATTCTTAGACAAATTAGTGTCTGTATCACTTCCACGTGTACGTGACTTCCATGGAGTAAGCAAAAAATCCTTTGATGGCCGTGGTAACTTTACTTTAGGTGTTAAAGAACAATTGATCTTCCCTGAAGTAGATTATGATTTAGTTGATAAAGTCCGTGGTATGGATATCGTTGTTGTAACAACTGCTAAAACCGACGAAGAATCACGCGAATTATTAACACAACTTGGAATGCCATTCCAAAAATAATCAAGGAGGCGAAAAAATTGGCTAAAAAATCAATGATTGCTAAAAACAAACGCCCTGCAAAACATTCAACGCAAGAGTATACTCGCTGCGAACGTTGCGGACGTCCACATTCAGTTTATCGTAAATTTCATCTTTGCCGTATTTGCTTCCGCGAACTTGCCTACAAAGGTCAAATTCCCGGCGTGAAGAAAGCTAGCTGGTAAAACAAACTCGCATAAAGGAGGTAAACAGTTCAATGGTCATGACAGATCCAATTGCAGATTTTCTAACACGTATTCGTAATGCCAACATGGTAAAACACGATTCGTTAGAAGTACCTGCTTCAAAAATCAAACGTGATATCGCCGAAATCCTTAAACGTGAAGGTTTCGTACGTGATGTTGAATATATCGAAGATGACAAACAAGGCATGATCCGTGTTTTTCTTAAATACGGTAAAAATGACGAACGTGTTATCACAAACTTAAAACGTATTTCTAAACCAGGCTTGCGTGCTTATGTCAAAGCTGACGAAGTACCAAAAGTATTAAACGGTTTAGGTATCGCAATCATTTCTACTTCTGAAGGTTTAGTAACCGATAAAGAAGCAAGAGGTAAAAACGTCGGCGGCGAAGTGCTAGCTTACGTTTGGTAAGATCAAACAATCCATGAGGAGGTGTCTTTAAGTGAGCCGTATTGGTAATAAAGTAGTCGTTTTACCTGCAGGAGTTGAAGTAACTCAAAGCGGAAACGACGTTACTGTTAAAGGACCTAAAGGTGAATTAACTCGTACTTTCTCTTCTGATATCGCAATGAATATCGAAGGGAACGAAGTAACATTCACTCGTCCAAACGACAGCAAAGAGATGAAAACAATTCACGGAACAACTCGTGCAAACTTCAATAACATGGTTGTTGGTGTTTCTGAAGGGTTCCAAAAAGCATTAGAATTAATCGGGGTTGGGTACCGTGCTCAATTACAAGGTTCAAAACTTGTATTGAACGTTGGTTACTCACATCCAGTTGAGATCGTAGCTCCAGAAGGCGTTACAATCGAAGTTCCTGCAAACACTCAAGTAGTGGTTAAAGGATCAAACAAAGAAGTAGTTGGCGAATTAGCTGCGAAAATCCGCGGTACTCGTCCTCCAGAACCTTATAAAGGCAAAGGTATTCGTTATGTTGGCGAATATGTACGTCGTAAAGAAGGTAAAACTGGTAAATAGTAGGTTGAACCTACATGCGGCTTAGGCCAGCTTAAATATAGAGGTGACAATTGTGATTACAAAACCAGATAAAAACAAAACACGCCAAAAGCGCCATATGCGTGTACGTAACAAAATCTCTGGTACTGCTGAGTGCCCACGCTTGAACGTTTTCCGTTCTAACAAAAACATCTACGCGCAAGTAATTGATGACGTAGCGGGTGTGACGCTAGCAAGTGCCTCTGCCTTGGATAAAGAAATTTCAGGTGGAACAAAAACTGAACAAGCACAAGCTGTTGGGAAACTAATCGCAGAACGTGCATCAGAAAAAGGTATTAAGAAAGTAGTCTTTGACCGTGGTGGATACCTTTACCATGGCCGCGTAGCAACTTTAGCTGAAGCTGCACGCGAAAATGGACTAGAATTTTAGGAGAAGGAGGAACACCATTCATGGTTTATATCGATCCAAAACATTTGGAATTAGAAGACCGCGTTGTTGCGATCAACCGTGTTACTAAAGTTGTTAAAGGTGGACGTCGTCTACGTTTCGCAGCATTAGTCGTTGTCGGTGACAAGAACGGACACGTAGGCTTTGGTACTGGTAAAGCACAAGAAGTACCTGAAGCAATTCGTAAAGCAATCGAAGATGCTAAGAAAAATCTAGTCGAAGTACCAATGGTAGGAACTACGCTTCCTCACGAAGTTATTGGTGTATTCGGCGGCGGACGTATTTTAATGAAACCTGCCGTTGAAGGGGCTGGGGTTGCTGCTGGTGGACCAGTTCGTGCCGTCTTGGAATTAGCTGGCGTTGCTGATGTGACTTCTAAATCTTTAGGTTCAAATACACCAATCAACGTTGTTCGCGCAACTGTTGAAGGGTTAACTCAATTGAAAAAAGCAGAAGACGTGGCGCAATTACGCGGCATTTCTGTTGAAAACTTAGCTAATTAAGGAGGACGAATGAAATGGCTGAATTGAAAATTACTTTAACACGCAGTATTATCGGACGTCCTCAAAACCAACGCGATACTGTTAAAGCGTTGGGTCTAAAGAAAATGAACAGCACAGTTGTTAAACCTGCTAATGATGCAATCAAAGGTATGGTTAACACAGTGTCTCATTTAGTGGACGTAGAAGAAGTTTAAAAACCAATGATGATTAAAATCTAAGGAGGTGCCCAATATAATGAAACTTCATGAATTACAACCTGCCGAAGGTTCACGTAAAGTTCGCAACCGCGTTGGACGTGGTACTTCATCAGGTAACGGAAAAACATCTGGACGTGGTCAAAAAGGTCAAAAGGCTCGTTCAGGCGGCGGTGTACGTTTAGGTTTTGAAGGTGGTCAAACTCCTTTATTCCGTCGTTTACCAAAACGCGGATTTACTAACGTGAATCGTAAAGAATATGCTGTAATCAATTTAGATGTCTTAAATCGTTTTGAAGATGGAACTGAAGTAACACCTGTTGCTCTAGTTGAAGCTGGAATCGTGAAAAACGAAAAAGCTGGAATCAAAGTTTTAGGAAACGGATCATTAGACAAGAAACTAACCGTTAAAGCAGCAAAATTCTCTAAACATGCTCAAGAAACAATTGAAGCTGCTGGTGGTTCAATCGAGGTGATTTAATGTTCAAACTTTTAAAGGATTCATTCAAAGTTCAGAACATCCGATCACGGATTCTATTCACCGTTTTAATGCTATTGATTTTCCGGTTAGGTGCACAAATCACTGTACCGGGTGTTGATGCGCATGGGTTGCAAGGTCTGAGTGAAATGCCATTTTTCAGAATGCTGAATATGGTTAGTGGCTCGGCTATGCAAAACTTCTCAATTTTTTCTATGGGGGTTTCTCCATATATCACTGCTTCAATTGTTATTCAGTTGTTGCAAATGGATATTATTCCTAAATTTGTCGAATGGTCAAAACAAGGTGAGGTCGGTCGTAAGAAGCTGAATCAAGCAACTCGTTACTTGACTTTAGTCTTGGCTTTTATTCAGTCTGTAAGTATTACAGCTGGGTTTGACTATTTTGCGCAATTTGGGTTTGTACCAAATCGTAACGTTCAAACATTCGTAACGATTGGTGTCATTCTTACAGCGGGTACCATGTTTGTTACTTGGCTGGGAGAACAGATCACCGAAAAAGGAATTGGAAATGGTGTATCAATGATTATCTTTGCGGGGATCATTTCTCGATTACCACAAAGCATCAAAGATATTTATGATGATTATTTCGTAAACATTGATTCTAGTGATCTTTGGAAATCGGTTATTTTCGTTGTAATTTTACTTGTCGCAATTTTGTTGATTGTCGTTTTTGTAACGTACTTCCAACAAGCCGAAAGAAAAATTCCAATTCAATATACAAAACAAGTCGTTGGCGCGCCAACAAGCAGTTATCTACCATTAAAAGTAAATGCTGCTGGGGTTATTCCAGTTATCTTTGCCAGCTCATTCATAGCAACACCGAACGCGGTATTGCAGGCATTAGCTAGCAAGTATAGCGCGGAAGGCTGGTATGATGTTTTAACGAAGTTATTCAGTTATAACACGATTCCAGGTGCTGCGATTTATACTGTTCTGATTGTTGCCTTCACCTTCTTCTACGCATTTGTTCAGGTCAATCCTGAAAAACTAGCGGAGAACTTACAAAAACAAGGAAGTTATATTCCTCGTGTAAGACCAGGTAAAGGTACGGAAGAATATGTTTCTGCAATTTTGATGCGTTTAAGTGTGGTCGGAGCTATTTTCTTAGGTTTGATCGCCTTGATTCCAATCATCGCGCAAATGATTTGGAACTTGCCGCAATCAATCGGGCTGGGTGGTACTAGTCTATTGATCGTGGTCGGAGTTGCGCTAGAAACTGCAAAACAATTAGAAGGACTCATGTTAAAACGACGTTATGTCGGATTCATGGATGAAGAATAGATTCGTGTGTTGAGGGTTTTCCTCAACGCCGTTCTGGCTTCAAATACTTAGGAGGGAAAGCAATGAACCTGATCTTAATGGGGCTGCCAGGGGCAGGAAAAGGAACACAAGCAGAAAGAATTGTTGCAACGTACAATATTCCACACATCAGCACGGGGGATATGTTCCGAGAAGCAATCAAAAACGAGACAACACTCGGATTGAAAGCAAAATCTTATATGGATGCAGGGGATTTGGTCCCAGACGAAGTTACTAACGGTATCGTGAAGGAACGTTTAGCTCAAAAGGACACTGATAAAGGGTTCTTGTTGGACGGATTCCCTCGTACTTTGGATCAAGCCAAAGCATTAGCTGAGATGTTAAAAGACTTGAATAAAAAGATTGATGCTGTGATTGAAATTCAAGTAGCAGAAGAAGTGTTAGTTGAACGTTTGGCAGGACGCTTCATGTGCCGCAATTGTGGCGCAACTTATCATAAAATCTTCAATCCTACGAAAGTAGAAGGAACTTGTGATCGCTGCGGTGGTCATGAATTCTATCAACGTGAAGATGATAAGCCAGAAACAGTTAAAAATCGTTTATCTGTGAATGTTAAAAACAGTGAACCAATTTTAGCTTACTATGATGAAGAAGCTCTGCTGTATCCAGTTGATGGAGATCGTGAAATTGATGCCGTATTTGCGGATGTAGAAAAGATTATCGAAAAATAATTTGCCTACCGACTTGAGATGCAGTTTATCTTGCCAAGTTCGATGTTTTATGATAGAATTTGTCAGTCTGACTTCTAGTTATTTAGAAGTTAACTTTAGAATTAGGGTGGGAACTGCAGTTTCCGCCATTTTATCGTGTGAAAATGCGAAACAACTACAAGGAGGTACTCTGCGTGGCAAAAGAAGATATGATTGAAATCGAAGGAACAGTCGTCGAAACTTTGCCGAATGCAATGTTTAAAGTCGAATTGGAAAACGGACACGAAGTTCTTGCACACGTATCTGGTAAAATCCGGATGTATTACATCAGAATTTTACCTGGAGATAAGGTTACTGTTGAACTTTCTCCATACGATTTGAGCCGTGGTCGCATTACCTATCGCTTTAAGTAAGTTGTACTCCGTAAAACTTCAGGAGGTATAATCATGAAAGTAAGACCATCAGTAAAACCAATGTGTGAACATTGTAAAGTAATTCGTCGTAATGGACGTGTTATGGTGATTTGCCCAGCAAACCCAAAACATAAACAACGTCAAGGATAATTGGAGGTGTAATTAAGTATGGCTCGTATTGCAGGAGTAGATATTCCTCGTGATAAACGCGTGGTAATTTCACTTACTTATATTTACGGTATTGGAAATACTACAGCGAAACAAGTTTTAGCCGATGCAGGTGTTTCAGAAGATGTTCGTGTACGTGATTTAACAAATGAACAAACTGACGCTATTCGTGCTGAAGTTGATAAATTAAAAGTTGAAGGCGATCTTCGTCGTGAAACTAACTTAAACATCAAACGTTTGATGGAAATCGGTTCTTACCGTGGAATCCGTCATCGTCGTGGCTTGCCTACACGTGGACAAAACACTAAGAACAATGCTCGTACTCGTAAAGGCCCAGCTCGCGCTATTGCCGGCAAGAAAAAATAATTAGTGAAGGAGGTATAAATCTTCATGGTAGCAAAGAAAGTTAATCGTAAACGTCGTGTGAAGAAGAATATTGAAACCGGTATTGCTCATATTCATTCGACTTTTAATAATACAATCATCATGATTACTGATGCAAGCGGTAATGCCGTTGCATGGTCATCTGCAGGTTCATTAGGCTTCAAGGGTAGTAAAAAATCTACACCTTTCGCTGCTCAAATGGCTGCTGAAACAGCAACAAAAGCTGCAATGGAACATGGATTGAAAAGTGTTGAAGTAACTGTTAAAGGACCTGGTTCTGGTCGTGAAGCAGCGATTCGTTCATTGCAAGCAACTGGTTTAGAAGTAACTGCAATTCGTGACGTGACTCCAGTACCTCATAATGGATGCCGCCCTCCAAAACGCCGTCGTGTTTAATGAGTGCCCAACTCTATGAGTTTTACAGGAACGTCATTGAACAAGACACTTTTCGTTTTGAAAGGGGTAAAAGACAAGAATGATTGAATTCGAAAAACCAAGAATCACAAAAATTGATGAAGACAGAGATTATGGCAAGTTCGTTGTTGAACCTTTGGAAAGAGGTTATGGAACTACTTTAGGTAATTCTCTACGTCGTATTCTACTTTCTTCTTTACCAGGCGCTGCCATTACTAATATTCAAATCGATGGGGTGTTACACGAATTTTCAACCATCAAAGGTGTAAGAGAAGACGTTGTACAAATCATCTTGAATATCAAAGGTTTGGCGTTGAAATTATTCGCCGAAGAAGAAAAAACCCTTGAGATCGATATTACTGGACCAGCTACGGTAACTGCCGGCGATATTATCGTTGACAGTGACGTTGAAATCTTGAATAAAGATATGTACATCTGTACTGTTTCTGAAGGCGCAACATTTCATGCTCGCTTAACAGTAAAACCTGGTCGAGGCTATGTTCAAGCAGACGAAAATAAAAAGGAAGATATGCCAATTGGTGTCCTTCCAGTCGATTCTATCTATACACCTGTACGTAAAGTAAACTATCAAGTTGAAAACACACGTGTTGGTCGTCGTGATGATTTCGATAAATTAACGATGGAAATTTGGACTGACGGATCGATCATTGCTCAAGAAGCATTGAGTCTTGCAGCGAAAATTTTAACTGAACATTTGGATATTTTTGTTAATCTTACTGATGAAGCGAAAAATGCTGAAATCATGGTAGAAAAAGAAGAAACGCAAAAAGAAAAAATGTTAGAAATGACCATCGAAGAACTAGACTTGTCTGTACGTTCGTACAATTGCTTGAAACGTGCTGGAATTAATACGGTTCAAGAACTAACGAATAAGTCTGAACCCGAAATGATCAAAGTACGTAATTTGGGTCGTAAATCACTTGAAGAAGTGAAGGCTAAATTACATGATCTAGGATTAGGACTACGTAAAGACGATTAATATTGTTGACAAAGGAGGGAAACCTACGTGAGTTATCGTAAATTAGGACGCACATCTAGCCAACGTAAAGCGATGTTGCGTGACTTAACAACTGACTTAATTATCAACGAACGCATCGTTACGACTGAAGCTCGTGCGAAAGAAGTTCGTTCAACTGCTGAAAAGATGATTACTTTAGGAAAACGCGGGGATCTTCATGCACGTCGCCAAGCTGCTAGCTTTGTGCGTAATGAAGTAGCTGAAGTTCGCGAAGAAAACGAAGAAATCGTTGTTGAATCTGCATTACAAAAATTATTCAATGACATTGCTCCTCGTTACGCTGAACGTCAAGGAGGATACACTCGTATCTTAAAAACTGAACCTCGTCGTGGCGACAACGCCCCTATGGTCGTTATAGAACTTGTATAATAATCACTCTTCACTTTATAGATGATTCTTTTAGAGTGTTATGATGTTGGAGATTTTCTCCGAGTCTAGCTCAGCGCCGCTTCCCAGAATGTCTGGGAAGCCGGCACTCATCATAAAGTGTTTTTTTATACCCAAAAATACTGTCAAGACAGATCGGTATACAAAAGCATTTTATCGAGTATCAAGGATTGATAAAACGAGGCTTTTTTGCTAGGCTTAGAACAGATTTGCAAAGAGGTGGAAGGGTGTAACCATGGAGCCAATTATTGAAATCAATCATATTGAATTTAGCTATCAAGAAGAAGCCGCACCGGCTTTGAAAGATGTCAATTTTTCGATCAACAAAGGTGAATGGATCGCTATTGTTGGGCATAACGGATCTGGAAAATCTACTTTAGCCAAAGCGATCAATGGACTTCATTTACCGCAAAAGGGAACCGTCCGCGTTGGTGGGATGGAATTATCAGAGGAATCCGTCTGGGATATTCGCCGTATGGTGGGGATGGTCTTTCAAAATCCAGATAATCAATTTGTCGGTGCAACAGTGGAAGACGATGTTGCCTTTGGTTTAGAAAATCAAGGAATCGAACGTAGTGAGATGCAACGTCGTGTTCAAGACGCATTGGAAAAAGTAAAAATGCAAGACTTTTCGACTCGTGAGCCAGCTCGCTTATCTGGTGGGCAAAAGCAGCGGGTGGCGATTGCGGGTGTAGTCGCTTTGCGTCCAGATATTATTATTTTGGATGAAGCAACCAGCATGTTAGATCCTGAGGGTCGTGATGATGTTATCGCGACGATTCACAAAATTAAAGAAGAAAGCGATCTGACTGTTATTTCGATCACTCATGATATCGATGAGGCCGCAAGTGCCAATCGAATATTGGTGATGAGAGACGGAGAATTATATCAAGAAGGAACGCCAGATGAAATTTTTTCTGCTGGACCTGAATTGGTTTCTTTAGGATTAGATTTACCATTTCCTGAGAAATTGAAATCAGCGTTGAAAGCTCGTGGGGTGACAGTACCAACGAATTATTTGGATGAAGAAGGGATGATGGACTGGTTATGGACATCCGTTTTGAAAAAGTAAGCTACGTTTATCAACCGAATACTCCCTTTGAACAACGTGCACTATATGATATCGACTTGAACATTAAAGAAGGCTCTTATACCGCTTTGGTGGGGCACACTGGTAGTGGAAAATCGACTTTGCTGCAACACTTGAATGCTCTGTTGAAACCAACCGATGGAAAAGTCATAATTGGAGATCGAACGATTACTTCGACGACCGATAATAAAAATTTGAAACCGGTTCGCAAAAAAGTTGGGATCGTTTTTCAATTTCCTGAGGCTCAATTATTTGAGGAAACTGTGGTCAAAGATATTGCTTTCGGACCGAAGAATTTTGGCGTGAGTGATGAGGACGCACGTATTTTAGCAAAAGAAAACTTAAAATTAGTGGGAATGGACGAAGAGTATTTAGAACGTTCCCCATTCGAGCTCTCTGGAGGCCAAATGCGTCGTGTAGCAATCGCTGGTGTCTTGGCTATGGAGCCAGAGGTTTTGGTCTTAGATGAGCCGACGGCAGGGTTAGATCCGCTTGGACGCAAAGAAATGATGGAAATGTTTTGGCGCTTGCACAAAGAAAAAAATATGACGATCGTCTTAGTCACTCATTTAATGGATGATGTTGCAAATTTTGCGGACTATGTCTATGTCTTGGAAAATGGACTTGTCGTAAAACATGGAAATCCACAAACAGTTTTTGAAAACGTTGCGTGGTTGAAAGAAAAACAATTAGGCGTGCCTCAGGCGAGTGCTTTTGCCGAAAAAATGCAAGCACGAGGAGCAGAATTTAAAGAACTGCCGTTAACAGAAAACGAATTGGCGGACTGGATCGTCAAACACGCAGGAGGCCCTGCTCATGATGAATAAATTGATTTTCGGTCGTTATATCCCAGGGGATTCATTGATTCATCGCTTGGATCCGCGCGCCAAATTGGTTGCTAGTTTTTATTTTATTGGGATTATTTTTTTGGCGAATAACTGGCAGAGTTATTTGTTTTTAGCTGCTTTCACACTATTCGCAGTGTTTTTATCAAAGATAAATTTGAATTTCTTTTTAAGAGGGGTTCGGCCGCTGATCTGGTTGATCATCTTTACGGTAGCGTTGCAGATGTTGTTTACGCGTGGGGGAACTTTGTACTGGTCATGGGGCGTATTTAGCCTTTCTTCTTACGGAATTCAAAATGGTCTGTTTATTTTCTGTCGGTTTGTTTTAATCATCTTCATGTCGACATTATTAACTTTAACGACACCGCCATTATCGATGTCAGATGCGATCGAATCTTTATTGAATCCGTTAAAAAGATTCCATTTGCCTGTTCATGAGATTGCTTTGATGCTGTCTATTGCTTTACGATTTGTTCCAACATTGATGGATGAAACAGAAAAAATTATGAACGCACAACGGGCACGCGGAGTTGATTTTAATGATGGGAACTTGATTCAGAAGGTTAAGGCAATCGTTCCTTTGCTTATTCCGTTGTTTGTCAGCAGCTTTAATCGTGCTGAGGATCTAGCGACTGCAATGGAGGCCCGTGGTTACCGTGGTGGTGAGGGCCGCAGCAAATACCGCAAGCTGCAATGGGCGTTACGAGATACATTGGTTTTGGGCGTTTTTGTGATTGCAACAATTATACTAATCTTTTTACGCAGTTAAGCTTGGAGGAATCCAAGCTTTTTTTGTGTTTTATTACGTTAGAAACCTGCACACAAAATCCAAACATGTAGACTTGAAGTGTTTTTCTTATGGTAGGATGAAAGAAATAAATCAATGGAGAGACGAAAAATGACTGAAAATAGACCAAAGCTGCAAGCTGGCTTAGCACCAGAAGTATTTAGCGAGTATTATTATTTGAAAGTGGAGCTGCAGGATTTTTGTCAAGAACAAGGGTTGGCGAAACCAGGTAGTAAAGCGGATCTGAATCAGAGAATCACTCATTATTTGCGTACAGGGGAGCGGCTTGCTAGTAAGAGTAGTGAGAAAAAAGTTTTTCGGGAAGAATATCTAACACTTGATAGTTTGATTGAGCAAGGAATTGTTTTCTCTGAAAAACATCGTGCTTTTTTTAAATCAGAATTGGGTGACACGTTTGTATTCAAGGTAGCTTTTCAAAATTGGCTAAAGGAGAATGCCGGAAAAACGTATCGTGAAGCAATTGCGATTTATCCGGAGATCGCAGCGAGGAAACCTAAAAAAATTGATTCACAGTTTGAGTACAATACGTATATTCGTGATTTTTTTGCGGATAACCGAGGAAGATCATTGCAAGAGGCGATCGCTTGCTGGAAACACAAAAAAGCATTGCCGGGCAGTAATAAATATCATGTACAGGATTTAAGCGCGTTGGAATCCGACTAAAAAGCTGATATAATGACTCCGGCAGAATTCTATTTTGAGGATATTAATTCCACTTTCTCTAAGTTTTATTACGAGAAAAATCCGTAGTTAAGTTGACGAGTGGAATGGTGCAAGACTTGAATAATGAATTCCTCAATATGAAAAAGGAGATTGAGAATGGTTAGATATAAAGCAGTGATTGCTTATGATGGGACAAATTTCAATGGTTTTCAACGGCAGCCCAACGGCCGTACGGTGCAGGAGGAAGTTGAGAAGACCTTGCAAAAAATGAATAATGGAAATCCTATAACGATTTTTGGTTCGGGGCGGACGGATGCTGGTGTTCATGCGATCGGTCAAGTCATTCATTTTGATTATCCCCACGAACGTCCATTGGAGCGAATGCGATTTGGTTTAGATACTCAGACGCCTGAAGATATCGCCGTTTCGTCAGTCGAGATCGTGGATGACGAGTTCCATGCGCGCTATCATGTCGTGGAGAAGACCTATCACTTTAAAGTTCAGATAGCCAAGCCGCGAAGTCCGTTTCGCCGTTATTACGCCGCCTACTATCCCTATCCGCTGGATGTGGATTTGATTCGACGAGCGTTGCCGGATTTGTTAGGCACCCATGATTTTACTTCCTTTTGTGCAACTGGCGGGTCAATCGAGGACAAAGTTCGGACGATCTATCAGGCTGATTTAGAAGTCAATGAGGCCGGAACGGAATTAACGTTCATTTTTCGAGGAAATGGCTTCTTATATAAAATGATTCGAATTTTAGTGGGAACGTTGTTAAAAATTGGAAATGGCCGGATGCCGGCTGATTGCATTCCGGCGCTCCTTGAGGCGAAGGATCGCAACGCTGCCGGGCCGACTGCTCACCCAGAAGGATTGTATTTGGCAGAAGTAAAATACGAATAGAAAAGAAGCATCCAACAATAGTCATTTTGACTGTTGCTGGATGCTTTTTTAGGCTTTTACCTCTGCGGCAAGTTGGATCAATTTTTCAGTGTCCTGAATGAGGTAACTGTTTTTTTCTTTTTTAAGGTACCCATCATCGACAAATTGGGCGATGACATAGAGTAGATGCCGATAGGAAACGCCTAGATATTCGAAAACTTGTGTGTGCTTTTCTCGGTACCTTCCTTCATTTTGAGTCAATAGGATAAAGGATGCTAAGCGCTGAGAAAGCGGAAAGCCTTGATTTTGCGTAGAGGCTTTGATATTCCGATAGTTTTTGTGTGCGAAATACATACAAAGCTTTTGAAGAAAAAGAGCATCCTTCAATAATTTTTTTTGGCAGTCTTTCCTTGCTAGAGCCAAACACCAACAGTCCTCAATTGCCTGGACACTGAAGGCGGTCTGAGTTTCGTCAACGAGTTCCATCTCACCGATAAAACAAGGAGGAGAAAAGAAATCGATCAACGCGACTTTTCCATTAGCTAAAGTGTCATATAATTTTGCTTTGCCTTTGACCAGATAAAATAAATGAGAAGGCGGCTGGTTCTCTTTAACGAGATAACTATTGGCCGGAAAGAAAAATAACTGCGTGTCTAAACTGACATCGAAGGAAAATTGATCGAGGTAACCGGAAGTTTGAATGAATTGCTGTTTTAATTGTTCATTTTGCAACTTTTTCATTTTTCTGCCTCCCATATGTGAGAATTCTCATACTTATCATAAGCAGGAACTTTATATAATGCAAATAGATAAAGGAAATAAATCTTCTTAGGGGGCTTCAAAATGGAAAAACGGAAAATTATTTTGGATTGTGATCCGGGGCATGATGATGCCATTACAATGTTGATGGCGGCTATCCACCCGAAAATTGATTTGTTGGGAATCACTATTGTAGCAGGAAACCAAACGTTAGACAAGACAGTTGTGAATGGCTTGAACGTTTCCCAACTGCTGAATATTGATGCGAATGTCTATGCGGGAATGCCAAAGCCGTTGGTGCGTGAGCAGGTTGTTGCGGATAATGTTCACGGAGAATCTGGATTGGATGGTCCAGTTTTTGGTCCGCTAAATCGGCAGGTGGAAGGAACAAATGCGGTCAAATACATTATTGATACATTGTTAGCGAGTGATGGGGATATTACGCTGGTTCCTGTTGGTCCATTGACAAACATTGCTGTCGCGATGCGGATGGAACCGTTAATCATTCCTAAAATCAAAGAAATTGTTTTAATGGGCGGAGCTTACGGAACGGGTAATTTCACGCCTTCTGCTGAATTTAATATATTTGCTGATCCTGAAGCGGCGCATGTTGTCTTTAGCTCGGGAGCACCGCTCGTCATGATGGGGCTGGATTTGACTCATCAAACGATTTGTACAGAGGATATCATTGAACGTATGGAAGCAATCGGCAATGATGCGGCAAAATTATTTGGGGACATTATGCGTTTCACACTGAAGAGCCAATTCGAATGTTTTGGATTAGCCGCGGGGCCATTACATGATGCAACTTGTGTCGGCTATCTCATTTGTCCGGAAGCTTTTGAAACGCAAGAAATGTTTGTTGAGATTGATATTAATCGTGGTCCTAGCTATGGGCGAACGGTCTGCGATGAGTTAAATGTTCTAAATAAGAAGGCAAATGCAAAGGTTGGTAAAAAGATTGATGCGGAACGATTCTGGGATCTAGTGGAAGAATGTATCCGAATGTATTCAGACGTCTATGCTGTCGTAAAATAAACCGCTTCAAAGGAAGAGAGACAACTTGATTAACCGCGAACAAAGATTGTTTTTCTTCCATCTTTTGTAAGCGGTTCAAAAAAACGGGCGAAGTGATATAGTGAATTTTTTTTAGAACTAAGAGATAGTTTATGAATACGTAGGAGGAAAGCAAATGAAAGTCGTTGTTGTTGGAAGTATTAATTTAGATTTAGTCGTACAAGCAGAGCGTTTCCCAAGAGTCGGAGAGACGATGTTTGGAACGGATAGTAAAATGCTGCCTGGAGGAAAAGGTGCCAATCAAGCTGTTGCGGCAGCGAGGTTAGGAGCAGAGGTGACCATGATTGGTTGTGTCGGGAAAGATGCTTATGGCGAAATCGTGTTGAAAAATTTTGAAGAGAATCGGGTGGATACATCATGCATCAGACAAGTTTCGGAACCGACGGGTGTCGCTTATATAACAATCGCGGAAAATGATAATTCAATTATTCTGGTGCAAGGTGCAAATGCATGTGTGAATCGTTCACTGATAGATGATTATAAAAAACAAATTTTGGCAGCGGATATCGTGATCGCACAATGTGAGATTCCGATTGCTACGATTGAGTATTTGATTGATTTTTGTGCTGAAAATAACGTCTGTTTGGTATTGAATCCTGCACCAACGCCGGAGATTGCACCAGAGTATTTGGCTAAGGTGACTTTTTTAACACCGAATGAAATTGAGATCAATCAATTATTTAAACAAGATGCCCAGTCTGTTTTGCAGGAACATCCCAATCAAATTATTATGACCTATGGAGCGAAAGGGGTGCGCTTTTACGACGGCAACAAGCTCGTTGAGGTACCGAGTTATAAAGTTCCCGTTGTCGATACAACTGGGGCAGGAGATACGTTCAACGCTGCTTTTGCAGTTTCCTATGCCAAAGATCATGTGCTTGAACAAGCGATCAACTTTGCTAATTTAGCAGCTAGTAAGACAGTCCAAGGCTTAGGAGCGCAAAGTGCCATGCCGAGGATCGAAGAATTGATTGAAGGATAAAGACGCGTAAATTAGTAAGCGCTGTCAAAAATAGGAGGAATTTAAAAATGAAAAATACAAAACTTTTTTCTTTGGGTGTCGTAGCAATGGCGGCTTTGCTGACCTTTAGCGGGTGCGGAGGGAATAAAAGCAGCGCGTCGGGAAATGAGGATGCGGATCACAGTGTCGTAATGGTGACCGATGTTAGTGGAGTAGATGACAAGTCTTTCAATCAGTCGGCTTGGGAAGGGCTGCAAAAATGGGGCAAGGAACAAAAATTGAAACGCGGCGTTGGTGGTTATGACTACATTCAATCGAACGAGATCGCGCAATTTGCTTCGAATATTGATACCGCTGCATCTAATGGCTTCAAGACCGTTTTCGGGATCGGTTACTTGTTGGCGGATTCAATCGAAGCAGCAGCCGGACAAAATCCAGAAACGAATTTCGTTATTATCGATACTGTAATCGAAGGAAAGAAAAATGTAGTGTCGGCAACCTTCCGCGATAATGAGGTTGGTTACATTGCCGGAGTCTCCGCTGCTTATACGACTAAAACAAACAAAGTTGGATTTATTGGTGGAGAAGAAGGAAAAGTCATCGATCGGTATGAAGCTGGTTTTACCAAAGGTGTAAAAGATACAGCGAAGAAAATGAATAAAGACATTTCTGTCGATGTAAAATATGCGGCGTCTTTCGGCGATCCAGCAAAAGGGAAAGCGTTAGCGGCGAACATTTATCAAAATGGGTCAGATATTATTTATCAAGCAGCCGGCGGTACCGGAGCGGGTGTTTTCTCAGAAGCGAAAGCCTTGAATCAGGAAAAAAGTGAAGCAGACAAAGTTTGGGTGCTTGGTGTGGACCGTGATCAGCAGGATGAGGGCAACTATAAATCAAAAGATGGGAAAGAGAGCAATTTCTGTTTGGCTTCAACCATCAAATCGGTTGGTGTCGTCGTGCAAGATATCTCAACCAGAGCCTTAAAGGATAAATTTCCTGGCGGCAAACACTTATCCTTTGGTTTAAAAGATGGCGGTGTTGCGATGACGGACGGCTACTTAAGCGATGAAGCGAAAACCGCAGTGAAAGAAGCGAAAGACCAAATTATTGCTGGTGATGTAAAAGTTCCGGAGACACCGGAAGACTAGTTGACTGATCGTGCCCACTGTAATTAGCGGGCACTCTTGGAACAAGAGAGGTGTGAAATAAAAGTGACGGAAGAACAGTATGTCATTGAGATGCGGAACATCACTAAACAGTTCGGCGACTTCAAAGCCAACGATGATATCAATCTAAAAATTCGCAAAGGCGAGATCCATGCCTTGTTAGGCGAGAACGGCGCAGGCAAATCAACTTTGATGAATGTTTTATCGGGATTACTGCAGCCAACTTCCGGAGAAATATATATGGATGGGCAAGCGGTTAAGATTACGAGTCCTACTAGAGCCAATCAATTAGGAATCGGGATGGTTCATCAGCATTTTATGCTGGTGGATGCTTTTACGGTAACGGAAAATATAATTTTAGGGAGCGAACTCAACAATAACGGTGTGCTGGACACGCAAAAAGCCAAAGAAGAAATCACGCGCTTATCAAATGATTATGGATTTCAGGTAGATCCAGACGCGTATGTGCGCGATATTTCAGTTGGGATGCAGCAACGGGTGGAAATCTTGAAAACGCTATACCGTGGAGCAAACGTTTTGATTTTTGATGAACCGACTGCCGTTTTGACGCCGCAGGAAATTGATGAGCTGATCGAAATTATGGCGACGTTAGTTAAAGAGGGGAAGTCAATCATTTTAATAACTCATAAGCTTGATGAAATTAAAAAGGTCGCTGATCGTTGTTCAGTCATTCGCCGGGGACGTTATATCGGGACGGTCAATGTGAAGGATGTCAGTTCACAAGAGTTGGCCGATATGATGGTGGGGCGCTCGGTTTCTTTTAAAACAGATAAACAAGCGACGAGTATTGGCGAAGTCGTCCTTTCTATTAAGGATCTAGTGGTGAAGGAAAGCCGCGGGCTGGAAGCCGTGAAAAATTTGAGTTTAGATGTTCATCGCGGCGAGGTTTTAGGAATTGCCGGAATTGATGGAAATGGTCAATCGGAATTGGTTCAAGCATTAACAGGGTTACGCAAAATTGAAAGCGGCACGATCACTATTAATGGAAATGAAGCAACCAATAATAAACCGCGGGAGATCACAGAGATGGGTGTTGGTCATGTGCCGGAGGATCGGCATAAGTATGGGTTGATCCTGCCTTTGCCGTTATCTGAAAATATTGCATTGCAGTCCTATTATCATGCTCCGTTCAGCAAAAATGGGATTTTGAATTTTAATGAAATCCAGCAATATGCCAATCGATTGATTGAGGAATACGATGTACGGACAACAAGTGAGCAGGCGCCCGCTGCCTCTCTATCTGGCGGGAATCAGCAGAAAGCGATTATTGCCCGTGAGGTCGATCGTGACCCAGAACTGTTGATTGTGGCTCAACCAACTCGTGGTTTGGATGTCGGCGCAATCGAATATATCCATAAACGCTTGATCGAGCAGCGAGATAAAAATAAAGGCGTTTTGTTAGTAAGTTTTGAACTAGACGAGATCTTAAATGTTTCCGATCGAATTGCAGTTATTCATGCAGGCGAGATCGTTGGAATCGTTGATCCAAAAGAGACGTCGGAAAATGAGCTGGGGTTGCTGATGGCAGGGTATAGTTTGGCGGAAGCGCGAAAAGAGTTAGTAAAGGTTGGTGAAACAAATGAATGACCGTTCAGAACGGATCAGAAATACATTGGTACCATTTATCTCAGTGATTCTGGGTTTCCTGCTTGGCGGGCTGCTGATGCTGGTAACGGGTTATAACCCCATCGTGGGTTATCAAGCGATGTTTCGCTCGGCATTCCAAAACAGCATCTCAATTGGCGAGATTTTAGTTGGTGCAGGACCATTGATATTTACAGCTTTGGGATTTTCGGTTGCTAATTCTGCTGGGTTCTTTAACGTTGGGTTGTCCGGACAGGCCTTGTGCGGCTGGGTGGTAAGTATTTGGGTGGCGCTTAGTATGCCGACGACCCCGAAAGTTATTGTTGTTCCATTAGCAATTATTGCGGGAGCACTGGCTGGTGCTTTGGCGGCGGCGATTCCCGGGTTATTACGAGCTTATTTCGGTACGAGTGAAGTTATCGTTACGATCATGATGAATTATGTGCTGTTGTATATGGCCAATCATATAGTCAATAATGTGATGTCTCCGGAAATCATTTCTAATAAGGGCGTTACTAAAATTGTTGGAGCAAATGGCTTATTGCGAGAACCCTGGTTAACAAATCTTTTCGGTGGTTCACGCGTCAACATGGGGTTTGTTCTGGCGCTGGTTTTTTTAGGATTGGTTTGGTTTTTGATGAAGCGAACCACTTTAGGTTTTGAGATTCGCTCCGTAGGGATCAACCCGTTTGCCTCCGAATATGCGGGTATGAGCAGTAAACGGACGATCGTTATCTCAATGCTCATTTCAGGGCTGTTAGCAGGATTGGGCGGTGTAGTTCAAGGACTAGGAACTTTTGGCAATTATTTCGTTCAAGGCTCGTCTATTAGTATTGGTTTTGACGGCATGGCGGTCTCTCTACTGGGAAATGGCGGATCTGTTGGAATTCTTCTGTCGGCTTTATTATTCAGTGTCTTAAAGCTCGGGGGACAAGGTATGCAATTTGCAGGTGTTCCAAGTGAATTGGCGAATAGTGTCATTCCGTTGATCATTTTCTTCGTGGGGATCAATTATGTGGTTCGAGTTGCTTTGACAAAGATTTCCGTGAACAAAAAGATCGTAAAAAAAAGTGAGAAATTAGAAATAACGCCGTTAAAGCAAGAAGGAGCTGATTTGGAATGACTATTCAATTATTAAGTTCACTGATTTCTCAAACACTCGTTTATTCTGCACCGCTGATTTTAACGGCATTAGGCGGTGTTTTCTCAGAGCGCAGCGGAATCGTAAATGTTGGATTAGAAGGGATCATGGTAACTGGGGCATTCAGTTCGGTTATTTTCAATTTGAGTTTTGCTGATCAATTTGGTGCGCTGACCCCTTGGCTGGGTGTTTTGGTTGGTGGATTTGCTGGGTTATTATTCTCCTGTCTGCATGCAGCAGCGACGATCAATTTTAGAGCCGATCACGTAATTAGCGGAACGGTCATGAATTTATTGGCACCGCCGCTGACAATTTTTCTGATCAAAGTGATCTATGGTAAAGGTCAGACCGATACGATCCAAGAACAGTTTGGCTATTTTGATTTTCCAGGCTTGAGTAAGATTCCGATCATCGGAGATTTATTCTTTAATAAAACTAGTTTGCCTGCTTATTTTGCAATTGTAGTAGCACTGGCTGCTTGGTTTATTATTTATAAGACAAAATTTGGGCTGCGTTTGCGTTCAGTAGGAGAAAATCCACAGGCAGCAGATACTCTGGGAATTAACGTATACGCGATGCGATATGCGGGTGTACTGATCTCAGGATTTCTCGGTGGAATGGGCGGGGCGGTATTCGCGCAATCGATCGCTGGACGCTTTGCGATCACTACGATTGCGGGACAAGGGTTCATCTCTTTAGCTGCGATGATTTTTGGTAAATGGAACCCACTTGGAACGATGGGAGCAGCTATGTTCTTTGGTTTTGCTCAAAATCTCAGCATCGCCGGAGCGAATCTGCCAGTCATTTCGCAAATTCCAGATGTCTATCTGCAATCCGCCCCTTATGTATTGACGATTCTTGTTTTAGTAATCTTTTTAGGCAAAGCTACAGGACCAAAGGCAGGAGGTGTCAACTACATAAAATCGAAATAGATTAGCAAAAAAGGAAGCTCAACATTAATTGTTGGGCTTCCTTTTAGTTAGGAATGACGATGTGTTTCTCTTGGTTTTAACGTTCGAAGATAAAGGATAAACAGTCCAATGGCAACAATGAAAGAAACTGCACCAGCGATGAAGCCTTTAGGCAAGTAGCTAAAGGTTACTTTGTGTTTTCCTTTTGGTACATGAATGCTGACAAACGCATTTTGAAACGCTTTTGTGTCTACTTTTTTACCATCTACTTTGGCAGTCCAGCCTTCGTCGTAGGGGATTGTCGTAATCAACGTCTGAGCTTCTTTAGCATTTACTGTTCCTTCAGCACTGCGGTTGCCCACCTTCATATCTACACCGTTGTCTTTGATCTTGTCGACAGCTAGTTGATAGGCTACCGTGTCTAAAGCTAAAACCTGCGGATTTTGGAAACTGATTGTCTTTGTGCCATAAAAGTTGGCCGTGAAAGTGACGGTCGTGGCTTTTTGATAGTAGCCCAAATCGTAATACTGTCCGCTGATACCAATCTGAGCTTGCCGTGTCTGGCCGTTTGCTGTGACGGTGGCAGTCGAACTTTCTAATTCAGCGAAGTCGTAAGGATAGAGACTTAAGTAAGCCTGCGTATTTGCCGGAACCTGTACGCGCCAAGAAACATCTTTTGCGACATTGCCTTGTTTTTCCGTGATCGTCGTAATATTGCCAGCGTTGGTGACGATGGCGTTTTTTGTATCTACTTGTGTCATCGGCAAGAACTGGAAGTATTGGAACTGTTCTTGTGATAAAGCATTGAATAACTGTGTTTGTGTACCCAAATTGTCATTTGGAGAGGCCTGCAATTTATCAATACTCCGAGGAGCAGTAAAGGCCAACGGCAATTCGTAATTATTTTCAAAAAGATTGTATTCGCCAACAGTACTCGTTTTCTTGAAGCCGTATTTGTTCAAGTTTTTCGCCTTGGCGATATTGTATTTAATCCCAGTGAAAGCATCGGCTAATAAGGTATTATTTTGGTAACGAATATTCAGACTGGTTCCTCTTGAACGAAAACCTAATTGATCCATGTAGCCAGAGGAATGGCGGTTCCGAATGGATGAAAACATGCTAACTCCGCTGTAGCCATAATTAAAGGCATCGTTGGAAGAGACAGGATCAAGATTTTCCATGCGATAAAAAGTTTTATTTTCATCCTTTGTTTCATCAACTAAAGCTTTAATTGAAGGATATGGCTGAGTATAAAGACTGCGTGACGCATAATTCCAATCTTTTAGGACACCTCGGACCATAAAATCACTGTTAATAAAAGCCTCGGTACACATTAATAGCAGTAATAGAACGCTGAGTACTTTCAAAGGGATCTTATTGAAATAATGCCCGGTAAGGACCAGCGCATAGACGGCTAAGAAGCCGATCGTGATATAGAGTGAAATATTTTTAAGGTAATTATAGTCTTTCCCTTTCATGCCCCAGAAAATCGCAAAGAGTGCAATTAGCAAGAGACAAACGGCGACCAGTTGTAAAATATTCTCATGATCTAATTTTTCCCAGCCCCAAGCAGCTAACGTGATTACTAAAAATGAGAGCAAATACGCATAGCGGAATAAAAACATGTTCGGAGCATGCATGCCGTGCCAGAATAAATTCAGGGGTTGGATATAGAAGCTAGCGATTAAAATTGCAGCAATTGCGCCGTAGGCAATTTTATTTTTCCAAGGAATCTTTTTGCAGATAAAGAAAAATAAACATAAAGCCAGCGGCAAGAGACCAATATAAATAAAGGGAATCGACCCGTATTTCGTCGTATCATAGGATCCAATCAAATTTTTGGCGATAAAATCCCACCAGCTAGTCGCTTCCGTTTTGAAAGTGGAAATTTGCGACAGCTCTTCACCATTTGCTCGCAAATCAAGAATTGATGGCAAGATCATGATCATGGAAGCAAAACCGGCCAACAATGAGGTGACACCATAAGGAACAATACTTTTTTTGTATAGTTTCCAATTTGTAATCAAGCGAGCGATGAAGTACAGTACCGAGAAGACACCGATCATGAAGCCCATATAAAAGCTGGTTAAAAACAACATTAAATAGGAAACAAAAAGTACGGTCGGCTTTTTCAGATCCATCACACGATTGATTCCTAGGATGATTAAAGGCAGATAGACAAAGGCGTCTAGCCACATAATAATCTCAGAATGTGCGATAGCAAAAGACATCAAAGCATAGGTGACACTTAAAGCCACTCGTGACCAATCAGGTAATTTAAAGCTGCCCTTGGCATAAAACCAGAATGCTAATCCGGCTGCGCCGATTTTCAGCAACGTCAAAAAGTACAGAGCATCAGGCATCAGCTGATTCGGGAAGAAAATTACTAATGGCGTAAAAAAGCCGCCGAGATAATAGGAAACTAGTGAGAGGTAATTCAATCCCATGGAGGCATTCCAATTATAAAAAAGGCCTTGTTTGCCTAAAAGCATATTCCGAAAACTTGCGTGGAAATTTGAAAATTGTGAGAAGGCATCACTGGCTAAGACGCTGCGGCTAGATCCAGGATAAATACCGATCGTCAAATAGACGATCACCATGAGCGCAAGCGGCAGGAAAAAACTGGCCAATATATACCAACGATTTTCTTTAAGATAGTTTTTCATATAAAAATCACCAAACTTCTTTCAACAGACTATCCAAATTTTACCATAGAAGGAATGAAATATTGTGAATGAGCTGTGAAAGAGCCGTAACCTTTTGGAAATTTTTTTCAAAAATTTAATAAATAAAAGAAAGTACGACGCTTATTCTGGATAAGCGTCGTACTCATTTTTTCTATTATGTTTAGAATGACTAAAAAATATGTATAGGCTGAAATTAAAGAACGAAAAGTGAACAATTTCCTCTAAAATTACGTGAATGATAAAGTAGACGGACAAAATAAAAAACCGTTCTTCAAGAACGGTTTGATTGGATAATATTAAACACGCTCAACTTTTCCAGATTTCAAAGCACGAGTTGAGACCCAAACTTTTTTAGGTTTTCCGTCCACTAATACGCGAACTTTTTGTAAATTAGGTTTTACAGTACGTTTAGTAGCGTTCAGAGCGTGAGAACGGTTATTTCCACTTCTTGTTTTACGACCAGTAAAATAGCAAACTTTTGCCATGTGTTGTTTCCTCCTTTTGCCTTGATTGGAGCGCTTCTTTGGCTCATACTAAAACAATTTAGCATAGAATGACAAGATTAGCAAGTGAATTTTTCTAGAAAGATTGACATTCAAAGGATTTGCAGGTAAATTATACTCTGTTAGCGTAAAAATTTTAACAAAAGTTTTGATGCAAGAAAGTTAGCAGAAGATTGCGGCAAGCAGGGAGCGTCTTATCAGCAAATCGCAATGGAACTTTCTTTTATTTGTCATAGGGCTATGATAAACTGTTATAGTAGAAAAAATGGGCGATTAGGCCTATTTAAGGAGGCTAACAACTATGGCTGTGAAAATCAATACACAGACTGGTATGATCGAAATTTCAAACGACGTCATCGCGACGGTTGTCGGCGGTGCAGTTACTGACGTGTTTGGTATCGTCGGTATGGCTAGTAAAAATCAAATCAAAGACAATATCACAGAAATTTTAAGAAAAGAAAATTATTCACGCGGCGTCGTTGTACGTCAAGAAGAGAACGGTATCGCGGTCGACGTCTATACGATCGTCAGCTACGGCACGAAGATCTCAGAAGTATCGCGCAATGTCCAAGAAAAAGTGAAATATAATTTGGAAACGATGCTTGGGGTTACAGCAAACTCAGTGAATGTCTATGTTCAAGGTGTACGTGTTCTGCCTGACTAAGGGCAGTGTTCTTAAGGAGGACTAAGTAAGTGAAGGTAACAGAAATCAGCGCGAGTCAATTCCAAGAAATGGTAGAGGCTGGCGCTAAACGTCTGCAAGTCAATGCAGAATATGTCAATTCATTAAACGTTTTTCCCGTGCCTGATGGCGATACTGGGACCAATATGAATTTATCAATGACCAGTGGCGCAACTGCCGTGGTCAATTCTACTTCAGAAAAAGTCGGCGAATTGGCTAACGTGTTAGCAAAAGGCCTATTGATGGGAGCACGCGGTAATTCTGGCGTTATCTTGTCTCAACTATTTCGTGGTTTTTCTAAAGCAATCTTAGAGGTTGATACCTTAAATGCGGAAGATCTAGCCAAGGCATTGGTTCATGGAGTGGAAACAGCTTATAAAGCAGTGATGAAACCTGTTGAAGGAACGATTTTAACAGTGGCTCGCGAATCAGCAAAAGCTGGTGAACGTAAGGCTAAACAAACGGATGATGTGATCGAAGTGATGACCGCCGTTGTTAAGTATGGAAAAAAGGCATTAGATAAAACACCGGATATGCTGCCAGTCTTGAAAGAAGTTGGCGTAGTCGATAGTGGAGGCCAAGGTCTATTGTTCATTTACGAAGGATTTTTGAATGCTTTAAATGGTGAATTTCAAGCAGACGATACGTATGAACCAAGTCCAGCCGAAATGGACGAAATGGTCAATGCCGAACATCATCGCAGTATCCAAGGCCAATTAGCAACAGCGGATATCAAATTCGGTTATTGTACCGAAATTATGGTTCGCTTAGGTGAAGGCCCAACCGTGGACAGTAAATTTGATTACGATTCATTCAGAAACTATTTAGATGGTATCGGAGATTCGTTACTTGTTGTTAATGATGATGAAATCGTCAAAGTCCATGTCCATACAGAGCATCCAGGTGAAGTGATGAATTATGGTCAAAAATTCGGTGCCTTGATCAAAATCAAAGTCGATAATATGCGCTTGCAGCATGAAACGATTTTGGAACATGATGAAGAAGTAGCTGAGTTTCAAGCGAAACCTGTAGAACATCAGCCTTATGCAGTGATTGCAATTGCAGCTGGCGAAGGTGTTCAAGAATTATTCAAAAGTTTAGGCGTGGCTTACGTAATCAGCGGCGGCCAAACGATGAACCCAAGTACAGAAGATATTCTAAAAGCAATTAAAGAGGTCAATGCTGACCAAGTAATTGTTTTACCGAATAATAAAAACATCTTTATGGCAGCCGATCAAGCAGCAGAAGTCGCAGATATTCCTGTAGCCGTTGTTCCAAGCAAAACTGTCTCTCAAGGAATGACAGCGATGCTGGCTTTCAATGGCGATCAAAGTCTAGAGGATAATAAGTCGGCAATGACTGAGATGCTTGAATCTGTAGTCAGCGGTCAAATCACCAATGCGATTCGTGATACGACGATCGACGGTGTGGAAATCCATGAAGGTGATTACTTAGGTATGATCGATGGAAAGATCGCTCTTTCCGAAGCCGATAGATACAAAGCAACTTTAGATACCTTGAACAAAATGATCAGCGATGAAATCGAAATTATCACGATTATTGTCGGTGAAGAAGGTACAAAGGCCGAAGCAGAAAAATTAAGTGAAGCAATTGAAGCAAGTCATCCAGACCTAGAAGTTGAGATCCACGAAGGAAAACAACCGGTCTATCCATACTTGCTTTCAGCAGAATAACAAGTAAAACAGTCGGAGGGAGTGGGCCAAGAGTATCTGGCACACTCCTTTTTGTGAATGGTCATCTAATTAGATATGAAGTAAAAAACGATCTGTATACGAAAATTCGTACTTTATTTTTGACGTAGAGTCATTCCTAGTTTGATCAATAAAATAATTATAGAAGGGAGGATATCTTATGAGGATTCTAGAATCCGTATCGGTTTTACCTAGTGTAGGACCAAAGCGAGCACAAACGTTAGCCGAATTAGGGATTGTAACGATTGAGGATTTATTGAGCTACTATCCTTTTCGATATGAGGATATTCAAGAAAAAAATCTATTAGAGATCAATGATCAAGAGAAGGTTACACTAAAAGGTGTGATCGTTTCGGCCCCCGTAGTTAGTCGTTTCGGATATAAAAAAAGCCGGCTGCAGTTTCGGATGATGCAAGATCATGCGGTCTTCATGGTCTCCTTTTTCAATCAGCCATATCTAAAGGATAAAGTCGAAGTTGGCGAAGAGTTGGCAGTCTATGGAAAGTGGGATGCCAAGCGTAAGTCTTTGACGGGAATGAAAATTTTAGGCGGTAAACAAACGGAAGAATATGCACCGATCTACCATGTGAGCAAGTCAATCCGTCAAAGTACGTTAGTGGACTTGATCAAGGTCGCGTTTGAAAAGTTCGGTGATCAGGTAACCGAGAACTTGCCGGATTATCTGCTGGAAAAATATCGGCTAATGCCGCGAAAGCAAGCCATGCGGGCGATGCATTTTCCAAAAAATCCGACAGAGAGCCATCAAGCTAAACGGCGAGTGGTCTTTGAAGAATTTTTCTTATTCCAAATGCGGATGCAGGGGTTGAAGAAGAGCGAACGCAGCGAGAAAAATGGGATCGCGATTCGTTACGATGTGGAACGATTGAAACGATTTACACAGGAGCTGCCCTTTGAACTAACTGATGCACAGAAGAGAGTAACCAACGAAATTTGCTATGATCTGCGCAGCAAGAAGCACATGCAGCGTCTGCTGCAAGGAGATGTTGGGAGCGGTAAGACAGTCGTAGCGGCGATTGCTTTATATGCAACTATGACAGCGGGCTTCCAAGGAGCGTTGATGGTGCCGACAGAAATTTTGGCACAACAACATTTAGAAAGTTTAAATCAATTGTTTGATCCGTTAGAAATGACAACTGCGTTACTGACGGGTTCTACTAAAACCAAAGAACGGCGAGCGATTTTAGCCGGTCTGCAAAATGGTGAGATTGATGTGGTGATCGGTACTCATGCATTGATTCAAGATGACGTACAGTTTACTAATCTTGGTTTAGTCATTACTGATGAACAGCATCGGTTTGGTGTGAACCAGCGAAGAGTCTTACGAGAAAAAGGACTGCATCCCGATGTCTTGTTTATGACAGCAACCCCGATTCCGCGAACATTAGCAATTACGGCCTACGGTGAGATGGATGTTTCCGTTATTGATGAAATGCCAGCAGGACGTATTCCAGTCAAAACCAGTTGGATCAAACCAAAGCAGCTGGAACACACTTTAGATTGGGCAAAGCAAGAATTGCAGGCTGGTCATCAGCTTTATGTAATTTGTCCGCTGATTGAAGAGTCCGAAGCATTGGATGTAAAAAATGCAACAGAAATTTATGAGCATTTAAAGGAATACTACGCACCAGCTTATCAGGTCAGTCTTTTGCATGGAAAAATGAAGAATACCGAAAAAGATGCGATTATGGAAGAATTCAAGAATAATCAAAGTCAGATTTTGGTTTCCACTACGGTTATTGAAGTCGGCGTCAATGTGCCGAATGCCACAGTCATGTTTATTATGGATGCAGATCGTTTTGGATTGGCTCAGCTCCACCAACTGCGCGGCCGAGTTGGTCGTGGTTCTGATGCTTCTTACTGTATTTTGGTTGCTAGTCCCAAAAATGAAATGGGTAAAGAGCGCATGAAAATCATGACCGAGACAACTAATGGTTTTGTTTTGAGTGAAAAAGATTTAGAATTACGAGGACCTGGTGAAGTTTTTGGTTTTCGGCAATCCGGTTTGCCGCAGTTTTTGGTTGCTGATCTGGTGAACGATGCAAATGTATTAGAAGTGGCTCGCGACGAAGCCAATCAGATTTGGCAGATAGATAATTGGCGTGAACAGCCATCCTTTGAACCGTTGGCAGAGACATTAGAACCAACAGAAACTGGGGAAACATATTTCGATTAGGTATGCTATACTGTAGAAAAATTAAGGGAGAGAAGCTTTTCATGAAAATTGCTGTAGATGCAATGGGTGGCGATTTCGCACCAAAAGCCATCGTTGAAGGCGTGATGTTAGCGCAAAAAAATCATCCAGATATCGAGTTTCAATTATACGGAAAAGAAGACGCCATTCGTCAATATATTACAAATGAAAAAAATATTACGATTATTCACACAGATGAAAAAATCAATAGTGATGATGAACCTGTTAAGGCGATCCGTCGTAAAAAAGATGCTTCAATGGTCCTAGCTGCCCAAGCTGTTAAAGAAGGTAGAGCAGATGCGATTTTTTCTGCTGGGAATACTGGAGCGTTATTGGCGGCAGGCTTGTTTGTGGTGGGACGGATCAAAGGAATTGAACGTCCGGGGTTAATGTCAACGTTGCCCGTTTTAAATAGCGATATGGGTTTTGACATGCTAGATTTAGGTGCTAATGCTGAAAATAAAGCAGAACATATTCATCAGTATGCGATTTTGGGTTCTTTCTATGCGAAACATGTTCGAGGGATCAAGTCTCCTCGTGTTGGACTACTGAACAACGGTACGGAAGAAACAAAAGGCAGTGAGTTGACGAAAGAAGCATTCAAATTGCTACAAGCTGAAGAAAGTATCAACTTTATCGGCAATGTAGAGGCACGGGAGCTGTTGAATGGTGTAGCTGATGTTGTCGTGACGGATGGGTTCACCGGAAATGCTGTGTTGAAAACGATCGAAGGAACAGCTATGGGCTTAATGAGTCTATTGAAAGGCAGTATCAATGATGCAGGGCTTAAAGGGAAATTAGGTGCAGCAATGTTGAAAGATACTTTGTATGGCCTAAAAGACAAGCTAGATTATTCGGCTCACGGCGGTGCTGTATTATTTGGTCTAAAAGCACCAGTCATTAAAACGCATGGATCAACCGGTCCGGAAGCTGTAGCGAATACCATTGATCAAATCTACCTGATGCTAGAGACGAATGTAGTAGGTCAATTGGTCCAGTTTTTCGAAACACCTAAAGACAAATAGCACCAGATAAATTCCCGAAAAAGGTAGACAAAGCAGATAAACATCAGTAAAATGAACTGTGACCTTCTGGTAAAACATAGACGAATATTAGTTGATCAGGCGGAGGTGAATGTTGTTGACTCGTGAAGAAGTATTTAGCAAAGTTGCTGAAATAATTTCAAATCACTTTGAAATTGATAAGGACAAAGTAACTCTTGAATTGAGTATCAAAGACGACTTAAATGCAGATTCAATCAGTATTATGGAATTTGTTTTAGAATTGGAAGATGAATTCGGAACAGAAATCTCTGATGAAGATGCTGAAAAAATTGAAACAGTTGGAGCTGCAGTTGATTACATTATGGAAAACAACCAAGCTTAACAACAAGGTGCGCTGACAATAGTCAGTGCATTTTTTTTATCATCCACGGACGAATTTTTCACAATCCTCACGTTTTCTCACAAAAAAAGCTTAAAAATGAACGAAAGTTGCCAGCTCGAAAACACGGGCGTATAGTAAACGCAACTTGAAATGTTTGGAGTAATCATACGATGATTAAGAATAAATTATATTTAAGCAGTCTTTTATTGATGGGTTTGTTTGTTTCTGGAAATGTATCTGCTGAAGAACGCGCACCAGAAGCTGGAAATACCATGCAAAATGAGCAGCAGCAAGTTGAAAAACAAGCCCAATCAGATGGGTTAGAACAAGCCGCAGTACAACAAAAAGATAATCAAGCACAAGCTGAGATTCAAGATAAGGTTGAACAAGCTAAAGAGGCCGCCAAAGAAAAAAATGCACAAATTGATTCGGCATTAATGGGTGGTGAGAATGAGTCAGGAAGTTATTATCTGCCTGATGGGACAGAACATTCTGATTTAAATAAAACCGATAGCTCGAACGAAACCAATCTTTTTGATTTAGAACTGTATTCTTTACCCACTGTTTCCGCAGCAAATACCAATCTGCCAACAAAGAGTTTTGTCGATATCGCATCTTACAATGGAAATGTGAGCGTTGCTGATTTTCAAAAGATGAAATCTTACGGAGTAAAAGGTGTGGTTGTGAAATTGACAGAAGGTACGTCTTATCAAAATCCTTACGCACCTACCCAGATTGCAAATGCTAAAGCAGCAGGATTAAAAGTTTCAGCATATCATTATAGCTGGTTCACTTCAGATGAGAGCGCACGCGCGGAAGCAAATTATTTCGCGGCATACGCAAATCGGATTGGATTAGCAAAATCAACGGTAATGGTGAATGATATCGAGGCGCCTGGTATCGTCAATCAAGGAAATCATACAAATGATTCTGCTTCATTTGCAGATCAGCTACATCGGTTAGGGTATGGAAATGTGCGACATTATGCTAGTTATGGCTGGCTCAGCAATGGTTTGCTGAATGGAAACACGTTAGGAAATAAAAATATTTGGGTAGCGGCGTATCCCTATAATTTATCTGCTGATAATTACTATACGGCCTATGGAGCTTGGCAATGGTCTTCACTAGTGACCTTTCCAAGTGTTAACGGCACATTTGATGTTTCCGCTGACTATACTGGGATTTTTCAGGCTGATACGTCAGAAGGATCAAATCCAGATACGAGTCCTGCTGGAACAGACGCGATGTATCGATTGTATAATCCTAATAGCGGGGAACACTTTTATACACGTGACAACAACGAAAAAAATAATCTGACCCAAGCTGGCTGGCGTTATGAAGGCGTTGCTTGGAATGCACCGCAAAATGGAAATCCGGTCTATCGTATGTACAATCCGAATGCTGGTGATCATCACTATACCTTAAATACCTCAGAGCGAGATAGTTTAAAAAAGGCCGGTTGGCGTTATGAGGGAATTTCTTGGTATTCTGGAGGCGGACAGCTTTTATACCGACTCTACAATCCGAATGCAAGAACAGGCACGCACCATTACACGCTGAATACCAATGAACGAGATAATTTAACCCAAGTTGGTTGGCGTTATGAAGGTGTCGCGTGGTACGGAAAATAAAGAATAAAAAAGCTTCGTCCTCTGAGACGAAGTTTTTTTATTGAATCAAATGCAAAAAGCGCTTGTCCCAAATATTCTCATAAAAGGCAATCGTGTCAGCTGCTGAAAGAAACCGATTAGCGTAAGTCGTTGAGGCGTTCTTCAGCATGGTCAACTGATACCCTAAACCATGAGCAAATTTTACGGTCGTATCAATACAGTATTGGGTTTGTGCTCCGCAGATTTCCAGCTTATTTATTTGCTGTTGCTGCAATACCTTTTGCAGGTCAGTGTGATAGAAGGAATTAGCATGAGTCTTTTGAATAACAATATCACTGTCTTTGCGAGCAAGTTCATCTACGATTTCCCAAGCTGCTGAATTCGGAATTAAGTCTTCGTCGCAGTGCTGAATGAAAAGAATCGGCTTATCTTGGTCGCGATAAAGCTTTATACGCTGATTGACGAGTGTGATCAAGTCATTGAAATGATCAATTGTTTGTTCACCGAAACAAACTCCTTTTTGCAAATCAATAATCACTAATGCGTCAGAAATTTTTTCCATCGTAATTCCTCCGGTCGTTTTTTCTACTTTAGCATTTTTTTGACGAGGAGAAGAAAAAATTCGATCATTTTTTGAAAATTTCCTACGATCACGACTTCTGATTTAAAAATTGGGGAAAAAACAGTATAATGAAGCGTGATGGAAATCTCAAAAAAAGGAATGAGCCCATGGATACACAGTTGATCAATGAATTGAAAGAAAACTACGGCATCGTCTTTCACGATGTTAACCTATTAGAACAGGCGTTTACCCACTCATCATATGTGAATGAACACCGTAACATGAATATTTCAGATAATGAACGGTTAGAATTTTTAGGGGATGCTGTCTTAGAAATTCAGGTATCGGACTATTTGTATCACCATTATCCAAATTTGCCGGAAGGACGTTTGACACGTCTGCGTTCGGCGATCGTACGTGAAGAAAGTTTATCGAAATTTGCGAAAGAGTGTCATTTCGATCTGTATATTATGTTAGGCAAAGGGGAAGAAAATTCTGGTGGACGGGATCGTGCAGCGCTCCTATGTGACCTGTTTGAGGCTTTTCTGGGTGCTTTGTATTTGGATCAAGGCTATGATGTAGCATTAAACTTCATTCAGACTGTGATTTTTCCAAAAATTGAAGCTGGAGTTTTTACTCGGGAGATGGACCACAAGACACGCTTGCAAGAAGTGTTGCAAAAGAGCGGCGATGTCACGATTGATTACCGATTGGTTAATGAAGAAGGTCCTGCACACGAACGAATCTTTACGATTGATGTATATGCTGATGATCAAATGATTGGATCAGGACAAGGCAAATCGAAGAAATTGGCTGAACAAGATGCGGCGGAAAAAGCTTTACGCAAAATTGTCGCAAACTAGTCTACATTTCCTAGTGAAATTTTAGGAGGAACATTTTGTATTTAAAACGAATTGAGATTGCTGGCTTTAAATCATTTGCTGATCGAACAAAGATCGAATTTGAGCAAGGCGTAACAGCGGTCATAGGGCCAAACGGCAGTGGGAAAAGTAATATTACTGAAGCGATTCGCTGGGTCCTAGGAGAGCAGTCCGCGAAAAGTTTGCGGGGAGGCAAAATGCCGGACATTATATTTGCCGGCTCAGAGTCTCGAAAACAATTGAATATTGCAGAAGTGACGGTCGTGTTGGACAATACGGATCATTACTTGCCCTTAGCCTTTAGTGAAGTCAGTGTGACGAGACGATATCGTCGAACCGGTGAAAGTGACTTCTTCATTAATAGACAGGCTTGCCGTTTAAGGGATATCCAAGATTTATTTATGGATTCCGGCTTAGGAAAAGAATCTTTCTCAATCATATCTCAAGGGAAAGTTGAGGCAATTTTCGCTAGTAAACCAGAAGATCGCCGCGGGATCTTTGAAGAGGCTGCCGGGGTTTTGAAATATAAGCAGCGGAAACGCAAAGCGGAACAGAAACTTTTTGAGACAGAAGATAATCTAAGCCGAGTTCAAGATATCATTTATGAATTAGAAGATCAGCTGACTCCTTTAGCTGCTCAAAGTGAAGCAGCCAAGGAGTTTTTGGCGCTCAAAAAGGAATTGACTGCGACGGATGTCAGCTTGACGGTAGCCAGAATCAAGCATACTCGCGAATCTTGGCAATCTGCTAAAGTTGATTTTGAAGAGTTATCTCAAACGGTCGATGAAAAGGGCCGATTTATCCAGCAAACGGAGTTGCAGCTGGGAGACCTGCGGCAAAAACGCGGTTCATTGGATGAACAGTTAGAAACAGGTCAACAGCAATTATTGCATTTAGCGGAGGCTTTGAAACAAGCCGAAGGACAGAAAGAATTATTAAGCGAACGGTCAAAAAATACTCAAAGGAGCAGTGCTGAGTATCAAGAATCTTTGACTGAGCAACGTAAGAAATTGGCTGAAGCACAAGAAAGCGTGCGCGAGGTCCAAGCGCAACAAACTGCCAAACAGGCGGAAAAGGTCGATTTGGAAGCCAAAATCCAACATTTAATGAGTGAAGCCGAAAAATATAAGAAATCACCGAAAGAATTGTTGGAAGATCTGCGTGGTACATATGTTGAGTTGATGCAAGAGTCAGCCAATGTCAGTAATGAACTAAAATATTTGGAACGCCAATATACGCAAGAAACGGCAAAAAATCAACAGAGCCTTACGCGGTTTGAAGCTTTACATGAACAGTTAAAGGAACTGACAGATCAACAGACCAACGCTCAATCCAAGACCCAGACACTTGAAAGTCAATTAACGGAAGAGCAAGAAAGCTACCGTCAATTGGTTGAAAATAAGAACGCTGCACAGCAGCAGTTGCAAAAAGAGCAGCAATTGATGTATGACTTAATGAGCCAAGTGCAGCAAGCACGTGCCAGACAAAAAAGTTTGCAAGATATTCAAGAAAACTATAGCGGATTTTATCAAGGTGTCCGCAGTGTTTTGCAACATAAAGAACAATTAAACGGGATCATCGGTGCGGTAGCAGAATTGATTGACGTTCCACAGGAATATGCTTTAGCAATTGAGACTGCGCTCGGAGCGTCGGCTCAACATATCATTGTAGAAAATGAAAAAGATGCCCGTGAAGGAATCACCTTTTTGAAAAAGCAGCGCAGTGGAAGAGGAACTTTTTTACCATTAACGACGATTAAGCCGCGCAGCTTAGGAGCTCATCAATATCAAGCAATCAAAGATGAAAGCGGCTTTTTAGGGATTGCAAGTGACCTGGTGACTTTCTCAGAGAATGTTGCGCCAGTCATGCAAAACCTACTAGGTGCAATCGTAATCGCGCAGGATCTAAACAGTGCGAATCAGCTTGCTCGGCAATTGCGTTATCAAGTACGAGTTGTTTCTTTAGCTGGAGATGTGATGAATGCCGGCGGTTCTATGACCGGCGGTGCTACGAAACAAGGTAATCGCGGGAATCTATTTAATCAAGGACATGAACTGGCTGAATGGACGAAACGCTACGAAGAAATCAATCAGGCACTGCAAGCAAAAGAAAAGTTTGTCCATGACTTGCAAACGAAAGTTGCCGATCAAACTGAGGCCTTGGAAACATTGAGAACTCAAGGTGAACAAACTCGTTTGGCTTATCAAGAAGCACAGAGTAGTGAGGAACGCGTCAACAGTGAGTTGACTCGCTTACAAAAAGAGCAAACGTTATTTTCTTATGAGGCTAAAGAGCTGGACAGCTTTTTAAAGGAGTATCAAGAGCAAAAGGAAACATTAGAATTCCAGCAGGTTGAGTTGAAGACACAACAGGACAACATTAATCGTGAAATTCAACAACTGAATGAAGAAAGTGACCAGTTGGAAGTCAAACGGGCTAATATTAATGCTGAATTGAGCCGCTTGCAGGCGGATTATGCAGTGATAGACGAACGATTATTGTATTTGGATCGGCAGGTATTGAGTCTAGAAAATCAAATCAATGAATTGCACAGTCACATCACAAGTTTAGAAAATCAATTGCTGGCGCTTTCCAGCGATTCATCGGTTCACGAAGAATCCGAGGAGAGTTTGAATCAGCGTTTGACGGAATTATCCACCGCTCGAGAACACCTGCAAGGACAGTTGGCCGAATGGAAAGAAACACGTCAAAGTCTGCAGCAAAAAGTGGATCATGCAGATGGCGCTTTGACGGAAGCCAATCGCGAACAAAAGCAATTGTTGGCACGTCAATCACAAGCGGATGTTCAAAAAAATCGTTATGAGCTGAAATTAGACAACGCATTGGCTTACTTGCAAGAGGAGTACAGCCTGACCTTTGAAGGTGCAGAGGCTCAAGCAGATCCAGAGATTGATCAGCAAGCGGCTCAAACAGAAGTCGGCCGGTTGAAGAACGCAATTGAAAAATTAGGTCCAGTTAATTTGAACGCCATTGAACAATATCAACAAGTCGAGGAACGCTATGATTTTCTAACAACACAGCGAGATGATTTATTATCGGCTAAAGAACAATTGTTTGAAACGATGGGTGAAATGGACGATGAAGTCAAAACACGTTTTTATACGACTTTCCAAGCGATTCGTGAAAAGTTCAATGTCGTTTTTCCAAATATGTTTGGCGGCGGTCGTGCAGAATTGGTTTTGACGGACCCTGACGATTTGTTAAATACGGGTATCGAGATTGAGGCACAGCCGCCAGGTAAAAAATTACAAAGCTTGTCGCTGCTTTCAGGTGGGGAACGAGCACTGACGGCCATCGCACTGTTATTTTCGATTATTCAAGTACGACCTGTACCGTTCTGTGTTTTAGATGAAGTTGAAGCTGCACTAGATGAAGCCAATGTTGCACGTTTTGGACGTTATTTGAGTGCTTTCCAAAACGACACGCAATTTATTGTGGTCACTCACCGTAAAGGCACGATGGAAGCTGCAGATATTCTTTATGGTGTAACGATGCAAGAATCCGGTGTTTCGAAAATTATTTCAGTCCGCCTGGAAGAAGTGAAAGAGGACGGGAAATTTCAAGTGAGGAAAGGGGAATTCCTGAAATGATAAAACTAATTGCAATTGATTTAGATGGAACATTACTAACAGATGCAAAGACGATTTCTGATACAAATAAAACAATATTAGCAAAAGCCAAAGCTCGAGGCGTGAAGATAGTCATCTGTACGGGACGCCCTCTGATCGCGATCAAAGATTATTTAGCAGAACTGAATTTACTTGATGCAGATGATTACTCAATCACTTTCAACGGCGGGCTGATTCAAACGAATACAGGTGGGATCCTAGGTAAGACAGCGATGGAGCTTGCAGATGTCAAACATATTCATGAGTTGTTAAAAGAAATTGATTTGCCGATGGACGTTTTATCGGATGCGCTATGTTTTCAATTTGAAACAGCAGCGGATCATCCTTCAATCTATCCCACGTTGAACAAGGCATTGACCTATGTTCCCAAAACGATAGACTCTTTGAAAGAGGATACACTGTACAATAAAGTGGTCGCGGCAGTGAATGCAGATTATTTAGATCATAAGATTCCTTTGATCCCATCTGAAGAATATGATAAGTTTGAAATTTTTAAAACACGGCCCAATTTATTAGAATTTATGCCAAAAGGTGTGACAAAAGCATTTGGTCTTTCAGTTTTAGGTGAACACCTAGGAATCGAGGCACATGAAATGATGGCGTTGGGAGATGAAGCCAACGATTTATCAATGATTAATTATGCAGGTATGGGTGTAGCGATGGAAAATGCTACGGATGGGATCAAATCTGCCGCTAATTTTGTGACTAGAACGAACCAAGCAGATGGTGTTGCGCATGCCATCCAAAAATTCGTGTTTGATGAATTAAACTAATTGAATTTAAGGGGGGATTTTAAATGGGATTATTTGACCGCATAAAAAAGGCCTTTACTGGGGAACAAGCCGAAGAACCTGAAAAGCAAGAGACTGTTGTTGAAGAGGAAGAATCTTCTGATACCATAGTTCCTACAGAAGCTGATGAAACAACAGATAGTGAAGATTCAGCGGCTGAGAAGAGCGAAGAGACAATTGAAGAGTCGCTTGAACAAACTGCTGAGACAATGGATATTCCGCCACAAGAAGTCTTTACCTCTGAACCTGAAAGCCCTGAATCAAAAACCAGTGAAGAGCCAAATGACTTGACTGAAACTAGTGAAGAAATACCGGATGACCAAAAGCAAGTTATTGAAGAACCGGTAATAACAGAAGTGGAAGAGATTTCGGAAATCAAGCCAGAGTCGGAAAGCACTGAACTAGCAGAAACCGCCCAAACGGAAGCAGAGACAGTTCAGGAGAAATACGATAAAGGGTTAGAAAAAACGCGTAAATCTTTTGGCGATCGAATGAACGAATTGTTTGCACGTTTTCGCCGTGTTGATGAAGACTTTTTTGAGGAATTAGAGGAAACCCTGATTGGCGCGGATGTTGGCTTTGATACGGCGATTAAGTTAACAGATTCTCTCCGGCAAGAAGTCAAGTTGAAAAATGCCAAGAAACCTTCTCAGATTCAAAATGTCATTATTGAAAAACTAGTAGACATTTATGAAGCAGAAGGTGTCGATGAAAATAATAAGATCAACCTGCAAGATGACGGATTGAGCGTGATTTTGTTTGTTGGTGTGAATGGGACAGGTAAAACCACCAGCATCGGAAAATTGGCGAATCAATATAGAAATGAAGGCAAGAAGGTTTTATTAGCAGCCGCCGATACTTTCCGTGCCGGTGCGATCGATCAGCTAGTTGTCTGGGGGAAACGCTCTGGCGTGGAGGTGGTCCGCGGAAATGCTGGGGGAGATCCAGCGGCGGTAGTCTTTGATGCGGTGGATAAAGCGAAAAAAGAGAACTATGACATTTTGTTGATTGATACAGCAGGGCGTTTGCAAAACAAAGTTAACTTAATGAATGAGTTGGAGAAAATCAAACGGGTAATTCAGCGGGAATTTCCAACGGCACCCCATGAAGTTCTGCTAGTCGTTGATGCAACGACAGGGCAAAATGCTTTAGTACAGGCGCGTCAATTTAAGGAAACGACTGACGTAACTGGGTTGGTTTTGACTAAATTGGATGGTACGGCCAAAGGCGGTATCGTTTTAGCGATTCGGAATGAACTGCATCTTCCGGTGAAATTAGTCGGATTGGGTGAAGGAATAAACGATTTAGAAGCATTTGAAGCGAATGATTTTGCGGTTGGTCTATTTAAAGGATTATTGAAGGAAGAATAAAATAGAACTGTTGAGATTTTCTCAACAGTTCTTTTGCATATCTTGAAAAAAGGGCGGCACATGCAAACTAACATTATTTTGCCGCGTATTGAGATCCATTATGCGATGGACCTCGTCGCAATGAAATTGGTGTTGACGATGTGGACGTAACATCACGACTTCTTTGGAATCTGTTTTTTGACATAAATGATCGGTATCATTTATCATCGATTGATTTTCTTTGTGCATATACGAGGCCTCCATTCTTATAAAACAGGTATCTGACAACCGTCTTTGATTAATTGTATTGTTATTATTATTTAATCATATTTTCATCTTGAATACTATCTCTTTTTTCAAGCATTTCCGTTCTGTTTCTGGATATTCTTCTATATAATGTAGCATGGGAGGGCAATGAACAAATGAATACTAAAAAAATGATGGCACAAGAAAAGGTTAAGCCTTTTTTGCTGCAAGCACGTTATGGGATTGAAAAAGAAAGCCAACGGGTAACACTGGAAGGTGAGTTAGTACATACGGATCATCCAGCACCTGTCGGTAATCGAAGTTTCCATCCTTATATCCAAACAGATTTTTCAGAAACACAATTAGAACTGATCACGCCAGTTACTGAATCCGTGGATGAAGTATTGGCTTATTTAGAGGCAATCCACGATGTCGCGCAACGAAGTATGCCGAAAAATGAGATGATGTGGCCTTTTTCTATGCCGCCTGTCTTACCAGAAAAAGAGGAAGACATCCAAATAGCAAAATTGGAGCGTCATGCAGATGTTTTATATCGTCGTTACTTGGCGCGGGAATATGGCAAACGAAAACAAATGGTAAGCGGTATCCATTTCAACTTTGAATATGGTTTGGATCTAGTAAAACAATTGTTTTTAGCACAAACTGAAGAAGCCTCAATGGAGAACTTTAAGACACGTCTATACATGAAAATCGCACGCAACTTTTTACGTTATCGTTGGTTGCTGACCTACTTATTTGGTGCGAGTCCTTTGAGTGAAGCACGCTATTTTGATGAAGAGGATCGACCAAAAGAGCCGGTGAGAAGTATCCGTACCAGTCACTATGGTTATGTGAATAAGCCGGATGTGCAAGTCTCTTACGAAACATTGTCCCGTTATAGTGAAGACTTGGCAGAAAATGTATCTCAGGGTCGATTATCAGAAGAAAAAGAATTTTACGCACCGGTCCGCATGCGGGGTGGGAAAAAAGTCGCAGACCTTTTTCATACAGGGATTCGTTACGTTGAATTACGAAATATTGATTTGAATCCTTTTGATCGTGTGGGTATTGATGCGGACACAATCGAGTTTATTCATTTATTCATGCTTTATTTATTATGGACGGATGAAAAATTACCAGCTGATGAATGGGTAGCTGAAGGAAATCAGATTAGCGATGCAGTTTCACTAGAACACCCAGCAAAAACTACAGCCTATGTAGCTGAAGGACAAGCTATTTTTAGCGAAATGCTGCAAATGGTTGATGAACTGGAACTAGCTGGCGGCGAATTGTTAGAACGATATCAGGCATGGCTGGATCAACCAGAAAAAACTTTAGCAGCGAGAATACTTGCTCTAGATGAAACCGAAGGACAAGCTGCAGTGGCCACCGAATTGGGCCGTAAGTTTTATGATCAAGCTTGGGCACATCCTTACCAATTAGCAGGTTTCCAAGAAATGGAATTGTCTACACAAAATCTCTTGTTCGATGCGATTCAAAAGGGAATTGAGACAGAAGTGCTGGATCGACAGGATCAATTCGTCAAGCTGGAACATGCCGATCATCAAGAATTAGTAAAAAATGGCAATATGACCAGTAAAGATACGTACATTGCACCATTATTGATGGCAAATAAAACGGTCACTAAAATTGTGTTGGCAAGAGCCGGTTTTCGTGTGCCAGTGGGCGAAACATTTGGTTCGATGGAGGCCGCCAAAAAAGCTTATCCGCGATTTGCTCAAAAGGCTTTTGTTATCAAACCAAAATCGACGAACTATGGTTTAGGAATTACGATCTTTAAAGGTGAGACTTCCATGATCGATTTCAATGCGGGGCTAGCGATCGCTTTTGATGAAGATGCTGAAGTGATTATCGAAGAGTTTATGCCAGGAACTGAATATCGTTTCTTTGTGATCGATCATCAAGTGAAGGCTGTTTTACTGCGAATTCCGGCAAATGTTATCGGTGATGGTAAACGAACAATCGAGGAGTTAGTTGCCGAAAAAAATGCAAATCCTTTACGTGGAACCAATCACCGTTCACCACTGGAAAAAATCCAATTAGGGGATTTGGAACAGTTAATGTTGAAGGAGCAAGGACTGCGAATCGATAGTGTACCTGAGAAAGAGCAGCAAGTTTTCTTGCGAGAAAATTCAAATGTATCAACCGGTGGAGATTCAATTGATGTGACTGATGAAATCCACGAAAGCTACAAACAATTGGCGATCGATGCTGTGAAAGTATTAGGTGCTAGCATCAGCGGTATTGATTTGATTATTCCAGACAAAGAAAAACCGTATGAAACACAGGAGGACTATGGAATCATCGAAGCGAACTTCAATCCGATGATGCACATGCATATCTATCCATATGTCGGCAAGAGTCATCGCTTAACAATGGATGTACTGCGCTTTTTGTATCCTGAAATGGACATCTAAAAATAAGACGCCGCTGAATGGTTCAGCGGCGTCTATTTTTTGTAATAATCGTGAATAAATGTATCCATTTCAGATAGAGACTCAGAAAACAAAACTAACTGACGATCTTCTTTTGATAAAAAACCTTGTTCGACCATCTGATCAAAGAATTCTTGTAACAGTTGATAATAGTTTTTGACGTTAAATAAAATACAGGGACTATTATTTTGTCCGACACGCGCCCATGAATAAGCCTCACTTATTTCCTCTAGAGTACCGACTCCGCCAGGTAGAGCAATGCAGACATCCGCGTATTGTATCATGGCTTTTTTGCGTTCATCCAAATCAGCTACGGTGATCATCTTTGTCAGATGCGTGTGGACACGTTCGAGATCGTGTAAAAATTCTGGCATGATCCCAATCACTGTTCCCCCTTCGTTCAGAACACTATCAGCGACTACACCCATCAGACCGAGTTTGCTGCCGCCGTAGACAAGCTCGTAATTATTTTCAACAATCCAATGGCCTAAATTTTTTGCGGCAGCTTGATAAGCAGGATCAGACCCATGGTGGGCACCACAAAAAACAGCGATGCGCATTTGATCACCTCCCAAAAATTGAATGGTTTGTGTATTAGCAGGACTAAAATTTTTATTCGTTTTTATTAAATTGATTTTGTGGAACATGCAGGACGAGTAAAAAGAAGCTGGATTGTCTAATCATTTAATTCGATTGTTTGCTTCGTTTCTTCCACTGTCAGACCGGTTTTTTCTTCCCACCAGGCTTTCATTTCTTTTTCGTAATTGTTTGGAAAGTGATTGACCATATCAATCAATGGATCGCCTTGAATCTGAGTATGAGGAAAGTTCATCGCCAGATTAAATTTTAGTTCTTTCAAAAGGCTGTAGTATTGAAACATCATATAGTACATTTCCTCGTCATTGTTACTAGCCAAAACTAATGCTGCGCGATCAAGCATGAATCCCAAACTTCGCATCATAAATAAAAAGCCGGGTAACTCTTCGGTTTCAATGTCATCAACCTCTTTTAAAATATCGATGTGCAGATCAAGCGCTTGCAATAAATCGGTTTGTAGATTTTGATAAGTGACCATCAAGAACCCCTCCTTCAATAATATCTATAAATTAAGTATAGCACAGACGTGAAATTTCCTTGTAAGACTATCAGCATTTGACTCGCATTATTACGATGAGTTGTGTAAAGTAGACGGGAAGGAGGCGGTGAGATGGGAAAACTAGCTGTGATCACGGATCTGCACGCAGATATTAATCATCTAGGTGAGATAGAATTAACTAAGCTTTTCACATTATTGCGTGAACATGAGGTGACGCGTCTGCATTTTGCTGGGGATACTGCAAATAAGATCGATCAGACATTGTCAGTCAATCAATTTTTCCGTCAACGTGGAATACCGACTACTTTTAATTTAGGAAATCACGAAATGGGCAATGTCAAAGGGGAACAGATGATTGAACATTATCCTGACAGCCATTTTCTAAACTTGCGTTATTTGCCATTGAATCAACAAACAGTATTATTAGGATTTAATGGATGGTATGATTATGGTTTTTCTGAATTAGATGACTCGCAGCAAATCCGCTCGATTAAAAACATCTATTGGTTTGATCGAATTATTGAACGTTTTTCGGATGATCAAACGGTGGATCGAGAAATTTTACGACAATTACGCATTGTTTTGGATGATTTGGCACGAAAAAACTATCAAGTTATTCTGGTGACACATTTCGTACCTAAAGAAGAATTTATTGTTCATCTAAGCGGCAAGTATCAAATTTGGAATAAACTGAATGCTTTTTTAGGTTCACAGGAACTGGGAAAGTTATTGGATCAGTATCCGAATGTTCAGCAGGTTGTGTTTGGACACACGCATCGACGATTTGAAGATCAAAGGATTCACGACACGATCTATAGTTGTCGGCCCTTAGGCTATTATTATGAATGGAGAATCACGCGAGATTTTGTGTTAGATAATCAACTGGCGGAAAATTTTATTCCTATGAAGATGCGCAGTGTGTTGAATAAGCATCAAGCAGAATTTGCCGCATACAAAGAGGAGCACTTAATCGAAGAGTTTCGCAAAGCTTTAACGTTGATCTCTTATTAGTGGAAGGATATTTTTTATGGAAGCAATTAAAAATTTTTTACGACAATTTACTCAGACAACTCCATTCGTATTATCAAATACAATGATTGTCATTCCCTATTTATTATTTATGCATTTGATTGATCCGCGGATGTCCGTCACAGTCTTGCCTTTTGTTCTATTCTATACGTTTAGAGTGACTGGGATTTTCTTGATTCGCGGACTGTATCGTTCGATCGATCAGTATACTTTGTTAATGGTCGCACTTTTAGTCGGAGGAATCGGTTCATTTCTGACGTTAATGGGGGCACTAAATTTTACCTTCTATTTGTTTGGCAGTCTGTTTTTAGGGGTGAGTGCGGCTTGGTTGCCTCCGGCCAATACGAGTGTCAATCTTTTTGAAAAATCGAAAGGGTTCCAATCTATGAGCAGCCGTCGCTATTTAGTCGCGCTGATTGTTCTGTTACCATTGTTTTTTGGAACGATGATCGCTTTGCCTTTACAAGCGGTGATTGTACCGAGTATAGTCACACTTTATTTTGTGTGTGCGTATCATACCGTGAAGCATTATCCTCATTATGAAATGGATTTTAAGGAATTAACCAAACATGTCTTTTCGTTTTCTGAGCTAACGTGGTTTATTCTATTTTTTATTGCGCTGTTCTTATTGCGCAGCGGACGTTTATTATTTGATGAATCCATGTTAAACGGGGCGATTATTTTATTCTCAGGCATTTTTATGTTTGCTGTAGTGATTGTGCATCAAGTAAAAGACCGATGGAAGCTGCCGCTCTGGCAAAATGCTCTGACCTTTCTCAATGGAATGCTAGGTAATTTTATTTTTCTTTTTGGTGCGTTTTATGTTGCTGTATACAAAGGAGCAGCATCTCAAGGGCTGTATTTATTTTTACCGTATCTTTTAGGTGTCATTGGTTCTCTAGTTTTGGCTGGAAAAGTTCGGAAATCGTTTAAAAATGATTTGATAGTTCAGCTGATTGGCTTAACAGTGGGATTATTATTGTTGAGTGTGCGCGTTTTGTTCCCATTAGCTATTTTTGTTTTAACGTTTTTTCAGAAAGGGACAAGTTCGTGGTTGAATCGTTTGTATTATCAAACAGAAAGTATTGATAAGCAGCAGCGGATTACGGCAAAATATTCGACTTCCAATAAAGGGAGTATTACGCATCAGTTTATTTTGATGTTCTTAATGCTGATTGCATTACAGATAAAGGATTTGCCTGACAAGGATATTTTTTTGCTGCGCAGCTTGCATACGACAGAGATCCTTGCAACAATGGACATAGTAAAATTTGCCTCAATCATCATTTTGTTGGTTGGTATTGGGCTGATTGGAAGGATTGGAAAACATGCGTTTGATCATTGATGGCGATGGTTCGCCAGTAAAAGATACCACGATTGCGGTTGCCGAGAAATATGGGCTGCCGGTAGTCATCGTAACTAGTATCGATCATTATTCAAAAAAAGAATATCCTGATTTTGTGGAATTTATTTATGTTGATCGCGGTGCGGATTCGGCAGATTTCAAAATTGTTTCTGTTATTCAGCCGGATGATTTTTTGATTACGCAAGACTATGGATTGGCTTCTTTGACGTTGGCTAAGGCCGCTCATGTGTTACACCAGTCGGGATTGGAATATACGCAGATGAATATCGATGCTTTATTGACACAACGTTTTATCGGTAGTAAGATGCGACAGGCAAAACAACGCACAAAAGGCCCTAAACCTTTTACAAATGAAGATCGGGAACATTTTAGGAGTGTTCTGGAAAGCTTGATTCAACAGTCATTACTGTAATCTAAATGATAAGCTTTGTAATACTTGTAAAATTTCTTTTTGGGGATTTTGATTTTTGTGCTAAAATGTTAGGGATCAGAAAGTAATGGAGGATACTCAGTTGAAAATTATTTTACTTTATGGTGGGAAAAGTCCAGAGCATGATGTAGCAATTTTGTCGGCCTTTTCAGTTATTTCTGCGGTTTATTTTGACTACTATCAAGTACAACTTATCTATATTGATAAAACCGGTCAATGGGTCAAAGGCCCCTTGTTAACGGAGGCGCCAGAAACAGATGAAACGTTGCGCTTGACGTGGGACCCAACTGGTCATGAAGTCGAAGGCTTTAGCGGCAAGGTGATTGCACCCGGGGATATCAAAGAAGACAATGCGATCGTTTTCCCAGTCTTGCATGGACCAAACGGTGAAGATGGAACGATTCAAGGCTTCTTAGAGACATTGGATATGCCTTATGTGGGAGCAGGAGTTGTAACGAGTGCCTGTGCGATGGATAAGATCATGACGAAATATATCTTACAAGCCGCCGGAATTCCACAAGTTCCTTATGTGCCCGTTTTGAAAAACCAATGGAAAGAAAATCCTAAGCAAATCTTTGATAAATGTGAGGGTACTTTATTGTATCCAATGTTTATTAAACCAGCTAACATGGGTTCAAGTGTTGGTATTTCACGAGCAGAAAATCGTGAGGAATTACAAAATGCGTTACAAGAAGCTTATCGTTATGATTCTCGTGCTTTAGTCGAACAAGGAATTGATGCTCGTGAGATTGAAGTTGCTGTTTTAGGAAACGATGATGTGCGTACAACGTTACCTGGTGAAGTCGTGAAAGAAGTTGCTTTTTACGATTACAATGCGAAATACATTGATAATACGATTCAAATGGCAATTCCCGCTGAAATTCCTGAAGAGGTAATGCAAAAAGCACGGGATTATGCGAAATTAGCCTACACAATGTTAGGCGGATCAGGACTTAGCCGTTGCGACTTTTTCTTAACGAATAAGAATGAGTTATTTTTGAATGAATTGAATACGATGCCGGGATTTACTGAATTCAGTATGTATCCATTGTTATGGGAAAATATGGGCTTGAAGTACGGTGATTTGATCGAAGAATTGATCCAATTAGGTACGAAACGTTATGAACAACAAGCCGCCTTTGAATAATTAGGCAACTGTTTAATCACAAACAGGACTTGAGACAGGATTCCGTTTGGATGATGTTTCAAGTTCCTTTTAAATGTGTGGAGATATAAATTTTTTCAAAGCAGTATTTGAATTAGAAGTATTATTGTCCGACTCACCAAACTGGCTTCTTTCAAGAAGTAGTCCATCAAGTGCTAGTAAACTTGGCTAAAGCATAGTTGCTTCCTGTATAAGGATTTAATTAATGCTTTAAAAAAGTTTATCGCCGCACCGGCCAGTTTGCGAAGTCTTTCTTGTAGTCAGAAACAAAAATTTGGGAGGAACACCATGAATTTTACAACGACAATCATCAGCAGGGCCGTTCAAGGTGAAGTATTGACGGAAAATGAGGTGACCGTTACTGGTGTCGAATTCGATTCACGAAAAATCAAGGCTGGCGATTTGTTTGTTCCATTGCAGGGAACAAATGATGGCCATGAGTTTGTAGCAAAAGCAATTGAAAATGGCGCGACTGCGACATTATGGAGTCAAGAGGCAGAAAAAGCACCTGAGGGAATCGCCGTGGTTCTGGTGAAGGATACATTATTAGCTTTTCAAGCGTTAGCAAGCTATTATCTGCTAGAAGAAAATCCAGATGTTATTGCGATTACAGGCTCAAATGGTAAAACGACAACAAAGGATATGACTGAATCTGTCCTTAGCCAAAAGTTTCGGACCTATAAAACCCAAGGCAACTATAACAATGATATCGGTCTGCCTTATACAATTTTACATATGCCAGAAGGAACAGAAAAGTTGATTCTGGAAATGGGCATGGATCATGCTGGTGAAATCAGTATTTTATCTGAATTGGCTGAACCCGATGTTGCGGCAATTACGATTGTTGGCGAAGCCCATATTGAAAACTTAGGATCACGGGAAAAAATTGCGGATGCAAAAATGGAGATAACAACCGGGCTTGCGACTAATGGCTTGTTGGTTATCCCTGCGGATGAGCCGTTATTGGAAGAACGGACACATTCATTGTCGCAAACGGTAGAAACGGTTGGGATTCAAAAGGGAGAGTTATCTGCTACGATCCTAAATGAGGATAAAGGTGCAACCGTCTTTTCTGTTGATGATAATGGTTATCAAATTCCATTACCTGGCAGTTACAATGTCCAAAATGCCTTGATTGCTATGGCGATTGGCCGTTGGTTTGGTTTAGAGAATGATGAAATTTTCCAAGGCCTGGCTTACGTACAGGTGACACAAAATCGAACGCAGTGGTTAAAAGCCAGTAATGGTGCAGATATCTTGAGCGATGTTTACAATGCCAATCCGACAGCGATGGGCTTAGTACTAGATACCTTTGCGAAATTACCGACAGAAGGACGGCGATTGGCTGTTTTGGCAGATATGTTGGAGTTAGGGGCAGATTCATTTTCGCTGCATACTAGTATGGTAGAGCATATCAATGATCAAGACTTTCATGAGATTTTTCTATACGGTGATGAAATGAAAGGTTTGAAAGTTGCTTTAGCGGATCGCTATCCGACATTAGCAGTTCATTATTTTAGTAAAAATGATAAGCAGAAAATGGTGGATACAATCAAAAACAGTTTACATGCAGATGACAGTATTGTTTTAAAAGGCAGCAACGGTATGGGGTTGACCGAAGTTGTTGAAGCATTGCAGTCGTAGTGAAAACTTGCAGAAAATGAAATCATGTGCTAAAATAAGCCATTGCCGAGAAATGAAGTAATGATTGAATGCGTCATCCAATAAATTAAAGATTCGCTAACGAGAGTTTCGTTGGCTTACCAATTATTTTTGAGAAGCGGTTGGGACATTTTTCAGTTGAACAATGTCTCAGCCACTTTTTGTGAGAGATGATCCTTCCGCCTGACTTCGCGGAGCGGTTTTTCGGTAGTATCGCCAAGGACGGCAACTAAAGGGACAGTTGCAGACTAAACGCAGATACCAAACCATACGCTCTAAATGATAAGGTCAACAGACATTAGGAGGATATCATTTGAAATTCAAAGAACTAAATTTATCACCAGAACTATTGATTGCGGTAGAACGCGCAGGTTTTGAAGAAGCAACACCGATCCAAGCACAAACGATTCCATTAGCTTTAGAAGGAAAAGACGTGATTGGACAAGCACAAACAGGGACTGGTAAAACAGCCGCTTTTGGGTTGCCGATGTTAAACAAGATCGACTCAACGAAAAATATTTTACAAGGATTAGTTATTGCGCCAACGCGTGAATTAGCAATCCAAACACAAGAAGAACTATTTCGCTTAGGCCGCGATAAAAAAATTCGCGTGCAAGCTGTTTATGGCGGAGCAGATATTGGCCGTCAAATTCGTGGATTGAAAGATCGTCCGCATATCGTTGTAGGAACACCTGGACGGATGCTGGATCATATCAATCGCCACACCTTAAAATTAGAAACCGTTGAAACGCTTGTCTTAGATGAAGCAGATGAAATGCTAAATATGGGCTTCTTAGAAGATATTGAAAAAATCATCAGTAAAGTCCCTGAACAACGCCAAACATTATTGTTTTCAGCAACAATGCCTGATGCAATTAAAAAAATCGGCGTTAAGTTCATGAAAGCACCAGAGCATGTGAAAATCAAAGCCAAAGAAATGACGGCTGATTTGATTGATCAATATTATGTTCGTGCAAAAGATTATGAAAAATTTGATGTTATGACTCGTTTGTTTGATGTTCAAACACCAGATTTAGCAATCGTTTTTGGTCGTACCAAACGTCGTGTTGATGAATTAGCACGTGGATTAGAAGCTCGCGGTTACAAAGCTGAAGGTATCCATGGTGATTTATCACAACAAAAACGGATGAGTGTATTACGTTCATTTAAACGTGGGGATCTTGATATCTTAGTTGCGACAGATGTAGCTGCCCGCGGGTTAGATATTTCAGGAGTAACTCATGTTTATAACTATGATATTCCACAAGATCCAGAAAGCTATGTTCACCGTATCGGTCGTACAGGGCGTGCTGGTAAAGGCGGTATGTCAGTAACTTTCGTTACACCAAACGAAATGGGCTATTTACATGTGATCGAGAACTTGACGAAAAAACGCATGAATCCAATGCGTCCACCAACCGAAAAAGAAGCTTTCAAAGGCCAATTAGGTGCGGCAATGGAACAAATCCAAAGCCAAATGGAAGAAAATTCGGATAGTTTAGAAAAATACAGTGAGTCAGCGCAAGAACTACTGGCAGCTTACTCTCCAGAAGAATTAGTCGCATTGTTATTGAAAACAACGGCTAAAGATCCTGCAGACTCTGTACCGGTAAAAATCACACCAGAACGCCCATTGCCTTCAAATAAAAAAGGCGGCTTCAATCGTGGCGGCGGTGGCGGCAAACGCGGTGGTGGTAATAACCGTGGCGGCGGACGCGGTAAAGATAATTACCGTAAAGATCGCGATCGTAACAGCAGCAGCAATAAAAACAAAAATTACGGTGGAAACAAACAACGCAGCAACAATAAAAATACAAACCGCAGCAACGATAAAAAACGCGGCTTTGTAATCCGTACGAACTCAAACGATTAATTTTTAATCACTTTCAAAGCCATCAATCTTTTTGATTGATGGCTTTTTGCTTGATATGAATGATTTCACACGGATTCTTAAAAAAAAGTCATAGCATTTAACTAAGTCTTTGGTAAAATAAAGATGTTACTTGAAAGGGTTGAGAACATGATCAAAGGAATCGGAATCGATGCGACAGAGCTTGAGAGGGTCGCCAAGATCATTGAAAGGCGGCCGCATTTCGTAGAACGAATATTAACTCCGGCTGAGCAGACCCTTTTTACTAGCCATTCTTCGCATCGTCAGGTAGAATTTCTAGCAGGACGGTATGCATGTAAAGAAGCTTTTTCTAAAGCTTGGGGGACCGGTATCGGAAAAGTAAGTTTTCAGGATTTAGAAATTTTAAGAGATGATAATGGTGCACCCGCCTTTACAAAATCACCTCATCAGGGCAAGGTCTTTGTCAGCTTGACCCACACAGAGGAACTAGCAATCGCGCAAGTATTGCTAGAGGAATAGAAAGAAGGACACTGAGTTTATGGTTGTAACGTATCATCGACCTACAAGAGCTATCATACATAGGAAAGCATTGAGAGAGAACATTAGAAATGAGATTGACCGTTTGCCAGAGGGGTTTGAATTATTCGCTGTAGTCAAAGCAGACGGGTACGGACATGGTGCGATAGCTACCGCACAAATGGCTTTATCTGTTGGGGCTACTGGTTTTTGTGTAGCAACATTAGACGAGGCAATCGAGTTAAGAGAAGCAGGTATAACGGAACCAATATTAGTGTTGAGTGTCGTTTTTCCAAGTTATTTGTCACTAGTTGTTGATTATGATTTATCGATCACCGTGGCAACAAAGGACTGGCTGATTGAGTCACAAGAAGTATTAAAAGACTTAGAGGAAACGACTGCTCCGATCAAAATCCATATTAAAGCAGATACCGGTATGGGACGGATTGGTTTTCTAACACCAGAAGAAGTGAAAGAAGCGGCAGAAATCATAGAGGCGTCACCCAATATGATTTGGGAAGGTCTATTTACTCATTTTGCTACAGCAGATGAAAAAGATACTTCTTATTGGCACAAACAAGCGGAACGTTTTAATGAGGTGATTGCAGCACTGGATCACTTACCTCGTTACGTGCACTCAAGTAATAGTGCGACCGCTTTGTGGCACGACCAAGAAATGCCGGGTAATATGATTCGTTACGGTGTCGGGATGTATGGCTTAAATCCTTCGGGTCATGAATTGTCTGAAACCTATCCATTGAAACCAGCGATGGAATTAGTATCCGAGTTGATTCAAGTCAAAGAACTAGCCTCAGGTGAAGGTGTAGGGTATGGAAAAACTTACGATACACCCAAAAAAGAATGGATTGGTACTATTCCGATTGGGTATGCGGATGGTTGGCTGCGAAAGATGCAAGGCTTTTCATTATTAGTTGATGGTGAATTCTGCGAAATTGTCGGCCGTGTTTGCATGGATCAATTAATGATCCGCTTGCCGCGAGATTTTAAAGTTGGAACGAAAGTCACGCTGATCGGTAAAAACAATGGTCAAGAGATTACGATGCAAGATGTAGCAGATCATTTAGGAACGATTCATTATGAAGTATGCTGTATGCTTTCCGAACGTGTTCCAAGGATTTATCAAGAGTAAGTGCGATCAAGAAGTATTTTTGTTTTTTTGAATAAGGCAGTAAGAGTTTAGAGGAATGATATACGGCAAGAACAACGGGGCATTTTTCGTTTGAAAAATGACTACATAAAAAGGAGTAAGGATGTCAGTTCCTCTTTTTGCAGTATGCTCCGGTGAGACAAGACACGTATGGTAGTAATAGGAACAAGGCAGTAAGAGTATAGAGGAATGATATACGGCAAGAACATCAGGGGCATTTTTCATTTGAAAATGGCTACATTAAAAGGAGTAAGGATGTCAGTTCCTCTTTTTGCAGTATGCTCCGGTGAGACAAGACACGTATGGTAGTAATAGGAACAAGGCAGTAAGAGTATAGAGGAATGATATACGGCAAGAACAACGGGGGCATTTTTCGTTTGAAAAATGGCTACATAAAAAGGAGTAAGGAGAATACTATGGTTAAGCGTGGTGATATCTATTTTGCAGATTTATCGCCAGTTATTGGTTCTGAACAGGGAGGAATCCGTCCGGTATTGGTGATCCAAAATAATTTGGGTAATCATTTTAGCCCAACGATCATCATTGCAGCAATCACGGCAAAAATGGCGAAGCCCAAATTACCAACACATATTGGAATCAAATCAAATGGTACCGGAATCGAACGGGATTCAGTGATTTTATTAGAGCAGATTCGCACAATCGATAAATCTCGTTTGAAAGAAAAGGTCTGTCACTTAGATCGTTGTCTGATGGCCGAGGTTGATGCTGCTTTACGTATCAGCGTTGGCATCGAAACGATGTCTGCAATCACACCGAATCTTACATAAAGCTGAATTTATTTATTGTTATACCAAGGATGCAACGATTCGTTGCGTCCTTTTTTCATGTGTTCAACGAATTGTCTACCAATGATTTGTAGTAAACCGGCCATTTTCCATTGTATAATATATTTGTAGAAAGACTGATGATGTGAGGGGAAAACAGTGGTTGAGATTGGCGAGCAGCTCAGATATTTTCGACAAAAGAAAAAGATGAGTCAAAAACAAATTGCAGAACTTTTACATGTTACACCTCAAACTGTTTCTAAGTGGGAATTGAATAAAAGTGCACCGGATTATGATCAGTTGATCAATCTTAGCCGAATTTATAGCAAAAGTGTGGATGCTTTGTTAGGGCTAGGTAAACCTAGTCTATGGGACTATCTAGCTGATTCGCAAAATATTAGAGATAAAGTCGCGTTCTTAGGGATGCGCATTTCAGAAGGTGGGGAGGATCATGGAGAGGATTCACAAGATCAATAAATTATTGCTGATTACCTATAATTTAGGCGGATTATGCTTGATGATGATTGGTGGGATGGTTGGTGTACCAGGACCTTCAGGTTATGTCCCAATGGGTATCAAAATTGTCACTGCACTTGTTTTTGGAACGATGCTCATTGCTCATGTTGTTCGTTACGTTTTAGAAAAAAGATTGAATAAAACAGGCTGATGCGTTTAACGTGTCAGCCTGTTTTAATTATGCTTGTGCGTAAACGATTAGATTAACTGAATCACCAATACAAGTTTGTAAGGTAATTCGTTCACCGCCGCCAGCAGAAGTGATCTGATCCCAATTATCTTGACCGGAGGCGATGTTTACACCGCTATCGTCGACTTGGACCAAACCGTTTACGATATAAGTTGTTGGATTGCCTGCACTGTCAGTGACCGTAATAGCATCACTGGGATTGAGAGACAACACGGGTGAAAAGATCCCGGGATTATGTCCGATAAAATGAGTGTTTTGATTGTCGGTGCCGGATTGAATCGGATTACCGCCCCAGGTCGCTGCGAGGGAGCCGCCATTGATGATGCCTTGTCCGCTGCCTTGCCCACCGTTTTGGTAAGGTAAGGAATGACCGAGAAAAATGATTTGATTTGGTTGAGTGGCGGGTTGCGGAGCAGGCGCTTCAGCTGCGGGTTTAGCGGCTTCTGGAGGTACTTGCGGAGTCTCTTGAGCAACCTGAGCGGGCTCCTGCTGCGGCGTTGTTTCCACGGTACCTTCTGCTGCAGCGGGTGGATTTTCTACTGGAGGACTCGGATTTGCCGGAGGTGGTGTCACTGAATTATTGGTTGATTTTGCTGCAGTCTCTTTTGAAGTTGAAGAGGCAGGTGTTTTATTTTCAGTTTTTTCTTTTTCACGAGGCTTCTTTTCTTTCACAATGATAAGAACTGTTCGTTTGACGGAATCCTTCTTTTTTTTCGCAGTTAAGGTTAAAGCGTATCGTCCTGGTTGATCAGCATGGACGTCCGTGTATTTCATTTGGACTGGTTGGAATTTATTATCAACTGCTTTATAGTACTGTTCTGGACTGAATGAATCAGTAGTTGTAATGGTAAGAGTGTCTTCACCGTGGATAGTAACGAGGTTCTCTTGTTGCGCTTTTTTTTCAGTTTGTGTCTGGGCGCCAGAGATAGAAGAAAAAATAATGGGTCCAAAGAATAATAGTAGACATACAATAACAACAAAAAAAATGAATGACTTTCTTCTTGATGATTTCAAGGAAAACACCCCTTTTTCTACTTTGATTAAATGATAAAACATGAGTAGAAAATTGAAAATAAAAATAACGTAATTGTTAAAACAGATTGTTATTTGTGAATTTTAGTTAAATAAATATCAATATTTTTCCGCTTTTATAGAGTTATTTTATGATATACTGACCAAAGAATGTTATAATCTAAAAAAATAAAAATGATTAACTAGATTGAAGATTAGTGACGAATGGGTTAGGAGGGTACTTTTGTGCGGAGATTACTTAAAAATACAACACAACGACGTTTAGCCATCATTGGTGTTTTACGGGACTTAATCGGGTGGCAAAATCCAGAAATGGTTGCTGATCTATTAGATTGCTCGGTGAAGACGATCCTATCTGATGTTGAGGCGATCAATGATTATTGGGGTGAACACGTTGGAGTAGAGTTTTCTCGTACGAATGGCTTGCGGCTGAATAATGCACTCCATAATAGAACGCGCCAATTGGCCCGAAATTTGATGGAGGAATCTGAGGCATTTATTTTTTTGGAGCGGATTTTTTTTCAGCCGAATGAAGATATGGACTATTGGATCAATGAACTGTTCATCAGCGAGGCGACTTTTTATCGGATGATTAAGCAAATTGATAAGGTTTTGGAAGAAAAAGGGCTAGTATTGGAGCGAAGGCCCTTTCGTATCACTGCTAAAAAGGAACGCTGGGTGCGTGTCTTTTATGTACAATTGTTTCTAGAGAAATATGGTTTGAATGAATGGCCTTTCGACTTAGAGCGTGGCCGGATAATTGATTTTATCAAGTATGCCAATGATTCTTTCGAGATTTCCTATAATGATCGTGAAATTTTGGAGAGCGGCTATTTGCTGACCGTTATTATCGTACGTACCTCGCAGGGATTTGTTCTGACGGACGATGAAAAATTGGATTTAAATCCAGCGCTGATAGAAAAGATTTTAACTTTACGTCCAGCGGCTGACCGAACTGTTCAGGATTCAAAATATGTCGTGACGGAGCATTGGTATTATGAGGTTGCTAACAGCTTATTTTGCACGTGTTTTATTACTCGCTTTGAACCAAGCTGTCAAATGATCTTGGGATATTTAGATAATTTTCTTGGCGAACTGGAGAGTATTTTTGACCTGTCATTGGTAGAAGAACAACGAAAAAATATTTTACAGAAATTGTTACGAATTCATGCGTCTTACCAAGTTTATCCATATGCACCATCGATCTTATTTGATTCAGCGGCGTATTTTTCCCGCAACGCGAAATCACACTATCCATACTTCACTAAGTCTGTTCATCAATTGCTGTTACGCATAGAGCGAACAACTGGTGATCCGTGGTTCAGCTCTTTTTACTTTTCCGTTCTTACGGTCTTATTCAAAGAATGGGAAGGGCTGCCTCATTCATTGGATGTTCATTCAACAAAGGTGAAAATATTGGTAGTGAGTGATTCCGGGAAAAGTCACGCAGAAATGCTTGCAGAACTGATCCAAAGTCGATTCCATTTTAGAGTAGTGACTGGGATATACGGAGGTTCAGCATTGGAATTTGAATGCGATGAGAGTTTTAAGGAATATGATTTGGTTATCGCAAATTATCCAATCAAAAATTATTCTTTTGGTAATTTGAAAATCGTCGATGATTTTTTAACAGAGAGCGACCTTTCATCAATCGGTTCATTTGTAAAAGATATTCGTTAGAAGACTTTTTACGGTCTTCTTTTTTTTTGATCTTGGTTTCAATTACTTAATTATTTCGTTACACTGTTAATAGCAATTTTTAATCGGTTAGTAAAAGAATAATTAGTAGGACTAGGAGAAGAGAATGAGCTCAAGAGTTTTAGTAATCGGAATAATTTTGATAGCGTTCGCTTTTTTCATTGCTGCAGATATTTTTTCTAAGATTAAATTACGACAATTTGTTCGAAGCCAGTGGGGAAAAATTCCGCATCAGACTCGCCTCGATAAAGAGGAAAGCTTGAAAGCGGCTTGGCAGATTGAAAAACAATTTCATGATTGGGATAGTGAGATTGATGATTTAACTTGGTACGATTTAGATATGCAAGCCATTTTTGAGTTGATCAATGGTACGTATTCCAGTATTGGCTCTGAAGCGTTGTATCAGCGTTTGCGAAACTATAATTTTGATCACGCGGCGTATCTGGAAGAATTGATTCAGTTTTATCAGGAAAATCCTGAGATTAGAGAAAAAATCCAATATCATTTTGCCGGTTTGGGGAAAAGAGACAATAATTTTACCAAGCAGTATATCGCGAATGGCAAAAAAGAAAAATTAGGGAATTTATGGCTGTTTGTCTTATTAGGGACATTGCCGCTCATTAGTTTGGTGATTAGTTTGATCATCGGTCCGTCAGGGATCTTGCTGATGCTTGGTTCGATTCTATTCAATGTCATTTTTTATATGACTAAGAAAGTGAAATTGGAGACTGAGCTGGAGAGTATGCGCTATTTGGTTCAATCAGTATCACTCGCTAATAATTTGAGTAAGATAGCTACTCCGCGGCAAGCCGAAATCATTCAAAATGTTGTTCCATTGAAATCAATTGCGAAGTGGGGGTTTTCTTTCCGAGTGAAAAGTACTAGTGAGGCGGATATTATTTTTGAATATCTCAATCTGGCGTTTATGATTCCTTTTATTGCCTATAATTTTGTAATCACTCGATTGAGCAAATACAGCCAAGAAGCGATCAATTTGTGGAAAGTATTGGGTGAAATGGAGGTTGCTGCGGCGATCTTAAATTTTAGAACCTATTTTCCTGTAAGCTGTCAGCCGGGTTTTTCAACTGGGGGAATTCAGGCCGAAGCTATTTATCATCCACTGGTTGAATACTCTGTAGTCAATCCTGTTGATTGGCAGCAGAATACGCTTGTTACTGGTTCGAATGCTTCGGGAAAATCTACTTATGTTAAAAGTATTGCGATCAGTGCGATTCTGTCTCAGACAATCAACACGGCGATTGCTGAAGAATTTACGATGCAGCCAGGGCACGTTCTGACGTCAATGGCGGTTGAGGATGATATTTTTGCTGGCGATAGTTATTTTGTGGCTGAGATCAAGTCAATTAAACGGCTATTGGATCAAGTGGAGCAAGGGGAACGCTGCTATTGTTTTATCGATGAGATATTAAAGGGAACGAATACGATTGAACGGATTGCGGCTTCGTCTAGTGTAGTGACTTGGTTAGCGGAATATCCGAGTCTCAGTTTTGTAGCGACTCATGATATTGAATTGACTGAGATATTGAAAAACCAATGCGAAAATGTTCATTTTGAAGAGGCGGTGACAGAGGAGCAGGGAATCACTTTTGATTATCTGTTAAAACAGGGTCCGGCAGTTACTCGGAATGCGATTGCTTTATTAAAAGTGATGGATTATCCGGAGAAACTAGTGGAGCAGGCTCAGAATGAAGCGCGTCATTTTGATGAACGGCGTACATGGTCAATCATAAATAGCCAGTAGACAGATTTAGCAAAATTTTCCTATTTTTACTGTGAATAAAGAATTGTCCTGAATTTAGGGCAATTCCTTTTTTATGAAAAAAGGGTGAATTTATTAGAAGTTTTGAGCAAAACTCTCTATACTATAGGGAGCTATTGTTAATGAAAGGACGTGACTATATGTTAAAAAAATTACTGGCGAATGTCGGTGAATATAAGAAGCAGAGCTTGCAAACTCCTCTATTTACGATGGGAGAAGTTTTGATGGACGTGATTATGCCGCTAATCATGGCTGGTTTAATCGATAACGGGATCGAAAAAAGTGATACGAATACGATCTTGCGCTATGGCGGACTGCTCTTTTTGTGTGCCCTGTTTGCGCTGGGGATGGGGACGTTAGGGGGGCGAACAGCTGCGATCGCTTCGGCAGGTTTTGCTAAAAATCTACGTCATAATCTGTTTGAACGGATTCAAAGTTTTTCTTTTTCGAATATTGATCGATTTTCAAGTTCAAGTTTGATCACTCGTTTAACGACGGATGTAACGAACGTACAAAATGCTTATCAAATGACGATTCGAATTTTAGTGCGATCCCCCTTGATTTTGATTTTTTCTTTAGTAATGACCTTTCATATTAATCGGGAGTTATCGATGATCTATTTAGTGATTGTACCGATTATGATCGTAGGACTTGGTCTGATTATTCGCTTTGCTCATCCTTTGTTTGAAAAAGTTTTTCGGACGTACGATCGGTTGAACAATGTTGTGCACGAAAATCTTCAAGGTATCCGTGTCGTAAAATCTTATGTTCGAGAAGATTATGAAGAAGAAAAATTCAGTCGTGTATCTAAAATGGTCTTTGACAATTTTACTAAAGCACAGCGGATCGTTGCCTTCAATATGCCCCTTTTACAAATTGCGGTCTATACTTGTATGTTGCTGCTTTCGTGGTTGGGTGCAGAATTGATCGTAAATAAAGGCAGTTTGACGACGGGTGAATTGGTCAGTATGTTCAATTACACGATGCAAATTTTAATGAGCTTGATGATGATGTCTATGACCTTTGTTCAATTGATGATCGCGCGAACATCTGCTGAACGGATCACGGAAGTACTTAATGAAGAAAGTGATCTGAAAAATGGGGACGCGCCATTAACGGAAGTGCCAGATGGCTCGGTGGAGTTTAAAAATGTTTGTTTCAGTTATAAAGACGACATGGATAAATTGGTCTTAGAAAACATTGATCTAAAGATTGATTCTGGTGAGGTAATCGGGATTGTCGGCGGTACTGGGAGCTCAAAATCTAGTCTGGTCCAATTAATTCCTCGACTTTATGATGTCACTCACGGAGAGATCAAAGTTGGCGGACATGATGTACGCAGCTATGATCTGGAAACGTTAAGGGATCAAGTCGGGATGGTTCTGCAAAACAATGTCTTATTCAGCGGCACCATCAAGGACAACTTACGGTGGGGTGATGATAAAGCAACGGAAGAGGAAGTCGTTCATGCAGCGACGATCGCGCAAGCGGATTCCTTCATTCAAGAGTTTCCTAATAAATATGACACGATGATTTCTGAAGGTGGGAATAATGTTTCTGGTGGACAGAAACAACGTTTGACCATTGCTCGTGCGCTATTGAAAAAGCCAAAAATTTTGATCTTGGATGATTCCACTAGTGCGGTAGATACGAAAACGGATCGGGCCATTCGTGAAGGGTTAACGGAGGAAATTCCAGGAACGACAACCTTTATCATCTCTCAGCGAATCAGCTCTATTCAGGACGCTGACCGGATTATTGTGTTAGATGACGGGAAAATAAATGGTATCGGAACTCACGATGACCTTTTGGCAACTAATGTGATTTATCAAGAAGTCTTTGATTCACAACAGAAAGGATTTGGTGATCATGATGAATAAAAGACCTGCAACCAAATCCAGTCCAATAAAAACGATCAAGCGCTTGTTAAAAATTATGGCCAAGGAACACAAGGTTCAATTGATAATTGTCTTTTTCATGATCCTGCTTAGTGCTTTTGCCAATGTACGAGGATCATTGTTCTTACAAGTCGTGATCGATGATTATGTCACACCGCTGATCGGACAAAGCAATCCAAATTTTACGGGATTGCTGAAGGCGATTTTGACGATGGCGATGATTTATGTTGTTGGGATTATTGGGACACTTTCATATAACTTAATCATGGTGAAGGTTTCAGAGGGAACGCAGAAGAAAATTCGCGATCAGATGTTTGAGCATTTAGAAACCTTGCCTTTAGGGTATTTTGATTCGAATGCTGACGGGGATATCATGAGTCACTTTACGAATGATACCGACACACTACGTCAAATGATTTCGCAAAGTATCCCAAACTTGATGATGGCATTTGTAACCTTTGTTTCTGTATTCATCGCAATGTTCTCTTTAAGCATTCCTTTGACGTGTTTTGTGATTGTCTCCGTTTCATTGATGTTTGTGATGCTGCGCTTTATCACGAATCGCAGCGGCAGATATTTTGGCGAGCAGCAGCGTTCCTTAGGGAAGGTCAATGGATATATTGAAGAAATGATGCACGGCCAAAAAGTGGTGAAGATCTTCAATCACGAAAAAGCCGCAATGAAAGAATTTGACGTGATCAATGACCAGCTGCAAGAAAGTGCGACGAAGGCCAATGCTACGGCGAACACGTTGATGCCGATCATGATGAATTTGTTGAATATTCAATACGTTCTAGTGGCAATTATCGGAGGGTTATTCGCTGTTTACGGCGTTTCCGCGTTGACAGTCGGAATGATTGCTTCATTCCTGCAATTGAGTCGATCATTGAATGGTCCAATCAGTCAAATTTCTCAGCAAATCAATTTTGTTATCATGGCCTTAGCCGGTGCCGATCGAATTTTCCAATTATTAGATGAAGAATCGGAGGTTGACGAAGGTTATGTGACGCTGGTGAATGTGAAAGAAGTTAACGGTGAATTAATTGAGACCAATGAACGGACTGGGATTTGGGCATGGAAACATCCCCACGAAGATGGGACGACTTCTTATGTTCGATTAACCGGCGATGTCCGGTTTGAAGACGTTAATTTTGGCTACAACGATGATCAGCTAGTATTGCATGATATCAATCTATATGCGGAGCCGGGTCAAAAAGTTGCCTTTGTCGGCGCAACAGGTGCTGGTAAGACGACCATAACTAATCTGATCAACCGCTTTTATGATATTCAAGAAGGAAAAATCCGTTATGACGGAGTCAATGTAAAGAAAATCAAAAAGAATTCTTTACGCTCTTCTTTGGGAATTGTTTTACAAGATACACATTTATTTACCGGGACGGTTAAAGAGAATATTCGTTACGGGAACTTAAGTGCAACGGATGAAGAAGTTTATCAAGCGGCGAAATTGTCGAATGCGGACACCTTTATCCGGCATTTACCAGATAAATACGATACTGTGATTACTGGCGATGGGGAAGGCCTGTCTCAGGGGCAGCGGCAGTTGCTGGCAATCGCCCGTGCGGCGATCGCTGATCCACCGGTGATGATCTTGGACGAAGCGACTTCCAGTATTGATACTCGAACAGAAGGAATTGTCCAATCGGGAATGGATCGCCTGATGGAAGGTCGAACTGTTTTTGTTATCGCCCATCGGTTATCGACGATTCAAAATTCCGATGTCATCATGGTGATGGATCACGGTCGAATCATCGAGCGCGGTGATCATGAGAGCTTATTGACTGAGCATGGAATGTATTATCAATTGTATACAGGAAAAGTTGAATTGGATTAGCAACTATGTAAAAGGCGTGTCTTACTTATGTGAGACATGCCTTTTTGTTGGAACAAGTGACGGATAATCGCTACAATGAAAGAAAGGTTTGGAGAGGAAGCGAGGCTATGAAGAGTGAAATTTCACGATTGGTGTTGTCAGAATTATCTGATGTTAAGGAATTGATCAAAAAAGTGTTCACGACTTTTGAGGCACCGGATTATTCTGAGGAAGGCATTACGCATTTTATGACCTATTTGGATGAAGAGCTTGAAAAAGAAGTTCGTGCAAATCAAGTGCAGCTTTGGTGCGGAAAAGTTAATCAAAAGATTGTAGGCGTATTAGCCGTCCGCTTGCCTGAACACATTGCACTGCTTTTTGTAGACGAAGCTTATCATCGACAAGGAATCGCGAAGCAGATGTATCAGACAATGCTTTTAGAACTGAAACCGAAAAAGCTGACTGTCAATTCTTCTCCGTACGCTGTACCTGCTTATGAAAAGTTAGGCTTCCGACTTCAAGGCCAAGAAGAAACAGTCTCTGGAATTCGTTTCCAACCAATGATAGCCATTAGAGAGGATGTATGAAGATGAAACGTTTTGCGATAAAAGATTATGGAACAGCGAAAGATGTGTTGACCGAAATCGAGGCGGAACCTCGTCCAGTCGATGATACCCATGTTCGAGTAGCGTTAGCGGCCTTTGCAATTAATCCTTACGATGTTGCCTTACGCCAAGGAGCGATCCGTGATTTTCGTACGCTAAAGTTTCCTTATGTATTAGGAAATGATGGTGCAGGAGTTGTGACGGAAGTCGGCAGTGATGTGACGCATGTAAAAGTCGGCGATGAAGTAATCGTTCACGCAGTAGGTGGAACGTACGGCGAAGAAATAGTCGTCCCTGAAAAGAAACTCGTGAAGAAACCAAAATCAATGTCGTGGGAAGTAGCGGCTGGAGCAGTGACCCCTTGGTTGACAACCTACAATCTAGTGACTCATTTAGTAGGAGATAAGATCGGTGAGACGGTTATGATCCAAGGTGCTTCGGGAGCTGTCGGCTCACTGCTAGTTCAATTCTTAAAGGTTCAAGGAAAAACGGTTTTGGCTTCGGCATCTAAACGGAACGAAGCGCTGGTTCGTCAAATCGGAGCGGATCAATTCGCTGCTTACGATGAAGAAGACGCGGGAGCGATCTTTGCTGATCAAGCGGATACCGTGATCGACGCGACAAAAGGCGGACGTGCTGGTGAAGCCGGTATGCAGATTATGAAAACTGGTGGAAATTTCGTCGCATTGAATGATTTGCCTAGTGAACAAAAGAAAACGGGAAATTATTTATCTTTCGGTCCTTCAAAAGATTATTCCGATGTTGAAGCATTGACGGCGTTGACAGATTTAGCAGACAAAATTCAGTTAACCGTTGCCGAAGTGCTGCCATTTACTTTAGAGAGTGTGGTTGCGGGTCACGAGACATTGGAGGGGCACCCGTTAGCCGGAAAAATCATCATTAAAAAGGCGGAATAACATGGACCAACAAAAATGGTTATTAGTAAAAGCAAACTACGAAGGAACCGAAGATTTAGCTGACGGCTATTATCGCGTGCGGCCAAGTGAGGATGGGTATCAAATGGCCTATCTAGCGGCAGGACCATGCGGCGATAAAATACCTCATCCAGAGGTAACGCTGCGGCAAGAAGGTAATCGAGTCCAGCCGATTCGTTTACGAGACTTGGAAGTAACCCCCATCTTAAATATATCAGAAGAAAAAGGTGATTTAGATCAAATCGAGGAGCTGACGGACCAACTCTTGGATCGGTTTATAAAGATAAAGAACCTTAGTCTTTAAGCATTTCTTTAGTATTTCATGGGTGAAAAGGGATACAATTGTGACAAATCGTTAGGAATGTCAAAAAAGGTGATTTCAGACGCCCACTAGAATTGAAATTAGCCGAAATTCCGTGCTACAGTAGTTCAGCGAGAAAAAATAGTAGGTGAAATCAATGAAAGTTTTTCAATCTCTTAAACATACATGGAGTCTTTTCAAATTAGATTGGCGACGAGTTTTTAAAAATCCGATCGCCATTTTTCTGATGGCTGCATTGGTCATCATTCCATCCCTTTATGCATGGTTCAACATCAAAGCATTATGGGATCCTTATTCAAACACTGGTGAGTTGCCGATTGCGGTCTACAGTGCTGATACTGGAGCGAAGTTTCAAGATAAAGACGTTGAGATCGGTAAGGAAGTCGTTAAGAATCTTCACGAGAATAAACAGTTGGGCTGGCGGTTTGTCGACTCAAAGGAACAAGTTGTTGAAGGTGTGAAGTCGGGTAAATATTATGCGGGTATCTATTTACCAAAAGAATTCTCTAAGGACTTATTGAGTTTTACTTCTGGGGAGATTCAAAAGCCGAAGATCGAGTATTACTTGAACCAAAAAATCAACGCCATTGCGCCTAAGATCACCGATAAGGGGGCTGGCTCGATCCAGCAAGAGATCAGTCAAGAATTTATCAAGACGGCAAGCTCGACGCTGTTGAAGGTCTTTAACGAGATCGGCTACGATATTGATGCCAACTTGCTTAGCATTAACAAAGTCAAAAACTTGATTTTGACGACCAATGATAATTTAGGCGAGATTGATAAATACACGCAAGAAGTCGTACAAGTTCAAGGTAAATTGCCTGAGCTGAAAGAAAAATTGGCAAAGGCCAATGAGATACAAACTTATTTGCCGCAAGTTGATGAAATGGGCCAAAAATTGATTACCTTGAATCAAAAGATGCCTGAGATCAAAAGACAGGCTAGTGTCATTTTGACCTTGCAACAAAAAATCCCTGAGATTCAGCAGGCTGGAAATCAGCTTGCACAAGTGGATAATGATTTTTCGGAGATCGAAAAAACGATGAACGACGGAATCAATGAAGCCAAACAAGGGTTGAACATTATCCGTCAAGTCCAAACGATTCTGCCAGATATTCAAAAGCTGGGAAATCAAGCGGACGATCTGGCGAACACTACGAAGGACGGCGCTGAAAAGTTGAAGACTGCCGTACCAAGTATTTCAAGCAGTGTTCAGGTGACGCTGGAATCGATCGGTCAAGTGGCCTCAACCACACAGTCGATTACTGGAGATCTATCTGCTTTATTAGATAAGGAAGAACTAACACCAGATGAAAAAGCACATATCGCTTCAATCATCAGTGATTTCCAAAGTAATTTAGCAGATCAACAAACAGCCATCGATAAACTTAATCAATTTTTGACTGATTTAAAGAAAACTGCTGACGATAATGGCAATACGGAGGCAAGTCAAAACTTAAGTACGATCATTGGTCAATTGGGAGATCTGAAAAATTCTTTAGGTGAACTAAGTAATCGTTTTGGACATCTAAATGATTTAGTTCAAAATAGTACTCCTGAAAATGCAAAAAAATATTTGCGCGAGATAAACGATGCTGCAGAAAGAATAGCTGGGTTTGTCAACGGCATCAATGCTAAACAAATCGGTCAAACGGTCAGCACAATCCTTGATAAATTAATCAATACGATTACGACTGCTCAAGGGGTCTTGAATCAAGCGCAGCAAATCGATTTTGCTTCATTATTGAATTCGACAGAAGGAACCGTCAGCAATGCGATTACCTTCTTGGAGAAATATCAAAAACAAATGCCGGCGATCAGACAAGAAGTTCATGACGCCAATGTTTTATTAAATGGACACATGAATGAGATCGTCAATGGTATTAATACAGGTGTTGATCTTTATAACAATGAATTGCCCGTTGTCGAACAAAAATTGACTCTGGCTGCTAACTTTATGCAAAATGACTGGCCAGGTGTGAAAAAGGATTTAACTGGCGGTCTAAAAGTAGTTAATGATAAAATGCCGGAAGTTGAGAGTGCCTTAAATCTGGCAACTGACTTGATTAAAAACGACTGGCCATCATTACGCAGCGGGATCCAAAAAGCCGCGAATGCCATCGGCAAGGGTGAAGAGACGATTGATTTCGGTCAGGTCTTGAAGCTGCTGAAATTGGATGCGCAAAAGGAAAGTGATTTCTTTACGAATCCGGTGGATCTACAGACCAATACGATGTATCCGATCGCGAATAACGGTTCGGCTAGTACACCATTCTACACAGCGTTGTGTCTCTGGGTTGGTGCGGTATTATTCTCAAGTGTCACAACAACCGAGTTCGCCCTTGATAAAAAGGATCGCGGCAAATACACGAAGCGTGAACAATTCGGTGCCCGAATGTTGACCTATTTGGTAGTGAGTGTCGGTCAGGCCTTGATCGTAACGCTAGGAAATATGTTCTTATTAGGTGTCTATGTGAAGAATCCGGTATACAGTGTGCTCTTTGCAGTCTTGGTTGCTCTGGCCTTCATGATGATCGTTTACGTACTAGTCGCGCTCTTTGGAACGGTCGGAAAAGGAATCGCGATTATCATTCTCGTACTTTCGATATCCGGCGGGGGCGGGAATTATCCGATCCAAGTTTCAGGCAAGTTCTTCCAAGCAGTCAATCCTTGGCTGCCGTTTACTCACGCAGTTAATCTATTACGTGAGAGCGCGGGGGGAATCTATTGGCCAAATGCGACCCAAGATATCATTATCATGATTGTTCTTTTCATCGTATTTGGTATTTTAGGAACATGGGCTTATCCTGTGCTGCAACCACATTTGACGAAACTGACAAAAGTCGCTCACGAAAGCAAGATTTTCCATTAATTTTGAATAGTCGAATACTAGCGACTTTGACTAACTCGTTTTAAGAAATTTCATTTTCATAAAATGAGCTTAGGCATTGCGTAAAAGTTGTTTACTTTCTCTGTTTTAGCGGGTTAGGTAAATAAGGAATTGAACAGCATTCAGCTGATAAAATATGACAGGCAAGGCAACAGCGTATTACTGTTGTTTTGCCTGTTTTCATGTTTTACTTAGGTTATGAAAAGTCGTTGAAAAAAACATTGACATTTGGTTTGAGTGCGAGTAATATTTCGCTTGTTTGCATTTTATTTAAAGGAGTGAGTCTAGTGAATTATCTTAAACGCTTGCTGGTTGGCCGGCCTTTAAAGTCGTCTGAAAATGACGATCAAAACTTGTCGCGTTTCGCGGCTCTGGCGCTGCTTTCCTCAGATGCGTTATCTTCTGTGGCTTATGGGACAGAACAGATCGTTGTTGTTCTAGTCACCTTATCAGCTGCGGCGATTTGGTATTCATTACCGATTGCGATAGTCGTTTTAGTTTTATTAGCATCATTGATTCTGTCTTATCGTCAAATTATTCATGCCTATCCTCATGGCGGCGGCGCCTATGTCGTTAGTAGTGAGAATCTAGGCAAAAATGCTGGTTTGATTGCCGGCGGCTCGCTTCTGGTCGATTACATGCTGACTGTGGCGGTATCTGTATCCGCTGGTGCTGAAGCGATTGCTTCTGCGATCCCGGCCTTGTATAATCATCGCGTCCTGATTTCCGTTATTATTGTTCTATTATTGATGTTGATGAATTTACGCGGTTTGCGGGAGAGTGCGGGACTTCTGATGGTTCCGGTCTACAGCTTTATTGCTGTGATTACCATTTTGATCGTTGTTGGTCTCGTGAAAATAGTGACGGGGATGGAACCACTGCATTCCACGGCTCAAGTTGGAACAGTAGTACCCGGCGTCACTATGGCGCTTCTATTACGGGCCTTTTCTTCTGGCTCATCTTCATTAACAGGTGTAGAAGCTATTAGTAATGCGGTTCCCTTCTTTAAGAAACCGCGGGCAAAAAATGCAGCAGGCACCTTAGCCATGATGGGGTTGATTTTAGGCTTCTTCTTCACAGGAATTACATTTTTAAACTTTTGGCTGGGAATTGTACCAACGACTGAAGTAACGGTTTTATCACAAGTTGGGGAAGCCGTCTTTGGTAAAGGGATTATGTACTATGTATTGCAATTCGTGACGGCGTTGATTTTAGCGGTAGCCGCAAATACTGGGTTTTCTGCCTTTCCAGTGTTGGCCTACAATTTGGCAAAAGATAAATTTTTGCCGCACCGTTACCAAGATCGTGGAGATCGGTTAGGTTACTCTAACGGGATCATCACATTGGCGTTAGGTTCGATCGTATTACTTTTGATCTTCCAAGGTTCCACTGAACGTTTGATTCCATTGTACTCAGTGGGTGTATTCATTCCATTTACTTTGTCGCAAACTGGGATGGTTTTGAAATGGCGCAAAGAAGGGCATCATTGGATCAGAAAATCTATTGCGAATATCATTGGCGCGTTGATCTCGTTTGCCATTGTCGTGATTCTATTTGTTTACCGATTGCCGGATATTTGGCCGTTCTTTATCATTATGCCGATTTTGATTTATGCGTTCTACAAGGTTCATGAACATTATAAGAATGTTGCAGAACAACTGCGCTTGGTAGATGATGTAGAATTACATGATTATGACGGAAACACAGTTATCGTTTTAGTTGGTAATGTGACCCAAGTAAATATTGGTGCGATTAACTATGCACGTTCAATCGGGGACTATGTGATCGCGATGCATGTTTCTTTAGAAGAAAACGAAGAAAAAGAACGGGAGATTCGTCATGAGTTCCGGGAGAAATTCCCAGACGTACGTTTTTCAGTCGTTCGTTCGCCGTATCGTTCGATCGTAAATCCAGTCAGCCGTTATGTAGACCGCATCAGTAAAAATGCGAAACAACATAATTACACGACGACTGTTTTGATTCCAGAGTTTGTACCAAACAGAACGTGGAAACGTTCCTTGCATAACCAAACAGCTTTACGCTTACGTTTCCGTTTGTCGTATCGTGACGATATCATTATTAGTACTTACAATTATCATTTGAAGAAATAGCGACAAGTATTTCTTTGGATTAGAGAATGTGCCTGTTATTTTGGCACATTCTTTTTTTTAGTCTGATCCGCTACTTTTTAAAAAAAAGTCAAAGTATCATAATTTAAAACGTATTCATCTTTTTTTTGAGTAAAAAGGGTTGATTTTCCTTTTTATTAGAGGTAATATCAAACAGCATTAATTACTAACACTATTAGGTATTAATGAGAGAGAAATTATTTTTAAGAAAAGGAGAAGTCTTATGACATTCGCAGAAGAAGCAGAACGCGAGCTTATGCAGCTGCTGGTTCAAAACCGCCACGGTGCGTTCAGCAAGATCGAAAAGAGCAGCAAAGGTGCTAATATCGTCATTAAGGTGCTTGATCGATTAGGTGAGCCGACCAATCCGAAACAGTTGGCTGAGACGTTGAATTTATCCACCGCTCGGATCGCAGCTGTGTTGGGAAACTTAGAAAAACGCGGACTAATTAGTCGAACGATGGATCCCGATGATCGTCGACGAATTAATGTTAGTTTAACCGACAGCGGAAGAAAAGCAGCGAAAGCTGAGAAGCAAGAAATGCGCAATAAAATCATTCGAGTGTTTGAACTTATGGGTGAAGATGACACCAAAAAATACCTCGAATTAACTGCTAAGTTTGTCGACTACTCTAAAAAATTATCTATGGAAGGGGAAAGTGATCAATAGTGAAGATTTTTAAATATCTTGGTAAATACTGGTATGCGATTCTCGCCGTATTTTTACTTCTAATCGTGCAAGCGTCTAGCGACCTGAGCTTGCCAAGCTTAACATCGGATATCGTCGATGTTGGTATCCAACAAGGAGGACTTGAACAGTCGACTCCGGACAAAATTAGAAAATCAACGCTTCAAGGGATTGAGATTTTCATGACCGATAAAGAGAAGCAGACAATCAAAGATAATTATAAAGAAGCAACTCAAACCGTTGATGGTAAAAAAGTTGATATTTATAAATTAGACCTTCAAAAAGGCATGACAAAAGAGAAATTAGCAAAAATCTTTAATCTGCCAATGATGATGATTGCTTCCACTCGCTCAAAGGACTCAAGCAATTCAAAAGAAGCGAAAGAAGTGATCAATGATTACACAGCGATTTCCAAAGAAGCTGCTCAGGCACAAGCCTTAGGAAAAGAAGCAAAAGCGCTAGGTGAACAAGCCCAGGCGGCAGGACAAGAAGCCGCAACTGCAACGGATGGTGCGACTGCAGCGGCTAAAGGCGCAGAAGCACAAGAACTAGCTGCCCAAGCCCAAGCAAAAGGTGCGGAAGCTCAAAAACTGGGTGAGTCGATCAAAGCGAAGAACGATGCGATCCCAGCCAAAGTTGAAGCCGCTCGTAAAGCAACGAAAGAAAGCTTAGGTGACTTAGGCTCAGATTCATTGAAGACTGTAGGAATTCAATTGACTCTGGCGGAATACAAAGCCTTGAATGTGAATACGAAGCAAATTCAAACGGATTATATGATCAAGACGGGAACTAAAATGATCGGGTTGACACTTTTATCAGCAGTGGCAGCGATCATCGTTGGTTTGATTGCTTCATTAGTGGCAGCGACCGTTGGTAAAAACCTTCGTGTAGGACAATACGAACGGACATTAGCCTTTTCAAATAATGAAATGGAAAAATTCTCTCCGGCTTCGTTAATTACACGGAATACAAATGATATTCAACAGATCCAAATGGGGATCGTTATGATCATGCGAATGGTTCTGTACGCTCCGATCTTAGGTATCGGCGGGGTTTATCGGGTCTACAAGACAGGAACCGGTATGGGTTGGATCGTCGGTGTGGCGGTAGCAGCCGTTTTAGTTCTAGTCTTAACGTTATTACTAACAACAATGCCGAAATTTAAAGCTCTGCAAAACTTAGTCGATCGAGTGAACTTGGTTTCTCGCGAAATTATTACAGGACTACCTGTTATCCGTGCGTTTTCTCGTGAAAAATACGAAGAAGAACGTTTCGATGTAGCCAATACGAATTTAATGAAGACACAAATGTTTGTTAACCGTGCGATGTCATTGATGATGCCAATCATGATGCTTTTGATGAACGGTATTTCAGTCTTGATCGTGTGGGTCGGCGGACACAATATGAATAACGGCCAATTGCAAGTTGGTGATATGATGGCGTTCATCACGTACACGATGCAGATCGTTATGGCCTTCATGATGTTGTCGATGGTATCGATTATTTTACCTCGATCAAATGTGGCTGCTGGTCGTGTGGATGAAGTGCTTAGTACCGAACCAACGATTAAAGATCCAGAACAGCCAAAAGATGACCATGACTTCAAGGGTATAGTGAAATTTGAAGGTGTGCAATTCCGTTATGGAGACGCTGATGCGGATGTGCTGCATCATATCAATTTCACGGCTAAGCCAGGTCAGACGACGGCGTTAATCGGTTCGACGGGTTCAGGGAAGTCAACGATCGTGAATTTGATTCCTCGTCTCTTTGATGTGACTGGTGGACGTATCACGATTGATGGCGTCGATATTCGTGAAATGAGCCTGCATAAATTACACGAAATTATGGGATTCGTACCACAAAAAGGGGTACTATTTTCAGGAGATATCGCCTCGAATATTAAATTTGGCGATGCCAGCATCTCTGATGAACAAATGAAAAAAGCCGCTGAAATCGCGCAAGCGGAAGAATTTATCAATGCCAATGACAAAGGATTTGACCGTGAGATTTCTCAAGGCGGAACGAATGTTTCCGGCGGGCAAAAACAACGTCTGTCCATCGCTCGTGCATTAGCGAAAGATCCTAAGATTTTAATCTTCGATGATTCCTTCTCTGCTCTTGATAACAAGACGGATGTTACATTGCGAAAAGCTTTGGCAGAAAATGTCAAAGACGTAACGCAAATCATCGTGGCACAAAAAATCTCTACGATCCTGCATGCGGATAACATTATCGTCTTAGATGAAGGACGCGTCGTAGCGCAAGGTCGTCACGAAGATTTGATGGAATCATCAACTGTCTATCAAGAAATTGCCCAGTCACAATTAAGCAATGCTGAATTAGGCATAGAAGAAGCGGATTAGGAGGAGCGAAAAGAATGGCAGAAGAACAAAAACAAAATCGCCCTCGTGGTGGCGGACCTGGACGAGTGGGCGCACCAGTAGAAAAAGCTAAGGATTTCAAAGGAACACTTAAAAAATTAGTTTCGTATCTAGGTGCCTACAAAATCGCGGTATTCTTTGTAATGGTCTTTGCGATTGCTTCAACGATCTTCAATATTTGGGGACCAAAGATCTTATCAAAGGCGATTACCGAATTATTTAATGGATTAATCAAAAAGTATCAAGGAACCGGCGGGATCGATTTTGATAAAATCGGCGGCATCCTGCTCTTCATGTTAGGACTGTATGTGGTTGCTTCCTTATTTGGGATCATTCAAGGTTGGATCATGTCGACGATCTCGCAAAAGATCACTTATCGGATGCGTAAAGAGATCTCTGAAAAAATCGACCGCATGCCAATGAATTATTTTGAGAGCCGTACAACAGGGGAAGTTCTATCACGTATCACTAACGATGTGGATACGTTAGGACAATCACTGAACCAAAGTTTGACGCAATTAATCACGTCGACATTCACCATCATCGGAGTTATCGTGATGATGCTGTCGATCTCAGTGAAGATGACTGGTATCGCGATCTTGATCGTACCAATCTCATTCTTATTGATTATGATCGTTGTGAAAAATTCGCAAAAATACTTCAAGACACAACAAGAATATCTTGGTGTAATCAACGGGAAAGTCGAAGAAACAATCGGCGGTTATACTATCGTCCGTTTATTCAATGACGAAGAGAACTCGTTGAAAGAATTTAAAGAACAAAACGATGTATTATTCAAATCTGCTTGGAAATCACAGTTCCTTTCAGGCTTGATGCAGCCAATTATGAACTTTGTCGGAAACCTAGGGTATGTCGGCGTTGCGATTTTTGGTGGGATCATGGCCTACAATGGCACGATTACTGTTGGGGATATCCAAGCCTTCATCCAATATGTTCGTAACTTGACACAACCAATTGCGCAGCTTGCGCAAGTATCAAATATGCTGCAATCAATGGCAGCAGCAGCAGAACGGGTCTTTGAATTCTTAGCTGAAGACGAAGAAGATCAATTAGCTGAAAATCCTGTCCAAATCGATAAAGCTAAAGGTATGGTTGATTTCGACCATGTTCAATTCGGCTATACACCAGATAAGATTGTCATCCAAGATTTTACTTCTCATGTTGATCCTGGTCAGACAGTTGCGATTGTTGGACCAACTGGTGCAGGTAAAACGACAATGGTGAAATTGTTGATGCGTTTCTATGATGTTAATTCTGGTGCAATCAAAATTGACGGTCATAACATTAAGGATTTCAACCGTGCCGATCTACGTAAAAATATCGGGATGGTCTTGCAAGACACTTGGCTGTTCAAAGGTACGATTATGGATAACCTGCGCTATGGCCGTTTGGATGCTACGGATGAAGAAGTATACGCTGCAGCGAAAGCCGCACACGTGGATCACTTTATCAAGACATTGCCTGGTGGTTACGATATGGAATTGAACGAAGAATCATCCAATATCTCTCAAGGTCAAAAACAATTGCTGACGATCGCTCGTGCGATTTTAGCGGATAAACCGATCTTGATTTTGGATGAAGCGACTTCATCTGTGGATACACGGACAGAAGGGTTGATTCAAGAAGCTATGAACAACCTGATGAAAGGCCGTACCTCGTTCGTCATCGCTCACCGTCTGTCAACGATCAAAGACGCAGATAAGATTCTTTATATGCAAGGCGGAGACATCAAAGAACAAGGCAGCCACGAAGAGTTACTGGCTCAAAATGGTCTTTATGCTTCCTTATATAACTCGCAATTTGAAGAATAGAGTAAATGAAATGGACCAAGCCCCGATAAAGGAGGCTTGGTCCATTTTTTTGCAGTTCATTTGCGAAAATTGGATTTTATATATCAGCCAATGATCATTAATGGTTTTTATCAGTGATCATCATCGTTTTCTTTTCATAAGTGATGCTGATCGAATTTCCAGCATAATCCCCGTCTTTGTTTTTATTCCAAGTGGCCATGGCCCTTGGCGGCATACCATAGTTTTCTTTTTCCCAGCTGGTCACCGTATCGGGTTTACCCACTAGTTTTTCCAATTCTTCGTAACTTGATCCACCCTCAAAAGAGTATTTTTCACTATCGGCATCATACTCTTCCGTTGCAACTTTTATACTGTCATAGATTTCTTGGGTCCATTCCCCTGGATAATCTTTTGTTGCTGAATTATTTGTACCCGGTTTGATTGGTTCATAAGAAGTCGTATTCGCATTGTTACTTTTGAACGACAGGTAGCTTAATGGCCCTATAATAAAAAGAATTGCGATAACTAAACTAATCATGACCCGCTTTCTTTTTTTTGACGGCGCAGGTTGACCACTGCTCTTATTTGTTTGAGTCTCTTTTTGCGGGTTCAAATAAAGCGTGCCGCAATAATCGCATTTCCAGCCATTTTCGACTTGATGAAATTTAGTGCTGCCGCAGTTCATACATTCTTTATTTTTCATGATAAAGTCCATCCGATCCATAGTTTTCGGGGAAGTCGTCTGGGAATTTGCCCAGTCCGGCGCGCGGATACTTTTCTGGCAATCGAGTAAAGGAGACGTATTTCACTATCGGCGTTACATAGCCAACGCGATCTTCTTTAAAATAGACATTTGGTTTCCCCTGTTTTTCGTAAACGAATTCCTTCGTATAAGCGGCGTATCTATTATCGATGTTTAACGCGATAAAAGCTCTAACTTCTCTCCAAGTCATTTTTCCTTGCTGCCATTGCTCCCTCAGAACTTTCGTTTCATAGGAAACAACATCGCCTTTTTCTTCTGATTTGATTGCGAGGTTTTCTCCGATCTGTTCAGTATCAGTAATGATCTCATCCGGCTGTCCCCAAATCCGTAAAATATCTGCACTAGAGTATTGATCAAATTCTGGGCCATAGGCCGCTAAGAATCCTGCCTCGCGATAATAGGTTGTTACGGCAAATTCGGAATTCGGATTTTCGATGATCATATCCGCTTTCGGGGCGGTTTTTGGACGCTTCTTTTTTAACGAATCGTGCTCTTTTTGCGCATTCGCAATCCGCCTCTCAAACGCTTCGCGGTCCTCACCGCCATATTCTTTAGCGGAAACCTTAGCCAGCTTGATCTCCTCTTGATTCAAAGTGAGTTCCGCAATTCGTACATTGCGTTCTGGATTTTTTAATTGACTGACAGAATAAGCAGAGTTTGAATTGCCCGCTTTAGTAGTGATGGATGGACTTGTTTTTGTCGCTATCTTTTCGTTTGAATGCAATATAAAAAAACTACTAGCAAAAACAAGTATAAAAATACTAGCCAGTGCAATAATGATCACATTTTTTTTAGTCGATCGTGGCTCTTTTATTTCTGGAACGCTATCCGTTTCATATACGGCATGGCAATAATCACACTCGTAACCTTCAGCGGTTTTGGTAAAATGATTCCCGCCGCAATACTTACAAACTAACCCCTTCATTTTATCTCCCTAAGTTCATTCTTCATTTTAAAAAAGTAATTAGATCTTCCAGTTGTGTCTGGATTGTTTTTGATCCTATCAGAACAACAACTTTCAGTAAATGATACCACGGAGTATTCGATTGGGAAAAGCAGAGAATAGAAATTTTAGACGAAATAAGTATTTTAGATAAATTAAAATCAAATTCAATGTAATGATAATAATTTCTGTAATAAGAACCTATGATCTCGATTGACGAATATACATAAGCGTGATAGTCTTTTTGTAGAGAAATATTTCTTATTAAAGAACATAATTTCAGAAAGGAGTTATTTGAAATGATGGATAAGGAAAAAGCGTTGCTGGTTGAGTATGGCAAGAAGTTAATCTCGACAGGGCTGACGGCGGGAACTGGAGGAAATATTAGTATCTATGATCCGGAAAAGCAATTGATGGCAATTACACCGAGTGGGATCGATTATTTTGAGATGACTGAGGAGGATGTCGTATTACTGAATCTTGCGGGGGAAATCATTGAAGGAAAGCGTAAACCATCCAGTGAGTGGCAAATGCATTTGATCAATTATCAAAAACGCGGAAATGAGATTCGTGCAGTAGTCCATGCCCATTCGACATTTAGTTCGATCCTTGCCACCTGTCGGAAAGATCTGCCAGCGACCAATTATATGATAGCGGTTGCGGGAGGTAATGATGTTCGTTGCTCAAAATATGCAACGTTTGGTACAGAGGAGTTGGCAGAGTATGCCTTTGAAGCGATGATTGATCGCTATGCCTGCTTTCTAGCAAATCATGGGCTGCTGACATGCGGACCGACATTAAAAGAGGCTTTTTCAGTGGCGAGTGAAATTGAACGTTTGGCAGGACTCCACGTGGGAGCTTCGCTTTTAGGCGATCCGGTGATATTAGCTGAGGCGGATATGGCTAAGGTGCACAAACGTTTTCCAAGTTATGGACAATAAGTTGATTTGAGAAATAGTGAGGGAGTGGAAAAATGAGTAAGGTAATTGTGGTTGGGGATGCTTTTGTCTCAGTCAATACTTTAAGGGAATCTGTCGTATCGATGGGCATTCCAGAACCCGTAGAAATTATTTCATTGGAGTGGTATGCGGATGACTCGCCAGAAGAATTTCAACGAAAATTGAAAGTGATTGAACAAAATGGGCCTGAAGCAGTAGCTATTCCTGAAGGGATCATGGAGGAATTAGGCGATGCAGAGTACTTGTTTGTGCATCTCGCGCCGATTTCGCGTAAGATGCTGGAAAGCGCGAAAAATTTAAAGCTGATTGGTACTTGTCGCGGCGGGGTCGAACATATTGATATAAACTCAGCACAGAAAAAGGGAATTCCAGTCATTCATGTCATTCGGAACGCCGAACCGGTTGCGGATTATACTATCGGTTTAATCTATACGGTCACTAGAAACATCGCCCTTTCTCACGCGGCAGTCATGCAGGGGGAGTGGCCTAAAAATTTCCCGAATGATGCGTATCGGACCACTCTTTCTGATCAAACTGTCGGGTTAGTTGGATTAGGTCATATTGGTAAGATGGTTGCCCAGCGACTTAATAATTTAGGGATAAAGGTGATTGCTTACGATCCATTTATTGATGAGAAGCAGGTGATAAAATCAGGACTTAAATTAACTTTTGTTTCTATAGATGAGTTATTTGCGAAGGCGGATATTGTTTCACTGCATATGCGGGTAACGCCAGAGACGGAAAATCTAGTGGATGAGAAATTATTGGCGCTGATGAAGCCTAGTGCCTATCTGATTAACACTGCTCGGCCAGGGATTCTTGCTAAAGCGGCGTTTGTTGAAGCGTTAAGGAAAAGGAAGATTGCTGGAGCGGCAATTGATGTTGTGTGGGAGGAACCGATGCAGTTAGATGATCCGTTATTGAAGTTAGATAATTTGGTGATTACGTCTCATCTTGCCGGCGATACTGTAGATGCCATTCCGAACTCGCCCTTTTTACTGGCTAAAACAATCGCAGAATATCTGGAAACTGGAGAGAGCGAATTTCTTATTTAAAAAAAGCGTTCCTGAGAATTTTTATTTCTCAGGAACGCTTTTTGAGTTATACGCGATCGTAATCTTCTAAACGAATCTCTTCTAATTCTTCTTCTTTGAAACCAAGATCTTTATCCAAGATTTTTTCGACTGCTCTGATCAAAGAGGCTGCATCCAAACCGTATTTCTTCAATAGGTAAGGTTTTGACGCACCGTGAGTCCATTCGTCATTTATCCCAACCTTGATCAATTGTTTATGCAGTTGATTTTCTAGCATTACTTCACCCACAGCAGTCCCTAAGCCGCCGATGGTCACATGGTTTTCCATGGTAACGACTCCGTGCTTCACTTTTTCGATTGATTCAGCTATCAAAGGGTCAGTGAATGGTTTTAACGTTGTGACATGAACGTGCTGTACAGAGATTCCTTGCTTTTCAAGCCATTGTGTTGCTCGCATCGCTTCTTCTGTACAAATACTGCTGGAGAATAAAGCGACATCATCGCCTTCAGAAATTACTCGTCCTTTGTTAAACTCTGTCGGTTTATCGGGGGAGAAAAGTCTAGGCATTTGACCACGAAGCATTCTAACGTAAATCGGTCCATTAACTTCTTTACAAATGTTCAAAGCAGATTCAACATCTGTCGCGTCGCCGCAATCGAAAATCGTCATATTGGGAATTGTTCGCAAGATTCCTACATCTTCGATCGATTGGTGTGTCACACCGCCGGGCGTCGTAATTCCAGGTACGAAGCCCAATAACGAAACAGGCAGGTTAGGATAGGCGATCGACATTTCTAATTGATCTAATGGTCTGCGATAAAGGAAAACCGCGAAAGTGTGCAGAAACGGACGGAAGCCTTCGCGAGCCAGCCCGGCAGCCCAGCTTAGCATATTCTGTTCAGCGATCCCCATGGATAAATATTTTTCGGGAAAGACTTTGGGAAATTCTTTTACCTCGCAAGAAGTGCCTAGATCGGCGGATAAGACCAAAACATCTTCGTTTTCCTGTGCAAATTTGATCATATTTTTTGAATGAACATCCGATTCAATTTTCATAATAAAACTCCTTCCTCATAATTAGGTATGAATGTTTCAAAGAAAAAATCATACAATTAACGTACATGCATCTTTTTTACATTTCGTTGTAGAACTTAGTATATTTATCGAATTCTTCGCCTTGCTTTAAACGAACAAAATGCAGGTTTGGTCTTCTTTCGTTCAAATAAGGGATTCCTTGTGTTGGGTCGGTGTAGCAAAGGATGGCTAACGGCTTATTCTTTTCGCCTTGTTTGGCTGCTTCTTCGATGGCTTGGATATCATGACCGTTCACAGAGACGGCTGTTGCGCCAAATGCAGTGAAGCGATCGGCTAATGGTTCGATATTCATCACTTTTTTGGTTTCGCCTTCCACTTGTTGTCCGTTGATATCAACAAGTAAAACCAAATTGTCTAATTGGTAGAAAGCGGCGGCTTGGAGTGCTTCCCATAATTGTCCTTCCTCCATTTCACCATCAGACATCATAACGAATACGCGACCGTCTTCACCACGAAGTTTTCGTGCATGGGCGGTTCCGCCAGCGACACTAATTGCTTGGTCAAGTGTTCCGGCAGCGTTTTCAAAACCGGGAGTATGATTTGCGCCAATCATTTCCATGGAGTACCCATCACGATTGAACATTTTTAAAGCTTCTTCATCTAAGCGATCCGCTTCAATCAAGGCAGCATATACAGGAGCTGCATAGTGTGCCGGAGAAATGAAGAAACGATCGAAGGGGGCTTTTAAGGATCCATGATATTCCGCACCTTGAATGTAATCCATATTATCCTTCGAAGGGGTTCCCGGAAATTTCTCAGGTAGGCGTGGGGCTTTACTCTCACTTAAGTTTAGGACACGCAAGTAAAGAGTAGCGAAAAGTTCCGCTGAAGAACAGGCTTGAGACAAGTAGCAGCCATTTCTTTCAAGGGTTAATTTTAGTACGTGTTTACGGATATTTTTTGCAGCTTTTTCTACGTCAGCAATCGTATAATTGTTTGCCATGGTAAAACTCCTTTCAAATTTAGCAATTATTTTTGACCATAATTATTTTGATAAAAATCAAATACCTCATCTGTGTATGATGTATCTAACGGTTGGATACCAGCATTCAGCATTCTAGCAAAATAAACACTTTGAGCCGTTTCTTCAAGAATGACCGCATTTTTCAACGAATTCGTTGCAGACTTTCCAACAGTGAAGACGCCGTGATTTCGCAATAAAATGGCTGGGCAGCTGGTTTCTCTGTAACAACGGACGATCTCAGCCCCGATCGCTTTTTCTCCAACGGCGGCCACCTTTGAGAGCGGGATTTCTCTGCCGAAAACGGCGGCAGAAGTCGTCGTATATATAGGAAGCGGTTCTCCGGCAATCGAAAAGGCGGTGGCATAAGGAGAGTGGGTGTGAGTGATTCCTAGAACTTCTGGACAATGATTGTATACATATAGATGGGATTCCGTATCGACTGAAGGAGTCAACTCTCCTTCAATGATATTTCCAGCTAAATCTACGACGATCATATTGTCCGGAGTCAAGTCATCAAAATGAATACCGCTGGGTTTGATGACCACATATTCTGTTTCGGGATCTTTTGCACTGACATTTCCGCTCGTCCACAAAACCAATCCATTTTTAGGAAGCGCTTTATTGTCTTTGCAAACAGTCTCTTTTAGTTGTTCAAGCATAATTCTACCTCCAATATCATTTTTTACATTATTTCATCATAAAGAACAATTGTCAATATGTTTTGTGGCTGTTGTGTTTCTTTTGTAATTGAATTTGGCTATTTTTATAGGTGTAATCGTTTTCAATAAAAGTATTGACATAAGCAAAAACCCATGCGATACTTTTCATAAGTTCTTGATAGTGAAATAAAGTTCATGAGAAAAAGGAGGAATTATTGTGGAGTTGTTACAAAATATCTTGAGTTCATTTGGTGCCGCCGTCGTTGTGCCAGTGATGTTGTTCATCGTGGCCTTGTTTTTGAAGGTCAAACCGAAAAAGGCGTTTCAGTCTGCTTTGAATGCGGGGATCGGATTGACTGGATTCAATTTGATCGTCAATTCGTTTGTTCCAATCGTTACACCAGTTATCAATAACATGGTTGAGCAGACAGGAGTGAAGCTGCCAGTTTTTGATACAGGTTGGCAAGCAACTTCAGTTATTGCCTACTCTACTCAAGTAGGGGTCATCTTTTTAGTAGTAGGTTTGGCTTTGCAAGTGGCATTATTCTTATTAAAATGGACCGATGTATTTATGCCAAGTGATATGTGGAATAACTATTCTTTCATGGTTTGGGGTTCGATGATCTACTTGATTACCAGTAATATGGCCTTAGCAATGGCGTGTATGATTGTTCAGAACTTGTATGTCATGCTGTTTGGAGAAGTGATCGCAAAACGCTGGGCGAATTATTACAATCTGCCTGGGACGACCTTAACGGCACCTCACCATGTCTGCTCGGTACCTTATGCGATTGTAATGAATTGGATCTTAGATAAGTTAGGTGCTGGAAAAATCAATTGGGATCCGGCAACATTGAAAAAGAAACTCGGATTCTTAGGTGAACCTATCACTTTAGGACTATTTCTTGGTTTGTTGATTGGGATCATGGGGAACTTGAATACATTAAATACGTTGGATGGCTGGGGCAGTGTGCTGACAATGGGACTTGCGGTATCCGCTGTTATGGCGATTTTCCCGCGGGTTGCGAGTATCTTTGCTTCGGCATTTACTAGTCTGACAAATGCGAGTAAAAAGACGGCAAAAGGCAGTGATAAGAATCGTGAATGGATGTTGTCAGTGAATGATGCGGTCGGCTATGGTGAACCAGCCACCTTGATGACAGGTCTGATCTTGATTCCAATCATGGTGCTATTGGCAATGATTTTACCGGGTAACGAAACATTGCCGCTAGTTGATTTGATTGCTTTGCCTTATATGGTCGAAATGATTATTTGTATTTCAAAAGGTAATATCTTTAAAGGTGTGATCTCGGGAGTTATTTGGTTCACAATTGGCCTATATGTTTGTACTTTAACAGCTCCGTACTTTACTGAAGTTGCTGCTCAGGTTGGGGTGAATATTCCGGAAGGTGCGATGATGATTACGAGCTTCGGGATTCTATACAACCCAGTAATGGCGTTGATCTTCCTAGCGTTCTTATCCGGCAATTATCTGTTGATGGGAATCGTGGTTGTTCTCTACCTAGCGATGTATGTATTATTCAAGAAAAATAAACAAGCTGTTTGGAACTTCTTGGAAGGCGAAAAAAAGGATGCTCCAAAAGAAAAGGTGGTTGCATGAAGGCGTTAGTCAAAACAGAACCTGGCTATAACAAAATGAAATTGTTAGAGATTGAAAAACCTGTTCCAAGAGATCAGGAGGTTTTGATTAAAGTAATTTATACTGGGATCTGCGGAACAGATATTCACGGATTTAAAGGCGAATATGACCGATTGAAGACTCCTTTGGTACTGGGTCATGAGTTTTCTGGAGTGGTTGAGGCTATTGGAGAGAATGTCACGAAAGTACAAAAAGGGGCGTTGGTCACCAGTGAAACGACATTCGCGACTTGCGGAGAATGTGAACCTTGTCAAAATAAGGAATACAACCTTTGCTTGAATCGTAAAGGTTTAGGGAGTCAAGTGAATGGCAGCTTTGCTGAATATGTATTAACTCGTGAAGAAAGTGTTCATGTTCTGGATGATAAGATCAGTTTATTAGCTGCTTCGATTACGGAACCGATTGCCTGCGGTGTTCACGCTAGTATGGAAAAAGTTCAGGTGGAAAAAAATGACGTGGCAGTTATTGTAGGACCTGGTCCGATTGGGTTATGCTTAAGTCAAGTATTGAAAAGTGTCGGAGCAAAAGTAATCGTTATTGGAATTACTCAAGATGCTGGTCGATTAGAGACAGCGCGCGAGTTAGGGGCCGATCGAATAATTGATTCGCTGAAGGAAGATGCCGCCGGAATTATCAAAGAGTTTACCAATGGAAAAGGTGCGGATTATTGTTTTGAGTGTTCAGGTGCAGCTCCGGCGATCAAAGGTGTTTTTGATTATTTGAAGCAAAAGGGCACATTGGTACAGATGGGCGTCTTTGCAAAAAATCTGAATGAGTTAGACATGAACTCGATTGTGCAAAGAGAAATGAACGTCATTGGTTCAAGGTCGCAAAAGCCTTCTACCTGGCATTTGACTTTGGATCTGATGAAAAAAGGTCAGATCGATGCTGAACGCTTGATCACTAAGATCTATCCATTAGAGCAATGGGAAGATGCCATCGAACAGGTGATGGCTGGCAATGAAATAAAGGTTGTTCTGCAGCCGAACAAACAATAAAGTGAGGGGTAGCGATGGAAGAGAAAAATCTTGTTGAAAAAAATTGTGTCTTGCTTGATCAAGATCTTCATTCATTTGAAGAAGTCATTCAATTGATCGGAGCTGAATTTGAAAAAGCCCAGATCGTAAAACCATCTTATGTGGATGCGGTGATTGCCAGAGAGAAAGTCTTTCCAACTGGTTTAGCAGCGGATGGTCATAATATCGCGATTCCTCATACGGACCCGGAACATGTTTTGCGCCCGGGGATGGGTGTCGTTGTAACGAAAGAACCAATAGAAGTTTCTATGATGGGAAGTCCGGAGATTAAATTGCAAAGCAATATCTTCTTCCCGTTAGCGATGGAACATCCGAAGAAGCAATTGGCGCTTTTACGTCAATTGATGAGTGTTTTTAAAACTAAAGAAGATTTGGATGCGATCTGCCGAGCTAAAAGTCCGGAAGAAGTTTTAGCCGTGACCAGTAAAATTAAATTTTAAAAATCAACAATAGATGAAAGCGTTATACTATAATGGATAAAAGGACTTATGGATGCTCGCGAATTTTTTGAGGCACTAAAAAAATTGTGAGTGCAAGGATAAATGGTACTTAAAAATAGGAGGTTTAGAGATGACAGAAATTAAAGTTTTATCTGTATGCGGTTCAGGTACGGTAAGTTCGGCTATGGTTGGTGAACGAATTGTAGAATTACTGGAGGAACATGGGTACGAAGTAGAAATCCAAGAAGTAAATCCTGGTATGGTCAAAGGTGCGGTCTCTAATGGTGATATTGATATTATCGCTTTTACCAGCCCAATTGATCCTGCGGATGCGGAAGGAATTCCTCAAATTAATTCGGTTGGATTATTAACCGGACTTGATGAAGAAACATTTTTAGACGCTGCCTTGAAAGCGTTAAAAGAGATGGGAAAATAATAACTGAAAGGCTGGATAGCTTGTCCAGTCTTTTTTTGAAAGGAAATTCTGATGATTTTAGTGGCTTTAGATCTTGACGGAACAGCACTGAATTCTAGTGGAAGGTTGACCCGTAATGTAGCTGAAGCGATCCGCCAAAGAGCAGAAAGCAAAAACTATACATTCGCTTTTTGTTCAGGACGTCCAATGTCGGGGGTAAGTCCACACGCTCAAGCGGTTGGGATAGCCGATGGTTATCATGTTGTTGCTAATGGTGCATTAGTGCAAAATGTGGGCGGTGAGAAACTAGTAGAAGAGCTGCTTGATTTTTCGGAGTATCAAGAATTAACCGCCTTCTGTCAAGAGGTAGGTCTGACTTGCATAGCGGTAAATGAACAAGGAGCGCAGACTTCGTTTCCTACGATAAATCTTGGAACCTTAGAATTTTGTTTTTTGACAAACAATCAGCTGACGGTTTGTCCAATCGAAAAAAATGCACAGAATGAAAAATATTCAAAATTGCTTATTTGTGATAACCCAGATATAATAAAACAGAATAAAAGTCAAATAGAACAACGTTTTTCGCAACAATATTCGTGTGTTCAAGGATACCCGACCATGATTGAATTTTCTAAGAAAAATGTGAGCAAGGGGAATTCTTTGGCTGAGTTGGCTCGTTATTATGGCCTATCTGCAAATGAGGTATTTGTAGTTGGGGATAATGGGAACGACCTCTCATCTTTTGAATTATTTTCCCAATCCATCGCAATGGGAAATGCAACGAGTGAATTAAAACGGGCGGCTAGGTGGCACTGCCCGACCAATGATGAAGACGGCGTAGTGAAAGCGTTAGAAATTATTGATGACTTTATTATAGGCTTATAGGATGTCAGTCCAGTATTTGAACTAGGAGGAAAAAATGGCGAATGATATTTCTAAATTATTAAAAGTAGCAGAACTGTACTATTTAGATAGGATGAACCAAAACGATATTGCGAAAATAATTGGGGTATCACGTCCATCGATTTCCAGAATGCTGGAGGAAGCAAGAGAAAAACAAATTGTTAAAATCTCAATCGAAGCACCTTTTGAGCGCAACAATACATTGATGATGCAACTAAAAGAAAAGTTTGATTTGCTAGAGGTCATCGTTGTCAAAGGGTTAGGCGAATATGATTATGATTTAGACAATGTGGGGAAAGCTTCGGCAGATTATATCAGCAGTGCATTATCTGATGATAAAATACTAGGGATCTCATGGGGCGCGACCGTTGAAAAAATGGTAAAAAACTTTCCAGCACATGATTTAAAAAATGTTCATGTTGTTCAGTTGACGGGAAGTTTAGGTCCAAATCGTACGGTGATGGACGGCAATGAATTGGTTTTTCGTTTAGCCCAAAAATTAAATGGTCGGCATGAATTTTTCAATGCGCCAGCATTCGTTAATTCACGGAAGTTGCAAGAAGAGCTGCTGGCTCAACCGCAAATCGATTTGAATATTTCGCTAGGGCGAAAAATCGATGTCGCATTTAGCGGAGTCGGCAACATTGAGACGACACGAAATACGCTAGTTTCTTCGGGAATCTTAGATAATCGTGATCTGAATGATCTAGTGGCTGAAGGAGCCGTGGGAACGATGATTGGCCGGGCCTTTGATATTGAAGGAAAAGAAATTCAATACCGTAATCAGTTCCCGATTTCCAGCGGATTAGATTCGCTGCGCTTAGCACCGATCAGTATCGGCGCTGTATGTTCGAAAAAACGGGCAACGGCAACGTTGGGTGCAATCAATGGGAAATTAATCAATGTCTTGATCTGTGACGAAGAAGTTGGCTACGAATTGTTGAATAGTTAGACGAATAGAAAAAGCGACGCCGCTCGAAGAAAAATTCTTCAAGCGGCGTCGCTTTTTTTTACTTACTTGTTTTAGTTGCTGGGTCCAGTTTTCGTTCAACGATACTTAAAATCCAGTCAGTCAAAATAGCCATCAAGGCAGTTGGTAATGCACCTGCCAAGATCAAGGATGTTCCATCTGTCGCGTTGGTACCGCGGATGATGATATCACCCAAGCCGCCAGCGCCGACGAAAGCCCCGATAGCAGTGATCCCGATAGCGACCACTAAAGCGTTTCGAATCCCAGCCATAATAACTGAAACAGAAAGCGGCAATTCAATCATATAAAGCCGCTGCCAAGAAGTCATTCCCATACCAGTTCCGACATCCAAGGCGTTTTTATCGACTTGGCGCATCCCGGTGTAGGTGTTTTTGATGATTGGCAGTAGCGAGTATAAGAAGACGGTCAAGATTACGACGTTTACTCCGAGACCTAATCCGATCATCAAAATTGAGATCATAGCTAGTGAAGGGATTGTTTGGATCACATTAGCGATCCGGATCACCCAATTAGCCAACTTGTAATGTTTAGAAATAAAAATGCCTATTGGAATTCCGACGATTGCCGCAAACAATACCCCATAGATCGAAATCAGGAAGTGGCGCACAAACTGACTGAAAACATAGGCACCATTGGTTTGGAAATAGTCAATAAATTGTTGGAACGTATTCATGTTTTCCATTGTTGCTTCACTCCTTCTCGAAATAGTTGTGTTGTTTTAGGAAATCTTCAGCAATAACAGAAGGTTCCACTAAATCATTATCTGCACGATAGTTTAGTTTTTGCATTTCTCTAGTATTGATTGTTCCTTCCAGACGTTTTAAAGCTGTCCGAATTTTTGGATTTTTCGCTAATACCTCATCGGTGGCGATCGCCGCTGCATCGTAAGGCGGGAAGAAATGCAAGTCATCTTCCAGCATAACCAAGTCGTAGCTGGCAATCCGTCCATCTGTTGAGTAGCCTAAAACAATATCCATTTTGCCTGCTTCAACGGCATCGTAAACGAGACCAATCTGCATCGGTAAAATCGAAGAAAACTCAAAACCATAGGTCTCTTTAAAACCATCATAGCCATCGCCTTCTCGAGTGATCCAAGCAGTATCGACCCCGGCCTTCAATTCGCCGGCATGTTTTTTCAAATCGCTGACTTTTTTCAAGTTGTATTTTTCAGCCGTGTCTTTACGAACTAAGAAAACATAGGTATTGTCAAAGCCGTAAGAAGAAAACCAAGTTTGATGATATCGTTTTTCGAATTCTGTTTTAACCGTATCAAAGGCTTTTTTCGGATCTTTTTCCGCTGGCAAGCCTAAGGTAGTTGTTAAGTCTGTTCCGGTATAACGAGCTGCTGAAATGGAAGCGTCTTTGTTCATCATCGCTTGATGATTGATCGTTGTTGTGGCCAAATTATTAATAATCGTAGTATCTAGATCGGTATAATGCTTGATCATTCCAGAAACCAAGTTCGCTAAAATTTGTGTCTCAGAAGTAATTCCGCCGGTGATCCCAATCGTGTTTTCGCTATCGTTAGAAGCTAAACCAGGAAAGGAGCAGCTACTTAGAAATAGGAGTGAAAGACCGAGTAAGGCGAATGTTTTTAATTTTTTCATGCATTACTCCTCCTTCCTTAAAGCTGCAGGGGTCATGTGATCTTCTAGGAGACCTAATAACAGATCGACAATTAAAGCCATCAAAATGACCGGCACAGTTCCGGCAATAATCAACGGCGGTTGGAAGTTGTTCAGCCCGCTGAAGATTAAATCACCTAAACCACCTGCGCCGATATAAGAAGCTAAAGTAGCCCACGCGATAACATACACGGCAGCTAAACGAATCCCCGCCATGATTGTTGGGACCGCGATCGGTAATTCCACCGTAAAAATGGATTGCAGATTGGTCATTCCCATACCCTTAGCGACATCACGATAATTGCGATCGACATTTTTCATCCCGATAAACGTATTACGTAAAATCGGCAATAAAGAATAAATAAACAGAGCGATGATCGCAGGAAGTTTTCCGACACCGAAGAATGGAATCATTAATGCTAGTAAAGCGAGTGATGGGACAGTTTGTAACACGCTGGCGATCCCGATCACGAGTCCTGAGATTTTAGGCAGCCGAGTTAAGACAATTCCTAAAGGGACGGCGACTAAAATTCCAAGTCCTAACGCAATAGCAGAAATATACAAATGTTCAGCGCTTTTTGTCAGCATTTGCCCACCATATTCATTGATGAATGCTTGCATAATTACGCCTCCTCACTTGTTATGCTTTCAGCCGCATCTCCGAAAGTATCTTCTTCACCCCAAAGAACATCATAGATGATATCCACGAGCGATACCCTCGTTAGGATGCCGACTAAATGTTTGCTGTCATTTACGACGGGAACATATTTTACGCCGCGTTTTAGGATCCGTTGCAAACTATCACGGACCAGTGCGGATTCTTTCACATAGAAAACATTTGGATTGATAATATCGCCGATACTGGTGGCCTTGCCATGACGGCGTTCGCGGTCGATTGTTTCAACATCAACAAAGCCTTTTAAAACATTGTCTTCATCGACGATCAATAAGGTATCTACCCGTTTTTCCCGCATCAAACGAATCGCATTTTGCAAACTCTTCTCTGGTGTAATAGAGACGGCAGTATGCATCATGATTTCACCCACTGTTGTGGTATCTGGTTTTGCTTGCAGCAATCGATCTTCACCTAAAAGTTCTTCTACAAATTCATTGGCTGGATGCTGCAAAATATTTTCCGGCGTATCAAATTGGATCACTTTTCCGTTGTCCATGATAGCGATCCGGTTGGCCAATTTCAGCGCTTCATCCATGTCGTGAGTAACGAAAACGATCGTCTTTCCTAGACGTTCTTGCAAGTCCTTCACAAGGTCTTGTAAAGAATCACGGGTTATCGGATCTAAGGCACCGAAAGGTTCGTCCATCAAGATGACGTCTTGGTCCGCAGCGAGCGCACGAACAACCCCGATACGTTGCTGTTGTCCACCTGATAATTCATGGGGATAACGATCCAGCATATCGCGCGGTAATTCAACTAAGTCAATCATTTTTTCGGCCGTCTTGTTTTGCTCTTCTTTGTCTACTTTCAACAAACGTTGTACGAGAGTAATGTTGTCACGAATCGTCATATGCGGCATTAAACCAATATTTTGGATGACGTAACCGATCTGACGGCGTAATTCAACCGGGTTTTTCTTTTGGATATCTTCACCATTGATAGTGATTGTGCCTTTTGTGGGATCGATCATGCGGTTAATCATCCGCATTGTCGTAGTTTTTCCGCTACCGCTGGTTCCGATTAGGCAAATGAATTCTCCCTTATCAAAAGAGAGTGTAATATCTTCAACTGCTACTTTATTTCCATTGTATATTTTGGAAACGTGGTCAAATTCAATCATTTTTTCACTCCTTCTTCATATTAAAAAACTAGTCGTTCTAATGAAAAATTATTCCTGATTCCAATCCGTATGCTGAAATGTTCTCTCGGCTGAACAAGGTCTGCACCTGCGAAAATGAGAAAGGATTTTACAAAATTTATTCTCAAAATCGATTGCATATAATCCAACGAATCTTGTAAAAATATGCGGCGAAAGGTGCATCCTGAAACTAGCAAAACGGCATCTTGAATGTAAAAAATTTAACATACTTATAATTTAAGTATGCAACAAAGAACGATTAAAAACAAATAGACTGATTTGTTTTGGTCAATACATCGCGATGGAAATCATTATTTTTGATCATTAAATAACGTTTTCTTTGACGCGTTTACATGGCTTGTTTATCATAAAGGAAGATTGAATGAGAGAATAAAAAAACAATTTTTTAATAATCGAAAGAATTCTTTTCAAATGGGATCATTTTTTTTAATCCATTCATGAGAAAGGAAACGCCGCTGTACTTTTCAATGGGAATGCTCCGTGATAGAATAGCGGAGGAAAAGAGGAGAAGCTATGTTAACCACAGAAGATTTTGATTTTGATTTACCAGAAGAATTAATTGCCCAGACCCCTCTAGAAAAGCGCGACAGTTCACGATTGCTAGTCTTAGATCGAGAAACGGGTCATATTTCAGATAAGCATTTTGATGAGATTATTGAGGAGTTGAATCCTGGGGACGCTCTAGTCATGAATGACACACGCGTTTTACCGGCTCGTTTGTATGGAGAAAAGCCTGAAACGGGAGGACATCTAGAAGTCTTGCTGCTGAACAACACACAGGGAGATGAATGGGAGACCTTGATCAAGCCTGCACGTCGGGCGAAAGTCGGTACTCAGATCGTCTTTGGTGATGGTCGTTTGCGAGCAGAAGTTAAGGAGGAACTGGAACACGGCGGACGAATCGTGGAATTTACTTATGAAGGTATTTTCTTAGAGAATTTGGAATCACTAGGTGAAATGCCGTTGCCGCCTTATATCAAAGAGCGCTTGGAAGATCCAGAACGTTATCAAACTGTTTATGCAAAAGAGAACGGTTCGGCAGCAGCTCCGACTGCAGGTTTGCATTTTACCCCCGAACTACTAGAAAGAATCGCAGCAAAGGGTGTGAAGTTGGTCTATTTGACATTGCATGTTGGACTGGGAACTTTCCGCCCTGTCAGTGTAGACAATATTTCCGAACATCAAATGCATAGTGAATTCTATCGTTTGACGGAAGAAGCGGCGTCTCAATTGAATGATGTTCGTGCTGCTGGCGGGAAAATCATTGCGGTTGGAACCACTTCGATCCGTACTTTGGAAACAATCGGAACGAAATTCGATGGCGAGATTAGGGCCGACAGCGGTTGGACCGATATCTTTATTACGCCGGGATATGAGTTTAAAATTGTCCAAGCCTTTTCGACGAACTTTCATTTACCTAAATCAACTTTAGTAATGTTAGTGAGTGCATTTGCGGGACGCGAAGAAACATTAGCTGCTTACCATCATGCGATTGAAGAACGGTATCGTTTCTTCAGCTTTGGCGATGCAATGTTTGTTAAATAAGCTCTTTTAGGCTTTTCTTTAGCTCCGGATAGTTTTCAATCCTCTAATAGCAGTATTTTTATGATAAAATTTTTATCTAAAAAGGACAATAAACGATAAGAAAAGAGAGTTTGTCGGGAATATGTCGGGATATTTTGGCAGGTTTTTAAAAACTTCCCGACGACAACGCATGTTCGCTTGTGACGCTGAGATTACTGCAATTTCAGCGTTTCTTTTTAGTCGAATTTTAAGCGATCTTCCACCAAGTTGATGACGTTGTCTGAAACTTCGTCCTCTATATGAGTGTATTTCTCAGACATATGAATCGTTGTGTGCCCTAAAACAGCTGCAGCCTGTTCTTTTGGTACTCCTACGATCACAGCTTGAGAAGTAAAATAGTGTCTTAATAAATGTGGGTAGGCATGTAGTCCAGTAATCTCATTAATTTGAGTGAATAACCTATTCAACTGCCCAACATCGTAAGGATTTGCGGTTCGTGGATTCATGTAAAGATAATCGTCTTGATGAAGTATTCTGCCAAAGTCTTTTTTTATTTCAGCGGCTTCTTCAATAGCGTATTCGATCAACTTAGTACCTCGATCATCTAACGTTATCCATCTGCTTTTACCGGTCTTTGTGGAACCTTTACCGTTTGGTTGTTCATTGGTTCTACTATCACTAATATCTAGTTTCGTCCTCATATCAGAATGTGCATATACTGAACTTTTCTTTAAACCTAGAATTTCCCCACGTCTTAACCCAAAAACACTGAGATACACAAAGGTGAAATCGTATTTTGAAAGGTTTTTTTCAGCAGAGGACATCCACTTCTTGTATGCTTCAAAACTAAAATGTTTGTTTTTGGGCTCTATTTTTGATTCTCCAATATGAACTCTAAGTAATCTATTCCTATCTATTACTCCCAAAATGACAGCATCATTAAGCATATTCATAAAAGTATTGTGATACGCTTTGACACTGGAACATGCATGACTTTCAAGTTTTTCAGCAATCCAAAGTTCATAAGTATTCCGGTTTAGCTTCGCCATTGGAAGGTGACCGAAAACAGGAGAGAGGTGGTTTTTCCAGTTAGCATCGTTCCCACGTTTAGTATCGGGAGACCAAACCCCAGTTTTGACTTTTTTCATTGCGTATTCTTTATAGTAGTCATCACAAACCAGATTCTTCTTTGTGAAGTAACCCAAAGAATGGTTAGATGAAATTTTAGAAGATATGGCAGATGATTCAGATATTGATATTTG